>NZ_CP133133.1:979301-1305735 GCF_030908625.1 Paludicola sp. MB14-C6 | reverse complement strand
AAAATACAAGCTTCATATAAACGATGAGGAAGAGCAGTTGTTGCAGTTAAGGCATATTCGTCATATATCGAATTGATGATATCAATATTTTCATATAATATTGGTTTTTGCTCATTTGCGTAGTTTTCAACAAAGCTGACATTGGTAATTTCATTATCTTTACAAAAAGTTGGTAAATCACATTCTATTTCAGGCTTCCCAATATACCAAAGTTGATAGCGAAATGTATTTTTGAGTTTTGTTAGCAATGAACAATTTTCATCAAAATAACGCACTTTGCCGAGAAAGCTGATGTTAATAACCTGCTTTTGTTTTAAATCGAGTGCTGTTGTTTTTTCTTGATCGAAAAAAGAAACGTTATGATTGACTACAATCTTATCGTTAGAAGTTAAAAAATCAAGAAAACCACGAGAAGAGATGGTTGTAAGGGCAGAATGATCAATTAATTGATTCACCCATTTTCGATAAAATCCGTATTTTTCAAATGTGTAATCTCTTATATCAAAAAGATAGCGATTTTGATAGTTTTTCAATAAATACTTTCTTAATAAAATGCATGGAATTGTGGTTAAAACAATAATACGGTCATAGTTCCCGTTTTGTAAAATCGGAATGATAAAGTTGCGAAAGCGATGATAAGATTGCAATTTTTTATAAAAGCCTTCCCGTAAAGGTTCTTTAAAATAGTATTCGTTTGGTTCAGAGTGAATCGTAAGGTCTTCTTGCTGCCAGTAGATGATATCATATGCAATGTCATGTTGGCTTAAAAAATCGGTATAGCGAGTTACATAAGGAAGATATTTTTTATCTGTTTGCCCGATAATACATACTTTCATATTATTCGCTCCTTTATTTTCTTTTCAAGTACCTGTTTTGCCTATCGTAGAAAGAAGGTACTTTATAAACACAACCTATGGTTTTAATAGGTTGGTTTCCAGTACCTCCATGTTTTATGTTTCCATCAATTTTATTTCAGATAAATATGCTTACAATTCGTCTTTTTTAGTCATTAGTAGCGGAATGAAAAGTGCCTGCCATCTCTGTGGATGCAAAATGATCCAATGGCAGTTTTACAGGTAAGCCTGTCTTTTTTGATTTATAAATAGCTAAAATCAATTCCAACGCCTTTTTACCTTGTTCACCATCAATTAAGGGCTTTCTACCGGTATGAATTGCTTCAATTACGTCAGCGTATACATGTTCATGGCCAAAACCATATACATTTGGTGGGGCTTCATGACATTCCTCTTTTACAGTGGAATCTTCTTGCGTCATTTGGCTAAAGTTCCATTCTTCGATAAGATTAACGGAAGTACCTGCTGCTTTTACAGTACCCGTTTCACCAAAAATATATAAAGTTTCCTCTAAATTTTTTGGGAATACGTTTACAGTTCCTTCAAATAATCCGTATGCACCATTTTTTGATTTTACCAAAGCAATACCTAAATCTTCACCTTCAATATAAGGGTGCTGTGTATTGTTGGTGTAAGCGAATACCTCTTCAATATCGCCTAGCATCCAACACATTAAGTCAGCATTATGGATACATTGATTCATTAAACAACCGCCATCACTAGCCCATTTTCCTCTCCAAGGAGCTTGAGTATAATAGGATTCGTTTCGATTCCATCGAACATGTGCGGCAATATGAGATAAGCGTCCAAAACGGCCGGCCTCTAAAGCGGCACGGATTTTTTGGATAGATTTATTAAATCGATTTTGATGACAAGCACATAGAATTTTGTTGTTTGCCTTAGCAGTATCAATTAACAGCTGAGCATCATCAATAGACATTGCAATTGGTTTTTCAATAATTAAATTACAACCATTGTTTAAACAATAAACACCGATTTCTGCATGAATTCCGGATTCGGTTGCGATTGCAACTAAGTCGGGTTTGCATTCTTGCACCATTTGCTTATAGTCTGTATATTTTAAAATTGGTTTGTGATACTCCGCTTTTGCTAACGCATTGTCCATGTTTTCCGGAACAATATCACAAACAGCTACAAACTCGAGCTCATCACTATGCTTCATAGCAGATGCAATATGGTTTACAGAAATTCTTCCTGTGCCGATTAACGCATATTTCATTTATGCTACCCCTCTATAATAGTTCAATCTTTTCTCTGTTGGCAACTTTACTCATTGCGTTTTTCGTATCAAATACAGCAACAGCATTTTCTGCAACCATCTCATAATCAACAGTTGTATGCGCTGCGGTAACAACAACTAAGTCATAGCTTGCAACAACATCTTTATCAATAGCGGAAAGGCCTTGATATTTTTGACCTTTAAATTTGTATTCAGCAACAAAAGGGTCATAAAAATCAACGATAGAGCCATTTTTCTTAAAATGTTCAATTACATGAAGTGCAGGACTTTCACGGTAATCGTCAATATCTTGTTTATATGCAACGCCTAAGATTAACACTTTAGATCCGTTTAATGCTTTTTTGAAGCGATTTAGAATTGTTCCGGCACGTTCTACACAATATTCAGGCATACGGTCGTTAATCATAGCGGATGATTCAATCATAGAGGTATGGAAGCCATATTCTCTTGCTTTCCAAGATAAATAGTAAGGGTCAAGAGGGATACAGTGTCCGCCTAGGCCTGGGCCTGGGTAAAATGCTTGGAAGCCGTATGGTTTTGTTTTAGCAGCGTCAACAACTTCCCAAATGTTAATGCCCATTTTGTTACAAAGAATTGCTAATTCATTGATTAAACCAATGTTAATGTTGCGATATGTGTTTTCAAGGATTTTTTCCATTTCTGCAACTGCAGGAGAAGATACCTCTTTTACATCACCGGCTAATACTGCACGGTACATATGAGAGATTACTTTAACAGCATCTTCACCGATTGCACCAACAACTTTTGGTGTGTTTTTAGTTTTATAGATTAAGTTACCTGGATCAACACGTTCAGGAGAGAAACCTAGATAGAAATCTTCACCACATTTTAGTCCGGAACCTTTTTCAAGAATCGGTTTAATTAATTCTTCAGTAGTACCTGGGTATGTTGTACTTTCTAAAACAACCATAGTTTCTTTTTTAAGATATTTAGAAATTGCAATGGTGCTTTCTCTTACATAGCTGATGTCTGGTTGTTGGTGTTCGTCTAGTGGAGTAGGAACACAAATAGCAATGAAATCTACATCTTTTATGAATGAAAAATCAGTTGTTGCAGATAACATACCTGATTTTACGATTTCTTGAAGATCTTCATTTACAACATCCCCGATATAGTTATGACCTTCGTTTACCATTTTTACTTTGCTGTCTTGTACATCGAAACCAATTGTTTTAAAGCCTGCTTTTGCTTTTTCAACAGCAAGTGGTAATCCAACGTAGCCTAGTCCTACAACACCTACAATAATTTCTCTGTTATCAATTTTTTGAATGAGTTTTTCCTTCATTTTAAAACCTCCGTTTTTCATTGTCTGTTTTTATTTTCAATATGATAATTTTGCATTTACTTGATAAAACTTATGTTGTTTTCATGTCTAAAGAAATAAAATTATGATTCAATTGCTTTTTTAATTGTTGTAATGATAAAATCTGCTTCTTCTTGAGTAAGTTCCGGAAACATTGGAATTGCAAATGTTCTTTCAGATAAATATTCCGCATTTGGCATATCACCTTTTTTGTATCCAAGGCTTGTATAACATTTTTGTAAATGTAAAGGCACAGGATAGTAAGTTCCGGTCGCAATTTCATTTTGGGCTAAATAGGATACAATTTTTTCTCGGTCTTCGAATTGTAAAATATATAGATGGTAGGCGGGAACAGATTTTTCACCGCATTTTGGTGTAACCAAATTGGTATGAGCAAAAGCGTTATTATATCTATCAGCAACTGCTCTTCTGTTTTGAATGTATGTGTCTAGGTGTCTTAACTTAATGCGCAGTAATGCTGCTTGTGTTTCATCTAAACGAGAATTATGACCAATTAAGTAGTTATAATATTTTTTCGGATTGTAAATCGTATTATCAGTAGAAGTATCTTCTTCAACGTCTGCTTCAATATGATGAAGCAGATTATAAGCCTTTTCGCCCATTTCACCACTACCGTGGATTTTTAGAGCTTTGCAGATAATTGCAAGATCGTCATTATCTGTGCAAATCATGCCACCGTCACCGGCACAACCTAAGTTCTTTGTTGGAAAGAATGAGAAGCAAGACATATCTGCTAAAGAGCCGGCTTTTTTACCGTTATATTCCGCACCTGCAGCTTGGCAAGCATCTTCAATAACCAAAAGTCCATGTTTCTTTGCTATTGCGTTAATGGCATCCATTTCAGCGCATTGTCCAAAGATATGAACAGGCATAATCGCTTTGGTTTTGCTTGTGATTTTTTCTTCAATTTTAGTTTCATCTATGTTATACGTATCCAAACGAACATCTACAAAAACAGGAGTAGCACCGACAAAAGAAATTGCTTCAGCGGTTGCAAAAAAGGTGTATGGAGTAGTGATAACTTCATCATCTTTCCCTATTCCCATAGCTTTTAATGCAATGACGAGTGCGTCCGTTCCATTTCCAACTGAAATCGCATGTTTTACACCGACGTAGTCTGCAAATTCTTTTTCAAAGGAAAGTACATTTTCACCCATGATATAATGAGCGTTTGTTAATACTTCGCAAACCGCAGTATCAGCCTCTTGCTTGATATTTTGATATTGTCTTTGTAAATCTAATAATGGTATTTTCATAATAGTTCCTACTCTACTAAATTTATAATAAGTAGAGCTCCTTTTCAAATTCCTAAACAATTCTATTTCAAGTTTTATATAAAAATGAATTTTATTGTAGTATAAAACTTATCGCAATAATTATACTCTATTTCCCGCTGACTAGCAAGCGAAATTAGAAAAAAGCACCATTAAAAAGCCTTTTTTACTAATTTTTATTACAATAAAAGTTAAATATAAATTGTTCTTTTATAAAAATAATCTCACTCCATGTAGGAATGAGATTATCAAATTCTATCGAACAGTAATTCCTTTTTTCTTTAATTTTGCAGTTACATTTTCACTTAATATTGTATAAAGTACTGCGAATGCAGGCACTCCTAATATAATACCCGCAAAGCCAAACAGTTTACCACCAAGCATAATTGCAAAAATAACCCATATTCCCGGAAGCCCGATGGAGTCACCAACAATTTTTGGATAAATAATATTGCTTTCTAATTGCTGTAATACAATAATAAAAATAACAAACCAAAGCGCTTTCATAGGGTCAATCATCAACATAATGATCGCACCTGGAATTGCTCCGACAATAGGTCCGATAATCGGAATCATATTGGTAACGCCTATAATAACACTAATTAGCAATGCATACTGCATACCGAATATGTTCATACCAATAAAGCATAATACGCAGAGAATGACTGCTTCGGTTAATTGACCTGTAACAAACCCACTAAAGCGGACTTTTACTAATTGATATACATGTAGAAAGTAGTCCGCACCTTTTTTTGGAGCAAAAGCATACAATGTTTTTTTGCAGTTTCTTAATAAGGTCTCTTTTCCGGCAAGCATATAGATACCAATAATAAAGCCTAAGAATATGTTTACAATTCCTGTTGTAATATTAGAGGTAACTTCAAAGATTTTTGGAACAGCATTTTTTATAAAATCAATGATATAGGTAGATATTTCAGTCAAATATCCATTTATGGTTTTGTTAATATCGGCAGAAATACCGAATTGATTTAAAATATTGTTTCCAAACTGTTCTAACGACATAATATAAGAATTCATATTTCGTCCAAGAGTTGCTACGCTTTCCGTTAATTGTGGAATGATAAACCAGATCAAACCCGTTAAAATACCCAATACAATAATAACAGTAAGTAAAATTGAAATGGGACGCTTAGCACGAGCAAATTTAGGATGCTTTTTTAAATCAATTTTGTAAAAAACTCTATTTTCAAAAAAGGTCATCAATAAATTCAAAACAAAAGCAATACACAAACCGATAATGAAAGCGTTGAAAATTCCAACGACATATTTAAAACTTGCTGTAACTTTGGAAAAGTTTTGAAGTATCAGATAAAATACAATGGCAAATGCAGCGATTGCAATACCGACTTTTACTTTTCGCTTATCTTCGGGATTCATCAATATTCCCCCTTACTGTCATTTAACATAAGAATTTGTGTTCAATAGGGATAGTGTTTCAATAAGCTGTTTTCGCATCTATTTCATATTACATTTTGCTGCATTGCATACAATTCCGTTACTTGCATCTAAGTGTACCGTTGTTCCACTACGTAAAATTTGTGTAGCGTTTGTCGCACCAATTAAAACCGGTTTATTTAAAGCAAGGCCAGCAATTGCTGCATGAGAATCCACACCATCTTGTTCTGTAATTACTCCGGAAGCGTTTTTAATTAAGTTGAAAATATTGTTGCTCGTTTTTGGGATAACTAAGATATCACCATTTTTAAATGTTTTCAAAGCTTGTTCTTCAGATGAACAAACACAAAGATTTCCGCAAACGCTTTCTTCAGTAATACCGGTACCGGAAATTAGAATATCGCCAACGATATGCACTTTCATTAAGTTGGTAGTTCCGGAAATACCAAGAGGTATACCAGCAGTGATAACAACAAGGTCACCGCTTTCAACAAGCCCTTTTTCTTGTGCTTTACGAATTGCATGTTCAAAAAGCTCATCCGTTGTATGTTCTTCGCCAACAAGTAGAGGGATAACACCCCAAGACATATTTAATTGTCTAACTACTTTTGGATCAGGTGAGCAGCCAATAATTGGACTCATTGGTCTGAACTTAGAAATCATTCTTGCGGTTTGGCCGGTTTTTGTTACTGTAACGATTGCCGCAGCATTTAAATCCATTGCGGTAGTAACGGTTGCGTGAGAAATTGCATTTGTTACATTTGGCATATCGGTTACTTCACGAATACGGAAACGTTTTTCATAATCGATATCTTGTTCTGTACGTTCCGCTATCATAGCCATGGTTTTTACAGCTTCAATTGGATATAAACCGGCAGCTGTTTCGCCGGAAAGCATGATAGCACTTGTGCCATCGTAAATTGCGTTTGCGACGTCAGTTGTCTCTGCTCTGGTAGGGCGAGGGTTTTTCATCATAGAATCAAGCATTTGGGTAGCTGTAATTACTTGTTTGCCAGCATTATAAGCTTTTTTAATTAACATTTTTTGAAGAACAGGAATTTCTTCAAGTGGAATCTCAACGCCCATATCGCCACGAGCAACCATAACACCATCACAAACACGAAGAATATCATCTATGTTGTTAACACCCTCAGCGTTTTCAATTTTTGCAACGATTTTAATGTTGTTATTTGGATATTTTGATAAAACAGCTTTTACAGCTTCAATATCAGCAGCGGTTCTTGTAAAAGAAGCGGCAATAAAATCAAATCCTGTTTCAGCACCAAATTCAATGTCTTTTCTATCTTGTTCGCTTAAATATGGCATAGATAAAGAAACGCCAGGGACATTTACGCCCTTTCGATTAGAAATCATGCCACCATTTAAAATCTCACAAACAATATCGGTTTTTGTGTGGGACAATACACGAAGCGCAATGAGTCCATCATCAATTAAGATGTGATTACCGATTGTAATGTCGTTTGGCAAATTTTTATAAGTAATAGAAACACGGTCTTTGGTACCTAACATTTCTTCAGTGGTTAATGTTATGGTTTCGCCCTTTACTAATTCAACTTTGTCATTTTCAATTAACCCAAGACGAATTTCAGGGCCTTTTGTATCTAATAGGGTTGCAATAGGCAAACCTAACTCCGTTCTCAATTTATCTACTTGGTTATAACGTGCCTTGTGTTCCTCGTGTGTTTGATGAGAAAAGTTAAAACGGGCAACGTTCATACCAGCTAGCATTAACTCTTTTAAAATACCTTCGTCAGATATGGATGGTCCTAATGTGCAGATAATTTTGGTTTTTCTCAAGTTTATTCCTCCTGTTGCCGTTAACGGCGGATAATCTAAGTTATGTATAAAAAAGCCTATTACTTCAATTTATATAGTACACTATTGCTATATAAATATCCATATGTAATTTTAACTAATGTATTTCTCACATTTTAAAATTTCTTTATTAAGTTTATCGGATAATATGAAAATATAAAAAATTTCTATAGATGAAGTATGATAAAACTATTTATTGGGATAAAATTTGAATGAAAGCAATAAAAAAGACATAAGTTAAGGTAAGCAAGATTAAAGTTCTACTCATGAATAGTATAGGCTGAAAACGACATATTTTAATCAATCATAGAGCTTGATTATTGATTAATAAAATAGAAAATAATCCAAAGGATGCTGTATACAATAGGCTGATGCAAAATATATACAATGAGAGTGTGCCTTCCTACAAATGCAATAGGCTTGCAGTGGGAAAGATAGATAAACTTAGGTAATTTATTTTGCTGAATAAGCCTACCGAAGCCGGAACCTGCGATAAAACAGAATAGCCAAGGAAATAAAGCAAAGTAGTCGGCAGAATAAAAGGTTGGCGAAACAAAGCCAAGAGGGAACAAATAACCGAATTGATATAAACTGTGGGGAAGGGGAATCATTAAAAAGTTTTCAAACCCCAAATATCCATTGACTACATTATAAGTAAAGGCATATAAAAGAATACTTCCGATAATGAGTGCGACAGGATGGATTTTTTTCAGTAAAAAATCTAAAAGGGAATAAAGCATCATACATGCACCAAGCATATGTAAAATGCCGAAAACAATCAGTTGTGATTTCATAAAGAAAAAGGTAAATAAGGTCATGATAAGCCCTAATCCAAAACATTTTAAGCCTCGAATAAGATTACTTCTAGAAAAGTTAGAAGCCGTACCGGATATAAAAACAAATAGAAAAACAAATGAGGTTACTAATTTCTCCATAAAAGGGGAAAAGAAAAAAGAAATATTTACCCCGAAAATAGCTACTAAATCATAGAAAGTATGATATACTACCATACATATGATGGCAAAACCACGAATTTCATCAATTAAATGAATACGGTTAAAACTTTTTTTCTGTTCCATAGTATTCTCCTAACTTATTATATCTTCATCTTACTAGAAAGTAATTCGAATTGCAAGTGTGGAATAGCCCGTTTGCAAATGATTATAAAAAAAGGAAAAATAATATGAAAAATTATATTGAAATATTTTTTCGAATTTACTTGACAACTATAGAATCTTATTATATAATGATAAAGCTGTTTGATGACGCAGACGCATTTAAAGGATATATGGTTAAGCTTTTAGAGGTGCATTTTTAAAGGAATTTGAATGCACAAAACGTCAACAATCGGGGCGTAGCTCAGTTTGGTAGAGTGCTTGGTTTGGGACCAAGATGCCGCAGGTTCAAGTCCTGTCGCCCCGACCATATTTTTACTTTAGAAAAATGGTTGACAAGATTATTTCAGTATGATATAATCATTTAGCGTTAAATTATTAGCTGGTGTAGCTCAGCTGGTAGAGCAGCTGATTTGTAATCAGCAGGTCGGGGGTTCAAATCCGTCCACCAGCTCCAAGCTTGTAGTTGTCGATTTTATCGATAACTACAACTATATTAGGGAGATTTCCCGAGCGGCCAAAGGGGGCAGACTGTAAATCTGTTGCTTTCAGCTTCGATGGTTCGAATCCATCATCTCCCACCAAAAATAAACTATACTCAAAAGAGTATAGTTTATTTTTTTATGTAAATGTATTGAAAGCGAAGGCTCTAAATGAACAGTCGGATTGACTGTTCATCCCCATGCGGCTTTTCCACAAAAAAGCGAATTCATTATCTTCCAGCACAAAACACACGGGCTATGTCTGTGGAACCGAAAAAGCTTTAGCTTTGCGTAGAATATGAAATTAGAGTGATACAGTTTCTTTTCATAGTCTCCCTAATTTTCTTATAAAGAGTAAGGTTATTGAAAATGTTGCCGATATAATAATTAGAATATACGCATTTTGCTATTATAGATAAAGGAGGAACCATTATGGCTTCTATCAACTCTTCCACAAGCGCAACGTCATCTTCTTCTAAAAGGCTAACCGGTTTTATGTCCGGTTTGGATACGGACGAATTAGTAAAGCAGATGACAACAACGACTCGTACAAAGATTGCCAAGCAACAACAAAAGAAGCAGACAGCATTATGGCGGCAAGAGGCATATCGTGATGTGACAAAAAAAATCAATGCTTTTCAAAATAAATGGCTTACATACAGTGCAGGTAAAAACAATATAATGAGTTCGAATTTTTTTAAAACATCAACAATTACCAATACCTCTTCTTTTGTTAAGGTAAGCGGTGATGCAAATGTTGCAAAGAATATTCAAATTAGCGATATTAAATCACTTGCACAAACGGCTAGCTTTACATCTAAAACTAATTTTTCAAGCCAAAGTATTACATCAGGTGTCATTGAGGAAAATTGGTCTGAAAGCTTAGTTAACGAAAATGCTATTTCTATTGAATATGGTGGAGAAACATATAACATCTCTGTTGCCAAAGATTTTGCGTTTTCAAGTTCTGCTTTAACACAAGAACAAAAATTGAATGAAATCGTTGATGCTTTAAATAAAAGTGTACTCTCTAATGAGAAACTTGCTATGAAAGATGCAAGCGGAACAGTGACGGGCGGTAAAATAAGCTTTGGTATTGATGCGGGGCTACTCAAAATTAAAAACACTTCCGGTGATGGCACAAACATTAAGCTTGTTGGTGGAAGTAATACATTGATGGAAGGACTCGGCTTGAAAGCAAGTCTTCTAGCTGGCACAACAATAACTGGTGAAGCAATGGATGTCACCAAATTATATGCCGATAAAACATTAAAGGATACTTTATCTGGTTCTTCTTTGTCACTAACTTTTAACGGTATTACAAAAACAATATCTTTTCGTGCTACGGATATTAACCAATATGATTCCCCAAGCAAGTTGGCGTCTTATTTAAATCAAGAGGTTGGTAAAGCATTTGGAGTGGGAAAAGTAAATGTAGCTTTGGATAATGGTAAATTGAAAATGACCACAGCGGATGCCAATGATATTTTTACCGTTGCAAGCTCAGATAAAAAAGGCGTTTTAGGCACGATTAGTGCATTGAGAGTTTCTAGCGGTATTTCAACACGTGCTACATGGAATACCAGCATAAAAGAAATGATTGCTTCCAATCAGCTTGGATCAAATATTCAATCAGTGAATGGAAAGTTTACAATCAATATAAATAATACAGCAATAGAATTTGATGAAAGCGAAACCATGAGCAGTGTATTAACAAAAATCAATAACTCTGATGCTGGCGTTCGAATGACATACTCTACAACAACAGATAAAATCAGCATTTCAGCAAAAGATAGCGGAGTGCAAGGTAAAGTAAATATTGCTGATTCCGGTGCAACTAATGATTTAGCTAAGCTTATGTTTGGAGGAGCGGTTACAGATGCAGATTTGACTGTAAAAGGTCAGGATGCGTTAATTAACATAAGCTTTGATGGCGGAAAAACATTTACAGATGTAACACGTTCCGGAAACTCATTCTCATTAGATGGAGTAAACTTTGAACTTCTTGGAAAAGCAGATGGCAATGTAGCCGAGAATATTACATTTAAAGCAGAAAATAACGTGGATGAACTTGTTACAAAAATGACTGAGTTTTTTAAAGATTATAATGAAATAGTAAAACTATGCTCTGATAGTGTTTCACAAAAGGCAAACAGAAACTATCCTCCTTTAACAGATGAACAAAGAAAAGATATGTCTGATGAGGAGATTAAAAACTGGGAAGCGAAAGCAAAAGAAGGGTTATTGTCTAATGATGCAACGTTAAATCAGTTTTTAATCAACTTACGTTCCGGAATGGGTGGAATTGTGGAAGGAAGTAATACCGCACTTTCTAAAATCGGTATTTCTACAACTGATTGGAAGGAAAATGGACAATTTCATATAAAAGAGGATGCATTAAGAAAAGCTCTTACTGAAAATCCAGAAGAAATAACAAGTTTATTTACAAATTTATCATCAGATGATAATATAAAAAAGAGCGGAATTTCTAATCGTTTAAGCAAAATATTAAATACAATGGCAGGTACTTTTGGTGGAGATGGCTTGCTAATTCAGATGGCAGGAAAGGCTACCGATTCTGCTAATGGTCAAGACCGAATTTCGTTACAAGTAAAACAAATGAACCGTACAATAAGTGATTTAAAGGATCGATTGAAAACAGAGGAAGATCGCTATTATAAACAATTTACACAGCTTGAAACTTATTTAAGTAAGATGAATGCACAATCATCTTGGTTGAATCCAACATCTCAAGGATAAATTGAAATTCATTGTAGGAGGATATCAATGTATAATAACCCTATTATGCAGTATAAGCAGCAGTCAATTAACACTATGTCAAATAGTGAGCTCATCGTAAAACTTTATGAAGAAGCAAGTAAAGACTTAACGTTAGCTTCCAAAATGTTTTGTGAGAGAAATAATACTGCAGCGTTAATCTGTACAAAAAAGGCAAAGGATATTTTTCAACACTTAATTAGTGTGTTGGATTATAACTATGAAATTTCAAATAACTTATATCAGCTATATAGCTTTTTCAATATGCAGATTATTCGTGCTGAAATACAGCAAAGCGGTGCATTAATTGATGAAATTACACCATTGGTTAACGATTTGAAAAACACTTGGGTGGAAGCACAAAAAATCATCCATATGAATAAATAGAAGGGGAATAGCGATGAATACTGAAGTATTGGATACTATTCTTGTCTGTTTGGAGCAGCGAACCCTCTTTATGACTTCGATTTATAATCTAACAAAGCAATTGCAAGTAAAAGCTTCTCAAGAGGAAATTTTATTTGATAATCTGTTAGATGTAAGACAAGATTATATGACGAGGATTGATCGTTGCGATTTATTGATTCAAGTAAAGTTGCAAGAGCTGGATGCCGAACAACAAAAAGCAGTAAATCTTGCTTTATCAGGTCGTGAGCTCAATCAAGATTCTTCTCAAGCAATAGAAGCTATGAGTCAGTATGTAATGCAATATAACGCTTTGCTGGAACAAACTCAAAAGTTGGATGCAGAAGCAATACAATTGGTGAAAAATAGGCATACCGATATAAAAAATCGAATTAACGAAATAAGACATAAAAGAGTGAATATAAAACAATAAGCTAAAAGGTGGAATAGTGTTATTCCACCTTTCAGTCTGAAGAAAAAGCCCGATTTTGGCGTAACCAAAGTCGGGCTTTTGAATATATGGTTGAAAATTTGAAAAAAGTGCAAAGGATACAAAAAGGAGAGTTCACCCTCCACTTATGTATTGCCAGCTTTTTAAGGTTCATGCACGCAAATTTAAGCCTAACCCAGTTTGTTACTTGGGCAAGACCTCGATAAGGTGTATAACGCATTGCGTATTTTTCTTTCGCATCAGCAAAAACTCGCTCAATCGTTTCTTTTCGCTGTGCATAAAGATCTTTGTATTTTATTGCATAACGAATATCTGAAACTTGCTCTAAGTACTCATGCCAAACATGAACTGTGTATTGTTTCTGGAATTCTTTACTTTCAGTGCATTTGTAACGAAACCCACAGATTTTACAGTCGTTTGGATTGCTTTTAAATTCTTTGTATCCTTCTCTATTCGTGGTGGAATAGTGTAAAACTTTATTGTTTGGACATACTACACAGTCAAAATATTCATCATATGAAAAATCATATTTCTTAAAAAAGCCTTGTTTTGTCATTGGTCTACGATATGGTACTAATAAATCTTTTCCATCATCTATAAGTCTTTTTGCAATATAGGGAGTATTGTAGGCACTATCTGCCACTATTGTTTGGATTTCGGGGTGGTTTTCTTTTAATTTATCATACAAATCATCGAATGCTACGCTGTCATGTACATTGCCTGCTGTTACATGAACATCTACAATGTAGCCTTTTTTGTCACAAGCTGTATGTGCTTCATAAGCAAGGCATTTCTTATGCTCTCCTTTATGAAATACACCGCTTTCAGGGTCAGTGGTTGATTCATTGATGATTTTTTCTTCTATTTTAGGTGGCTTTGTATCGTCAAATGGCTTTTTTTTATGTTCTTCTCTATCTTTATTGATTTCGTCCATTAGTTGTTTCTCATAATGTTTTGCTGCTACGGGGATTGATTTCTTTACAACCTTTTTTATATTTGCATTTGCTTTTATATGGGTTCCATCTACAAATACCACCTCTGGGTCAAGATATCCCATATCATTGATTTCATTCAATATCCAGTTGAAAATGCATGCAATAGTATTCTCGTTAAATCTATGTTTAAAGGCATAACTTATTGTTGTAAAGTGAGGTATTTGTTCTGTCATTAAATATCCTAAAAACCAACGATATGCACAGTTCATTTGTACTTCTTCTACCAATTTGCGCAACGAACTTATTCCATACAAATGTTGTATTAAGACCATTTTGATTAGTACTACTGGGTCTATGCTTGGTCTTCCATTATCTTTACAATACAAATCCTCTACGAAATCATATATATGACAGAAATCCACTGCACTATCTATTTTTCTAAGCAAATGTTCTGCTGGAATAAATTCTTCTAAGCACAAAAACTCTACTTGTGTTCGGTCTTTTTTAGCTTTAACTAACATTTAATCACCCTATTTAATTATACCATTTTTCGCGTCAAAAGTCCCCTAAATCATCGAATTTAGGAGACTTTTTCTACAAGCTGAAAGGTGGAATAGTGTTATTCCACCTTTAGACTTTTATAAAAATCGACCTTTCCATCAATGTGGCGATTTGCCTTTCTTAAAGGAGAGGCTTTAAGAGAAAGTTTATGTGTTAAAGGTAGGGCAAGGGCTTGCTCTTGCCGATTTGTATCAGTTTCAAAGATTGAATGGTCGTTAAAAATCATATATAAAGCAAAAAATCCACCCAATCGGGTGGATTTTTTTAAGAATTAGACTATTGTAGAAGTTGTAGAACGCCTTGAGGTTGAGTGTTAGCTTGAGCAAGCATAGCTTGAGCAGCTTGAGAAAGAATGTTATTCTTAGTCATTTCCATCATCTCTTTAGCCATATCAACGTCACGAATACGAGATTCAGCAGCAGTTAAGTTCTCAGAAGTTGTACCTAAGTTGTTAACTGTATGCTCTAAACGGTTTTGAAGAGCACCAAGGTCAGCACGAGTGCCAGAAACGGAGTTAATTGCTTTATCTAAAGAAATGATTGCTTTGTTAGCATCTTCTTGAGTAGCAATAGATAAATCATCAATACCTAATGTTTTAGTATCTTGGTTAGCAACATTTAAATTAACTCTGTCGTCGTTTGCGCCGATTTGGAATGTTAAAGCTTCGCCAGTTTTTGCAGCAGCAGCACTAGTTGCTGTATTAGCTTTAACACCAGCAGCACCAGCAGGAGCTGTTACGGTAGTTAAGCCAGAGAAGTTGATTCCTTTAGTAGCATCGACATTAGCTTTAGCAAAGTCATCCCATGCTTTTTGTAAGTCCACATTTGTTGCAGCTTTAAGATCACCAGCAGCACCGCCGTCTTTCATACCGTTTGTACCACCAGTAATAGTTAATGTAATATTACCAGTTGCACCATCAATTGCAAATGCAGCTTTTGCATCTGTAGCAGCAATATCAGAACCAGAAGCACCTGATGCATCAGCACCACCAGCAGCAGTTTTGATTGAAAGTGTTGCACCTTCTTTTAAACCGCTAACGCTTAAGCTTAAATCTTTATCAAGACCTGTAGCAGTAGTAGCAGCAGAAGAAGCAGCAGAAACTGTACCATCGATAGCACCGTTTAATAGTTTTTGGTTGTTGAAGTGAGTTGAAGAAGCAATTCTATCAACTTCTGTTTTAAGTGCAGCAACCTCTTTGTTTAGGTTTACACGGTCAACGCCTTCTTCGTAAGTACCATTAGAAGATTGAACAGCAAGTTCACGCATTCTTTGTAGAATAGAGTGAGTTTCTTGTAGAGAACCCTCAGCAGTTTGGATTAAAGAAATACCGTCTTGAGCATTTCTAGAAGCCATGTCTAGACCACGGATTTGGCCTCTCATTTTTTCAGAGATAGCAAGACCAGCAGCATCGTCACCAGCACGGTTGATTCTAAAACCAGAAGATAATTTCTCTAGGTTTTTACCTACAGCTGAAGTGTTCATAGAAAGTTGTCTGTGAGCGTTAAGTGCGTTAATATTATGTTGAATACGCATAATAATTTCCTCCTTGAATTTTGTTTTATTAAAAACGGAATCCTTTCCGTTTTTTATGGTTTAAGGTAAGAAAGCAAGTCTACATCTTTGGCGCCTTATTATGAAGAATTACTTTTAATCCTTACACTATGTATATCGGTATGATATGAAAAAGATTTAGCATAAATTAGTACAATTTTATAAATAAAATAAAAACACACACCAATGTACGATTGTACACTGATGTGTTTGTTGCATTATTTGATAATTTTCTTCAAAGTTGCGATTGCTTGCATGACATCAACTTCGCTTGCCACTTGATTTTGCTCTTTCAATTCCACAAGCTCTTTTCGTAGAACGGGAACAGATTTAGGAGCGTTAATTGCAATTTTAACTTTGTCTGTTGAAATATCAGAAATGATGATTTCAATGTCATCGCCTATTAAGATTGATTCAGAGGTTTTTCTGCTGATTACGAGCATTAAGAATCCCCCTTATCATCAAAAACACGGTATTTCATAGAATAATTTTTGTTTTCTAAAAATACTTGCTTTGCTTGGTTGGTTTTTGGATTGATAACAATCGGACTTTTCAAGTTCACAACCGTATCAATATAGTTTTCTTTCACAATTGCAATTACTAAATATTTTAGTTCTCCGCAGTTTGTTACTCCAAACCATTTTTGATCAGCAGAGGAAAGCTTCGGCTGATAGTTGCAAATTACAGCAAAAGGATCCAACACTAAAAATTGTGGTACTCGTTCCGTTACAGGTTGTAAGGTCATAATAATATTTTGATCATCATGTGTTAATAAAACATAATCTTTTATATCTTCGAACCCATAAAGCCCATCAGGAAAATGAATCAATGCTTCGTTAGATACTTGTGTTTCACCGAATTCTGTTTGAATTGTTATCATATTGAAATCCTTCGTTTCTTAATATAGAGATGAGGGGTTGGTTGAAAAAATATGATGATTGCTTAGCCTTTGACGTCAAGCTTCATTGGCTCTTGGTAGTTTGGGTCTGCACTTTTAGGAATATATAAAGGTCGACCTAAATATTCAATTTCAAGACGAGCATAATCTTTTACTTTAAACTCAATAGATGCAGGAACAAAGTTCATATCCGGTTTACTGTTTGTTCTCCAATCAAAAGAGAGCTTATCCATTTCATATTGTATTTGCAATTGATGGGGATCAAAGCTTACTTTTGAGGGCGTAGACGGAATAAAACCCAGCATAGTATCTATACTGCTTCTTGTTCGTTGATAAGCAATACTGGTAAAAACAGTATTGCTGTTTCGTGTATCCATAAGCTGATTCCCCTCTTGCGCAATTTGAGCAGTTGCTTCCATAGCTTTTTGCATGCCTTTTTTTCCAAACTCATCAACGGCACGTCCGAGTGATTTTAACCCCATACTGGCACGTGCTTCTGTTGAATCAATTCGAATTTGAGCAGGCTTGCTATTAATTTGCAAACCGCCTTTTTGTCTTGATATAGCAACGGATGGACGTGGTGATTCTATTTCAAACCTTGCATCATTGATTACCATTTCATAAGAAAAAGGAACACTATGGATTTGAAGTAAAGGACCCATAAAATATTTCACCTCACTATCTATAAAGAATTTTTTTACCCCTCATATTCTTTTGATAATGTAAAGAAGTTTATATTCTTTTCCATTTGCTAGCGATATTTCTATCTCATAAAATCTAAAAATGTTGGTTGGATGATTTTTGTACCCATTTGTAAAGCTGACATATAAGCAAATTCTTGCATTTTAAAATCCATAATTGCTTCTGCCGGTTCTACGAATTCATTATCCAATATCTTTTTATTCAAATTTAAGCTTGTATCGTCTAATCGTGTATCTGCATACTTTAGGAAATTTGTTTTAGAACCGAATTGCGTAATTTGAGTTAGTAATACTTGTTTTTGGTTATTAAAACCTTTAATTAAGGAATCTGTAGCGCCTGTGTCTAATGTAGGCTTTTCCAGTTCGGTTGCAATTTGACCTAAAAGTACATACATATTTTGTGGTTTTCCGTTTTTATCAACACCACAGCCTAAAAAGTTAATTCCCGGTAAAGAGGAATCAAATACACTTTGTTCATTTAAACCGTTTGCGTTATAGTCCAAACCGAGACCAATATCAACATACATTTTTTCGTTCATTAACTCTTTTAAGTCAACAGAAGTGCCTGCTGTGATTTTGTTTTCGCCGCCAGATACTTGAGCAGTTCCAATACCAACAGTTTGCGTTAAATCGCCTTTAACGGTAACGTCGGTAGATCCCGTTAAGCCTTGTAGAACAGTTTGTAAATCCTGCTTTGTTGGTACGGTTGATACGTTGATTGTGATCGTTTTTGCAGCAGTATCAATTGCGTTTGGTGTTGTACCATTCACAATTGATATGGAGTAATCATTGAATTTTGATTCGTTTGCTGCGCCAAAATCAATCAAAGCTCCACCAACGCTGGCGGATCCGCCAACTCCGGGTGTACCTTGATGTAATCCGGTTGTAACATCAACGCCTTTGTATAAAAGACTACCATCTGCAGCAACGGTAAATGGGGGCTTTGTCATTGTAGATCCACCAAAAAGATAACGATCGCCATATTTAGTGTTCATTGTGGAAAGCATTGCATCTTGCATCTTTATAAGTTTTGTGGCAATGATTTCCCTATCTTCTTTTGACATAGTTCCATTAACTGCTTGAAGCATATCGCCGGAAGACACTTCTTGAGCAATAGAGTTGAGCCCCATCATAGAGCTTTCAGCAGTTAACATCATATTTTCTGTATCTTCGAGATTTTTCACATAGTCATCATTATCGGTAAAAGAACGTCTTAGACTATATGCTTTTGCTGCAGCTACAGGATCCTCAGAAGCACGATTGAATTTTCTGAGTGTAGTAGCTCTGTTATTTAAATAGTTTAGTTTGCTTAATGATCTATTTAGATTACGACTATATTGAGCTGTAATCATTCCGGTTGTTACTCTCATAAAACAGCCTCCCTTCTGGATTTCAAATTATCGACCGACAACGCCCATTCCTTTAATAATGGTATCTAATGCTTCGTCGAGTGTTGTCATAAAACGTGAAGAAGCGCTTAACGCTTGATTGTATTGAATTAAGTTAATACCCTCGTCGTCAATATTAACAGCAGAAATGGAAGCTCTTTGATTATCTATTTCTTCTAAAACACTTCCTGAGCTATCATTCATGCGGGTAATATCTTTAATTTCCAATGCCAATGTACTGTTGATATTGGAAAAACAGCCTTGAAAAGTACCTTTGAATAAAGGAACATTTCCGTTTGTGGTTGTATAAGTAAGGTCACTTGAGAATAAGGAAATCATATTTAAAATATTATCAGCAGGCTTATCTACGCCAGGTTTAGGCGGCTGCTTTGTAGATGTAATATAAGAGCCAATTGCATTTTCCCATTTTGATGAAATTGCAAGATTTCCGGCAGTAATCGGCTTCCCGTCTTTTGCTTCAAACATAGGTTTATCCCAAGGCTCGCTTATATTCATGCTGTTGGCTTTATTAAAAGCAGTTGCAAATTGATTTGCTAAGGTATTGAGCATATTTTCATAGTATTGAATACCTCTATCTTTTGTTGGAGGGGTATCAAATTCGCCCTTGCTGTTTATGATGGATAAATGACCTGCAAAAGCTCCTGTGGTAAGTTGACCGCTAATATCTCCATTTGGAATGGAAATGAGTGCTTTATTACTGCTAGTTACTTTTGAGCCATCAAAATCATTTAAAGTAATTTTAACAGGTTCAATGCCATTGCTATCTATTTCAACCCCAAAAGAACGGTTTTTGTTATCATCTACTAGGTTGAATTTATCTCCGCCTGCACCAATTAAGTTAATAGACATTTCTTCAACAGAACGGCCACCGCCTATATCGACAGTTTTGGATGTAATTTCAAGGTTAACGTAGCCTGATAGTTCATCAATCATTGTGTTACGTTGATCCATCAGCTCAAGCGCTTGATTACCTGACACATTGGCATTTTTAATTTCGCCATTTAGGTTAGCAATTCCACGTAGCAATTCGTTCACACGAGTGATAGAGCCATCTTGTAAAGTTGCTAGTTGTTCTTGTTTCACAGTGTTAATTTGTTCGGAGCAATGGTTGAACATTTTAACAAGCATTAAAGCTGAAGTTTTTACAATTCCTTCTGATACGGGATCGTTTGGATTTAAAGAAAGATTTTGCAATTGTGATTTCAAATCAGAAAATTGCTTGTCTAGTCCATCTTTTGTAATTTCATCGAAAATATATTCTAAGTCAGAAAGTGCATCCAGTTGTATACCAGACTCACCAACTTTTGAGTGCTCTCTGCGGTAGCGTAAATCCAGATATGGGTCTCTTACTTGAATTATTCCACCAATAGAAACACCTTCACCAATGTTTGAATCTTCTTTGGTAGCATAGCGCATATTATATCCACTTGCACCAACGGAGTATAAATCCACACGTTGACGTGTATATCCAGCAGTTTTTACATTGGTAATGTTTTGTCCTGTTACGCTTAGATTGGCTCTAGCTGCATCTAAGCCACGCTTTGCTACATAAAATCCGGCAAATGTAGGTCTCATTCTTTTACCTCCATTATATCTTTTTGGAAATTACATGGGTGCCTTTGCTGCTTTGTTTCGCAACTCGGTTATATTCTTTTTGTAATTCCGGTTGGTTTTCTAAATGTTTTAAATTTATATCAATACGATGCAGTCTTAATTCCGTTAAGGAGTTGCAACTGCTGTTAACTTGTTTTAAATTTAATAATACATCGGAAAGATGATTGAAAATTTCCGTTGCTTTTTGTTGGAATTCGGAATCAAGTATTGGAATCAAATTCCGGAAAGAGGTTTGCGGTTCAGAGCATTGCTGCATGAGTTGAATTCGTTCTGATTCCAGCCCTCTGGATTTTAAATATAAGGCTTGTTCCTTTGTTACAAAGCAATCAAGTGATGCAAGATCGTTTCGAGTAATTGCTTCATATTTATTGCGCTCTAATTCTAAAAAATCTTCATAAAATTTATCATAACGTTCTAAAAAAAGAACTAGTTCTTTCGAAATTTGTTTTTCTAACATCTGATTCGCCCTTTTCCCTGTGCGAGCTTTCCGTTTTCGACATATCTATTGCACAGAAAAAGATATGCATACAAGGCTAATGGCTATCGCTATTAGCCTTGTAGTATAATGTGTGCCAATTCAACAGGATCAATTTGATAGGTATTAGCATTGACTTGTTTTTTTAATGCTTCAACTTTTAAAGATTGCGCATCATTTGTAATGTCAGCCATAAGTTTTTCTTTTAATTTTCCCATATCAAATGTGTTAGAACTAGAAGGAACAGTTGAAGAGATTTCAATTTTGTCAACACGAACCGGTGCACTTTGTTGAGAGCTTTTTGCTTCGTTTCCTACAACCATGGATTTGAAGCTTGCTGTATCAGACTTGCTTGGTTTAATGCGAGTATCAAAATTGCCTTTCTGTGGGTTGGAATGGTATACCCCAAACCACGAATTATTGATGTTCATTTACTTCACCTCAAATAACATATCGGCATAAATAATAAAATGATTAGAGGTAATTTTATTATTACTTTCATTATATTGTCTTTGATTTAGGAAAATTTATATCACTTCGACAAATAACGCTAAAAAGCTTGACAAAATTGGCTTTTTCTTAGATAATAAAAGTATTAGTTTATGTGCTGTTTTCCAAAATGCAGCGAACAACAGATTGTTTTTTTATATAATTTGCACGATTTTTTTCAAAGATAGGATGAGATTTCCTTGTAATTATACAAAATAAGGAAAAATTTTAAGTATCCTCTCTCATCTTTATTTAAAATTTTAAGCAAAAATAAAGGAGGACATTATATGGATTGGATTAACAATGTATCAAGCACGTTGCTATCAAAGAGTTTAGATGGCTTATGGGCAAGGCAGCAGGCAATTTCCGATAACATTACAAACTATGAGACTCCGGGATATAAAAAAAAGGTAGTTTCATTTGAAGATGAGTTAGCGGAAGCCATCAACAATCTAAAGGGAACTAAGTTGGAGAAAATGGATACGATTCGTAAATCCAATATTTTTGAAAACATTGATAATGTACAAGGGCTACGTGCCGACGGCAATAATGTGGATATTGAACAAGAAAATATCGAGTTAGCAAGAAACCAATTACAATATAGTATGGCAATTCGCCAACTAAATGATAATTTTTCACGTTTACGTTATGCAATCAGTGGTGGAACACGGTAGTAGGATTGAGACAGAAAGGAATGAACGTGCATGGCTTTTTTAAGTTCATTAAGTATAAGTGGATCCGGTCTGACAGCGAGTCGGTTGAGAATGGATATTATATCTGAAAACATTTCAAACCAAGAGACTACACGTGCTGCAAACGGTGAACCATATCGTAGGAAAATGGTAGTTTATGAACCAATACAAGATAACAGTTTTCGTTCGATGATGAATAAAAATATCTATCAATCCGGTAAAAAGGGAGTTAGAGTTGCAAAAATTTTAGAAGATGAAACCCCATTTACACCGGTTTATAGGCCGGATCATCCTGATGCGGATGAGAACGGTTATGTTATGATGCCGAACGTTGACCCGGTAAAAGAAACGTTGGATATGATGGCAGCAACAAGAGCGTATGAAGCAAATTTAACTGCTTTTAATGCTGTAAAAACAATGGCATCAAAAGCACTTGAGTTAGGAAGGTAGGCATAAGAATGATATTACAACCAATCTCCAATATAAAACCACTTGCGGAACTCACGCAAAAAAATATGACAATAGGCGTGAATAGTGGTTCACAAATTCCATTTAAATCTTTATTTGAAGATGCAATGAATAGTGTAAAAGAGTCCGACGCCAACTTATCTACAGAAATTCAAAAAGTGGCAACTGGTCAAACCGATGATTTGCATAGTGTGAATATTGCTTCTACAAAAGCTTCACTCGCTCTAGAAATGTTTGTACAATTAAGAAATAAGGCATTAGAATCCTATAATTCCATAATGCAGATGGGCGTATAAACGTATTAAATATATATATAAAGAGAGAAACGGTAAAAAAACCGATAAAAGGGAATGGAATCTACACGGTATATAGATTCTAAATACATTATGTGTGAGGAATTGTAAATGAACGAGCAAGTAGAGAAATACGTGAAACCCATAAAGCAGTTTTGGGAAAAACAAAGCAAGAAAAAAAGAATCATTATGATTAGTGTGCTCGTTGGAATCCTATTGATTGCTATTGTGACAGTTTTAATATTGAATATGAAAACGTATACCATATTATATAGTGGTATTACACAAGAAGAAGCAACTGAGGTAATACAACAGCTATCAAAAGACCAAATTGATTATAAATCACAAAATGGCGGTTCTACTATTTTAGTGGATAAAAAGCAAGAAGAATTAGTCAGAATGAAGCTTGCAACCGCTGGTTATCCACGTTCCGCTCCAAATTATGATTTTTTCAAAAATTCTGTTGATTTTATGTCTACAGAATCTGAAAAACGAACAATGAAAATTTATCAATTGCAAGAAAGATTACAAGATACTATTCAAACAGTGGATGGTGTTAAGGATGCAATTGTAACAATAAACTCCCCTGAAGATAACGGATGGGCTTGGGAAGATAACAAGGAAAATGCGAGTGCATCTGTAAAGCTGACTTTGAAAGATGGTGTAGCTTTAAATGCTTCTCAAGTAAATGGCGTTAAACGGTTGGTATCAACAAGCGTACCTGGAATGAAAATTGAACAAGTTGCCGTAGTAGATTCTACCGGTAATGAGTTGCAATCTTCAGGCGAAAAAACTTATGTTGACATTGCGAATTTCAAATTGGAAATTGAAAAGCAGTACGAAAAAAATATCCACAACAATATTATGCAAGTGCTAACGCCGGTTGTGGGAAAGCAAAACATAAGTGTTGCTGTAAAAGCAAATATGGCATTAGACAAAAAAATTAAAGAGGTTATAACTTATACTCCTTCAACTGAAGACGGTAAAGGAGTTGTTTCCGAGTCTACCGTTGACAAGGAAGCGGTAAAGAACGGACAAAAGCCGGGCGGCATTGCCGGAGCAGAAAACAATACCGAAGTTCCGAATTACCAAGGCATTACGGCTGATGAAAATACCCTTTATTTTAAAGACAATGCAAGCTATAAGTATTTAGTTAATAAAATTACTGAGCAAATCAATGGGGAATCTCCTGAAGTAAAAGATTTAACAGTAGGATTGACTATTAACAGTAAGGAAAAACTACTAAGCGATGCAGAAAAAGAAAGTCTAATGCAGCTAGTCGGAAATGCATCGGGCATTCCGTCTACAAAAGTGACCATTCTCAATACGGATTTTTCTGGAGTAAATAAAAATCCATTGGGACCAAATCAGAACGGAAACATTTTGGAAAACAAAGTATTGATTTTCAGTATGACTGCCGGAACAGTGGTTTTGATTATTGGCTTATTAGTAGTGTTGCTGATATCTAAGAAGATTAAAAAGCGCAGATTGGCGAAAGCACTAGCAGCACAAGAAGCAGCGCAACTTGCTAACCCATATATACCTCCCGCACCAACAGAGCCTATGCCGAATTTAATGGAAGATTTAAAGAAGGTTCCTGAAAGTAAGGAGCAGGTATTAAAGAAAGAGATTCAAGAATTCTCAGATCAAAATCCTGAAATTGTTGCACAACTCCTTAGAACTTGGTTAAAAGGAGATGAAGCTTAATGGTAGAAGCAATTACAGCACAGCAAAAAGCAGCAGCGGTAATCATATCGTTAGGAACTGAAAATGCAGCAAATGTATATCGGTTTTTACATGAAGATGAATTGGAACAACTTACATATGAGATTGCAAGACTGCAACATTTAACGTCACAAGAAGTAGAAGATATTTTGTTAAGCTTCTATCAAATATGTTTAACCCAAAAGGTCGTAACCGAGGGTGGCGTTGAGTTTGCTCGTAGTGTATTGGAAAAAGCATTTGGAGCACAAGCTGCAGCCAGCCTATTAGAACGTGTTACAAAATCATTAAAAACGAAATCGTTTGAGTTTGTTAGAAAAGCGGACTATAAGAATGTTTTAACCGTAATTCAAAACGAACATCCACAAACAATTGCGTTGGTACTATCTTATGCAAAACCTGACCAAGCATCAAATATCATTGCAGACCTACCGAAAGACAAGAGAATTGATGTTGTAGAGCGAATTGCAAAGATGGATCGAACCTCTCCAGAAGTTGTAAAACTTGTGGAACATATTCTAGAGCAAAAACTATCCACCTTCATGTCTGTTGACTATATGGAAGTTGGCGGCGTAAACTACATCGCTGATGTAATGAATCACATTGACCGATCTAATGAAAAATACATCTTTGATGAGCTTAATAAAAAGGATGCAAAACTCACCGACGAGATTCGCAAGAGAATGTTTGTGTTCGAAGATATTATTCTATTGGACGACGTTTCTATCCAAAGATTTTTACGAGAAGCAAACAGCAAAGACTTGGTATTTGCGCTTAAAGGTGCAAATCAAGAAGTATCCGCTGCAATCTTCAAGAATATGTCCAAGCGTTCTGCTGAAACCGTTCAGTCTGACCTTGAATTTACTCATAACGTTCGACTCAAAGATGTTGAAGAAGCACAACAACGTATCGTTGCAATTATTCGACGTTTGGAAGAAGAAGGCGAGCTAGTAATTACTAAGGGTGGAAAGGATGAAATAATTGTATAATATTATTAAATCTTCTCAACAAAGCCCTGATGTGAAAAAAACATTGGAAGTAACACCTGAAATTCGAATTAAATCAAGAGAATATAAAGATCAAAAATCTACTTTCACAAGGCCATTGACTCATGATGAAAAAGTAGCTGCAGATATTATTTCGCAAGCCCAAGCCCAAGCGAAAAAAATTGTGGATCAAGCACAGAATTATAGTATTTACTATATGAAATCTACTGCTGATCGCATTAATGCGCAGCTTCAAAATGCAATGGATCAAGCTGATTCCGAAAACTATTCGACTGCCTCTAAAAAAGGCTACGAAGAGGGCTTTCAAAAAGGTTATCAAGACGGGTTAGCCCAAGCGCAAGCAGAGATGCAGCAATTATTAACTTTTTCTGAAAATATGGTCGAGGGAATCGACAGCGGTATTCAAGATATGCTGAAGAAATATGAAGAGGAGCTTTATTTATTGGCATTTTCAATTGCGAAGATGATTATAAAAAAAGAGCTGGAGCTTTCTTCTGATGCACTCAAAAGTATTGTGGAAAATGCGGCGTTGCAATGCAAAAATCAAGGCTCGCTACGAATCAATATTTCTGTAAACAACTATAAAATGTTTATGAGTAAAGAGTGTGATATCATCAATCGAATGAACAATATATCAGATGATATAAAATTTATAGCAGATCCCAATATGAGTGATACGGATTGCGTTATTGAAACACCAATTGGTGTAATAGATGCTTCCGTTGATACGCAATTGGATAATATCAATATGGGGTTAATCCATAGGCATAAGTAAATTTTCATATCAGAAAAATGAGCTGATTACATAAATAATGTGAGGCAAACATGAGTTTAAAAGATGCACAAATGTTTTTATCACAAATAGACCCCATTAGCCGAATGGGAAAGGTAAAAAGTATTGTTGGTATGATGATTGAGGTTAGTGGACTCATGGCAAATGTAGGCGATATTTGCTTATTGATATCAACTGACCGTATTAACAGTACTCTTGCCGAAGTTGTTGGTTTTAAAGACGATAAGCTTTTGTTAATGGGATACGAAGAGATTAAGGGCGTTGGACCCGGAAGCCTTGTAAAACCGTTAAAGCGAAGATTACGTGTTCCGGTGGGCGACTTTTTAATTGGTCGCACCATTGATGCACTGGGAAATCCAATTGACGGGTTGGGTGATTTTGAAGATCCAACTTATTATCATGTGGATAATGTATTCACTAATCCACTTGACCGACCAAGAATTGATAGCTGTATGAGTTATGGAATTAAGGCAATCGACGGAATGTTGACAATTGGAAAAGGTCAAAGAATGGGTATTTTCGCAGGAAGCGGTGTTGGAAAGAGTACCTTACTCGGAATGATTGCAAAGAATGTTAAATCCGATGTCAACGTAATCGCTCTTGTAGGCGAAAGAGGACGTGAGGTAAAAGAGTTTATCGAAAAGGATTTAGGTGCTGAAGGACTTGCACGTTCCGTTTTGGTAGTTGCAACTTCCGACCAGCCCGCGATGTTACGTGCAAAGTGTGCGATGGTGGCAACCACTATTGCAGAATATTTTAGGGATAACGGTAAAGATGTTTTATTGATGATGGATTCTCTTACTCGTTTTGCAATGGCACAAAGGGAAATAGGCTTAGCAACGGGTGAACCACCAATCGCAAGAGGATATACGCCATCTATTTATGCTGAGCTTCCCAAATTATTGGAACGAAGCGGAAACTTTAAAACAGGTTCGATTACAGGTATCTATACTGTATTAGTCGAGGGCGATGATACGAATGAGCCAATATCCGATACGGTTCGTGGTATTTTGGATGGACATATTGTATTGACAAGAACGTTAGCTCACCGTAATCATTTTCCTGCTATTGATGTGAACGCTAGTATATCAAGGTTAATGAACGATATTGCAACAATAGAACACAAGGAAAAAGCATCAAAAATCAGGGATTTGTTATCTACCTATTATCAAAATTACGATTTGATCTCGATAGGCGCTTATAAATCCGGAGCCAATCCAAAGCTGGATGAGGCAATAGAAAAAATTGATCAAATTAACAATTTTTTAATGCAAAAAACTGATGAAAGCTTTTCTTTTGATGAGACACTCGATTTAATGAACCAAATTTAAAATAAAAGAGGGCAATTGAAATGAAGAAGTTTTCTTTTTCTTTAGAAAAAGTTTTAAATTATAAATGCCAATTGCTTGATGTATTAAAAAACGAACTTTCTGTATTACAACATGAATTGACTAAAATGGAGAACCAAATTCAACAACAGGAGTTTATTTATCAACAAAGCAACAATGAACTTGTTGATAAAATGAACGAAGGAATGGTTCCCGGAGAAATCAGCAGTTATAAAATCTACTTAAGTAATTTGAATGAGCAAATAAAAGTGCTGATGCAAAAAAAAGAACTTCAACAAATGAAAATCGTTAAAAAGCAAGTAGAAATTGTAAATATGAATATCGAAATTGGCAGCTTAGATAAGCTAAAGGAACAACAGTTTGAATCATACAGGCAAGCTTTACAAAAGCAAGAGGAGTTGTTCATTAACGAGTTTATCGGTAATAGTTTGTCGTCTCAAGTATAATTTGTTATCAAAGAGTAGAAATCTATTCTTTTGATATATAAACTAACAAGAGAAAGGGAGGTGAAAAGAATGATACAAATTGCCCCCAAGGCAGTGACTGCTTCGCAAGCACCAAAGGTAAAGGCTCAAAAGCAAGAAGAACCAAGCAAAGATACTTTTTTAACGTTACTCTCAAAAAAGTTGGGTGAAGAAGATTCTTCATTAGAATCGAAGGAATCCACTTCTGAGGAAGCAATTCTTCCTGTTACGGAAACAACAACTCCGCTTTCAGCAGTACAAGAGCTAATTGCTCAATTGGTACAAGCTCCAAACATGCTTGTAGCTCAAGCGATATCTCAAGCAGATGAAACAGTTTCACAAGCAATTCCAATTACGATTGTTCCTGTAGCTCAACAAGTGGTGGCTCAACCAATTCAACTAATAAAGCCTGTTGTAGTAGAAAAGCAAGCTCCAATTATAACGCAAGCAACCATTCCAAATGAGATGATTGCGCAACCGTTACAACAAGAGCAAAGGGTTATGCAGCAAGTTGTAGCTGAGATAGTTCCACAAACAGAAGTTGCTACAGCTCAACAAGCAACCCCTATGTTAGAAACAAAGCCGCAAAATCTGATAAGCAAAACACCCGTAACGGTAGAGCAATCCCCTAAAATGACAGAGACAGTAGTTATACCCGTTGTTTCTACAGAAAGCTCTTCCGATGTTTCTACTCAAACAACCAATACAAAACAGCAACCAATTGTTGTTGAAGGTAAACCATTTGAAAAGCCAAAAGAGGTACAGCAAAATCCAATGGACTTTGTAGTAATAAGCAAACCGACAACGCAAATTGAAAATCCTATGATTGTTAAAATCAGTGATGAGGCGACAAAGCTTGAACCATCGACTCAAACACAGATTGTGGATCAAGTAGTGATGCATGTAAACGATAATAAATCGGAATTTACCATGCAGTTGAATCCGGAACACTTAGGTAAAGTATCGGTAAAGCTTGTTTCTGAAAATGGTGTATTAACTGTAGAGCTACATGCTGAAAATCCTAAAACGCAAAGTTTGCTGTTAAGCAGTACCAATGAAATTAAAGAGTTGGTGCAAGGTGCAACCCATAATACTACTCAAGTAGTGGCTTCTAACCAAAATCATGGAATGCAGCAAAATTATACTCAACAAGAGTCAAAACAGGAAAAGCAGCCGCAGCAACAGCAGCATAAGCAAGAGTTCACGCAAAACGAAGAAGCAAGTACCCTTGATTTCATTTCGATTATGCAAGAACTACAAGCAAAGTCGAAGTATATGCAGCGTGTATAGCAAAGGAGACTAATATGGAAACAACTCAAATTAACGCATATAACAAACCTTCAAAAACCCCTAAAACGGCAGCAGCAAATCCGTTAAACAGCGCAGGCAAAGCAAACGGAACCAGTTTGGATATGCAAGACTTCTTAAATCTCTTATCCGCTCAGCTGACAAATCAAGATGTTATGAATCCATCAACAGATACACAGTTTATTGCACAAATGGCTCAATTCACATCCTTACAAGCGATGCAAACTTTAACTGAAATTTCTTATGCACAATATGGGGCAGCAATGGTAGGAAAAAATGTTATTGTTGCAACCTATGATAAAAAAGGAAATATGGAGAAAGATACCGGTGTTGTAAGCAATGTCAAGTTTATGAATGGTGCAGTATCCATTACCGTAAACGGTAAAGATTACGATATGTCATCTGTTATGGAAGTATTGGATCAGTTGGAAAAGCCACAAGAACCTCAAAAAGCTTAATGGTTTCAATTACTTCATCTACTAATAATGAAAAGAAGGAGGAAATATGACAAACCTAGATATCAATCGGAATTACATACAAGTTAGCAGAACGCCACAAGTAAACAAACCCCAACCGCAAACAACCAATGCAATTGGACAAGGACAAGCTGTTGACTTTAAGACGTTATTTGAAAAGCAACTGCAAAATAACAATCAAGTTACTTTTTCAAAACATGCACAACAACGTGTAACAGAACGAAAAATTGATATTTCAAACCAAACGTTAGTGAAACTAAACGATGCAATTACTGGAGCAAGACAAAAGGGCGTTAAAGATGTACTCGTTTTAAACGGTGATACCATGTTTATTGTTAATACAACCAGCAATACTGTGGTAACCGCTTTAAAAGGTAGCGAACTTAAAAACAATGTTTTCACAAATATTGATGGGACCGTAATTATATAGCTGGACCTTTTTAGGAAGCTATGAACTCTGAACGACAGATGAGTTCAATACGAATCATCATTTGAAATTCAAATGGGATAAGTTAAACGGTCGACGAAAGGGAGAGAATTATGCTAAGAGCATTATATTCAGGCGTTGCAGGCCTTAAAACGCATCAGACAAAAATGGACGTAATCGGTAATAATATCGCAAACGTAAATACATACGGCTTCAAATCTTCCAGAGCATCTTTTAAAGATGTATTCTATCAAACACTTACTGGCTCATCTAATGCAACTGACAACATGGGTGGTGGTAATGCTTCTCAAGTAGGTTATGGATCAATGGTGTCTTCTATTGACGTATTACATACCCGTGCAGGATTTACTCCAACTGGACGTGCAATGGACGTTTTTATTGAAGGTGAAGGATATTTAGTTGCTCGTGATGGAGCAGGCAATGAATTGCTTACTCGTGTAGGTGTATTAAACTTTGATGGACAAGGCAACTTAGTTGACGCAAACAGAAATTATATTTGCGGTTACCCAATTGCTAGAGATGCTGCTGGAAACATCATTTATGAAGAAAGAGTAGCAGTAGCGGGTTCTGCAAAACCAGGTGATTTAGAGGTAGCATTTGGTGCAGCAAATGGTGATAAATTAAATGGATGGAATATCAAAGTAGTAAATGGTACACCTGCATCTTCTTCTGTAAGTGGCAAAACAATTACAGTTACTGGTGCAAATGCTGGTGAAATCGAAGCACAATTAAAAGCACTTGATAAAACAAAATTACCAGATGGTGTTGACCCAAGCCTATTCACAGCAACTTTAAAAACAGGTGGTACATTCCCTGCAACTGGTGTGGAAGTGGTAGCTCCTATAGGTAATGGTGTAACAGCACAAACTGGTATTCCAAAGCTTGATAAAGCAAATGGCCCGCAAAGAATTAAAAAACCTGGAACCTTGTCTGATTCAAACGGCGACGGTATTCCTGATCAAGAAGCTACTGATGTTGCAGAATTAAAAGGTATTGCAATCGGTGCTGATGGTATTATTTCCGGAACAACTGCCGATGGTAAAATTATTCCAATCGGACAAATTTGTTTGGCAAACGTACCTAACCCAGAGGCTTTAGTGTTAGAGGGTAACTCTTATTTTAAAGCAGTTAACAATACAGGTGATATTACATATGCCGGTGCCGGTGAAGGCGTATCCGGTAGCTTGATTTCAGGCGGTTTGGAAATGTCAAACGTTGACTTATCAACAGAATTTGCAGATATGATTATTACTCAAAGAGGATTCCAAGCAAACTCAAGAATTATCACCGTTGGCGATGAAATGCTTCAAGAGCTCGTTAATATGAAACGATAAGAATGAATAACAAAAACCGCCCTATTATAGGGTAGGGCGGTGTAATTATATGGAGGGATTATATGATTATTCTAACTGGATTAAACGGAACACCTTTTGTTCTGAATTGCACCCTAATTGAAACAATGTACGAAATCCCCGAAACAAAAATTTCATTAACGAATGGAAAATACTATTTGGTTAAAGAAAGCCAAGAAGAAGTAATTCAAAAAATAATTGATTACAATAGGAATATTTTTAAAGATGCAATCCGCATTGCAAAGTAAATTTCTTCGGATTTTATTTGCCGCGTAAATAAAATTCAGACATCTTTTGTATTATCATTTAGACGCGGAGAAATGGCGGTTTCTATGGATTTAACAAGTATATTAGGCTTATTAGCTGGCTTGGGACTTATTGTATACGGAATTATGTTTGAGGGTAATGCCTTCTTACCTAGTAATATAATTCGTTTTATAAATATGCCAAGCTTTTATATTACAATTGGTGGAACAATTGCGGCGACAATAACGGCTTTTCCAATAGGATACTTTAAACATATACCAAAGCATCTGAAAATTATTGCAACAAAAAATAAATTTCAACCCGAAAAATATATTAAAATCATTGTTGAATTTGCGCAAGACGCTCGAAGAAAAGGTATTTTATCGTTAGAGGATAAAGTAAACGAGCAAGACGATGAATTTTTAAAGAAAAGTATTATGCTGATTGTCGATGCAATTGACCCTGCCAAAGCAAAGCAAATGCTTGAAAATGAGCTAGATTGTTTAGATAGCCGCCATTTATCCGGTGTTAAGATTTATGAAAAAGCCTCAAGCTTGGCTCCTGCTTTTGGTATGATTGGTACGTTAATCGGTTTGATTAACATGTTGGCTGGGCTAGATATGGATTCAGCCAATGGAGCGAAAAATTTGACAAGTGGTATGGCAGTTGCATTGATTACTACGCTATACGGTAGTATGCTTGCTAATATGTTGTTAACACCAATGGCAAATAAGCTTCGTGTTCGTCATGCAGAAGAGATGCTATGCAGAGAAATCATTGTAGAAGGCGTTCTTGCAATTCAAGCAGGCGATAACCCAAAACATATTGAAGAACGTTTATGTGCATATTTAGCAGATTCTCAACGTGATAAATTTGTTTCGAAAGCAGGAAGCAGCGAAGATTCAGGGAAAAAAGGCAGAAGATAAAGTCAATTGACTATCGTAAGGGAGGTTTATCATGGCTCGTAAAAAGAAAGACGACGTTGAAGAAGGCGCATATTGGATGGACACCTATGGTGATATGGTAACCCTTCTACTAACCTTTTTTGTTCTTTTATTCTCTATGTCATCTATTAAACAAGAAAAATGGCAAATGCTTGTTACTGCTTTAAAAGGACAATTTAAAACAACCGAACAGTTGGTTGTTGCCAATCCGGGGGCAAATGGCGATGAAAAAGGAAATGGTAAAGTTCCACCATCAGGAAAAGATTCAACAATGGGAACTGAAGACAAAAAAGTTGATAAAGTAGAAAGCTTTGATGACCTTTATCTTTATTTAAAGCAATATGTTGAAAGTAAAGGGCTTGAAGGAGATGTCCAGCTTTCTAAAGGTGATGGATTTACCTATATTCAGTTTAAAAATAATATTTTCTTTGATGGCGATAGTTCTGTGTTACGTTCGGATGGTAAAGTGATATTAGATGTTTTATCGGGCGCTCTTGCCGGAATACCGAAAGAAATAAAAGAAATTTCAGTGTATGGACATACTGCACAAGAGCGTGTGGATCAGCCAAATACTGTTAATTTTGACTGGTCATTATCAAATGATAGAGCTAAAAATGTTGTATTATATTTAATTGATAAAAACATTTTAAGTAATGATAAATATGCTTCCAGTGGTTTTGGCCAAAATAGACCAATTGTACCTCATGATGGTACAGAGGCAACACGAAGAAAAAATCGTCGAGTGGAAATAAGAATTACGCAAAGTGGAAAAGCGATAACCGCAATAGAGGAAATATATAATCAGCTGAATAATCCATCCAGCACGGAGAAAAAGGCGGATTAACTTTAAAGAATTTCTATTGATATCAATAAACAGATTGCATCCAAGGTAAACATTTTGTTGGATGCAAAGAAATGGTGGTTACTATGGCAGAAGTATTGTCCCAGAAACAGATTGACGAATTACTTGGCAATCTGCAAAGTGGCGGGAAAGATATTAACGAAGTGCAGCAGGAGTCAAAAGAAAAGAAATATAAAGAATATGACTTTCGAACGCCGAAGCGAATAACAAGAGACCAAATTAAGCTTCTAGACAGTATATTTGAAAATTTTTCAAGACTTTTGGCGTTACAACTATCGAGTATTTTACGAATTAGTTGCGAAGCTGAGTTAGTAACCCTTGAAGAACAACAATATTATGAGTTTAGTAATGCATTGAATGATTCGGTTTTAATGGGTATTTTTAGTTTAGATCGAAAAATAAACGACAATGAAAAACAAATTATAATGGAAATGGCACGTCCGTTATCTTATAGCATCATTGATCGATTATTAGGTGGAAACGGCGAAGGTTATAATGTTGATAAAGATTATACAGATATTGAGCTCTCAATTATGCGATACATATTTGAAAAATTAGCATCCATATTTACAAACGCTTGGAGCAATTATATTGATGTAACAGCAGATTATGATATGATTGAAACCAATTCCAGATTGATTCAATCTATTGCTCCTGATGAAACAATTGTAATTATTATAATCGAAGTTACCATTCGATCATTAAAGGAAAAAATCAATATTTGTATTCCTTCGGAATCTTTAAATACCATTTTTAAATCTTTCGAAAATAAATTTGTAAGAGTGTCGAAAAAAGGTGACACCTTCATTGAAAACCAAAGAAAAGAATTTATTCTGGACAGCCTAAATGAAGCACCACTAACAGTTACCGGATTATTGGGTGAATCAGAAATTAAACTCCAGGATTTACTCAATTTACAAGTAGGGGATATTATTCCGTTAGGTACACCTGTACAAGGAAATACAATTCAAGTCAACGTGGATGAGCATCCTTGGTTTATGGGTGTTATGGGCGTTAAGAAGAAAAAATATGCGATTAAAATAGGCAAAGTCCTTGATTAATAGAAATAAAAGTGGAAGGTGATACAATGGACACAAAAACAGAGCTATTTTCTCCAATGGAAATAGATGCAATCGGCGAAATATTAAATATTAGCCTTGGTTCATCTGCAACATCCGTATCAGGATTGTTGGACCGCAGAGTAAATATTACTACACCGAAGGTTTCGGTCAGCACAGCATCAGAGTTTAAGTTTGATGCTTTTGAACCGGCTATTGCAGTAGAAATCAATTATATATCCGGACTTTCCGGAACAAATATTATGATTTTAAAAGAAACAGATGTTCAAGCAATAGTTGGATTACTTCTTGGAACGGATTATTCGGATCAAGAATTCGTTATGGACGAAATGAGTATCAGCGCAATTTGCGAGGTCATGAATCAGATGATGGGTGCGGCATCAACTGCACTATCTCAGTTTTTAAATCGCACAGTTAATATTTCTACTCCAACAACGTTTCCAATTGAAAATGCGGATGAGTTTAAACGTAAATATTATAAAGATAATGATGAATTGATAACCGTTAGCTTTAATTTAATGATTGAAAACATGGTTAACAGTGAATTTATCAGCGTATTGACAGTTGATTTGGCAAAAGAATTATTATCTTTATTTAATATGGAAGAACCTGATTTATCAGGTCCTACCGAACCAATTCCACAGCCAAAGCCTCAACCACAGCCAATAGCACCACCGGTAAGTACACCGCAACAACCTACATATACACAACAGCCGGCGCCTCAACAGCCAAAGCCGCAGCCTCGCCCAGTACAGCAAAAGCCAAGAGTGGTAGAGCAGTATGTGGATGTAAATATGCAGCCGCCATCTTACGAGATGTTCGATGAGGATACTGCATTAACAGATAATGAATCGAATAACTTAAATATGATTATGTCTATTCCGCTTCAAATTACAGTAGAAATCGGTAGAACGAAAAAGAAAATCAAGGAAATACTTGAATTTACTACAGGAACAATCATTGAACTGAATAAACAAGCAGGAACACAAGTAGACGTTTTTGTGAACGGTCAAGCGATTGCCAAAGGCGATGTCGTTGTTGTAGATGATTACTATGGCGTGAGAATTACAGAAGTATCAAGCAATAGTGAGATTCTTAAATTATTATAATCACTGAAAGCAAGAAAAGGGGAAAGAAATATGAATAAGAAAATTATGCTTGTCGATGATGCTGCATTTATGAGAATGATGATTAAAGACACATTAAAGAAAAATGGATTTGAAGATATTGTTGAAGCAGCAAATGGCCAAGAAGCAGTAGCTGCATATGAAGAGCATCATCCTGATTTAGTAATCATGGATATCACAATGCCTGTTATGGATGGTTTACAAGCATTGCAAGCAATCAAGGCTGCTGATCCAAATGCAACTGTTGTTATGTGTTCTGCTATGGGACAAGAGAATATGGTACTTGATGCATTGAAATTAGGTGCACAAGATTTTATTGTAAAACCATTTAAAGCAGACAGAATCATGAAAACAGTTTCTACGGTTTTAGGTCAATAAAATGAAAACAAACTTTTTTCCAGAGTTAATTATTTATATTATTGCAATTGCAGCTTGTCTTTATGGATGCTATGTGTTGAGCAAGTTCGTTGCAAAGAAAATGAATCGTACAATGTCCGGAAATAAAATTAAGGTCATTGAACGAGTTGCATTCGGACAGGATAAATGTATCGCTTTATGTAATATTTGCGGAAATTATTTTGTAATTGGCGTTTCAAATCAAAATATTAAAATCCTTTTGAAATTGGATGAAAGTTATTTTGAAAATGAAGAAGCTCCACCAAAAGCAAATTTTGCAGATATGTTTCAGTCAGCTTTAAAAACGACAATACATAAGTCTAAAAACAACGACTCAAACCAGTTTAATACGCAAGCTTAGAAATGGCGGTAACCAAATGAAGAAATTAAAAAAGTTCTTAATCTCTTTTGCAACAGTATTATTGAGCTCTGTTGTATTTCCGGTTGCATGTTATGCAGAAGGAAAGTTGAATGTCAATTTAGACGGAAACAATATGCAAACTGTTGAAATTGTGATTATGTTAACATTAATTGCACTCATTCCAACGATATTGATTATGATGAGTTCGTTTACACGAATTATCATTGTCTTATCTTTTTTGCGGAATGCGCTTGGCCTTCAACAAACACCTCCTAATCAGGTGTTGATAGGAATTGCGTTGTTTCTTTCTTTATTTATTATGTCGCCGGTTATAACCGAGATTAACAAAACTGCCTATGAGCCATATCAAAAAGAGCAAATAACCCAAGAACAGTTTTTGGAAAAGGCCCAAGTTCCTCTCAAGAAATTTATGTTAAAGCAAACAAAAAAAGAGGAAATCAATTTGTTTGTGAAACTTTCAAAAACTGAAATTGTGAAAGATAATAATGTTGATAAATTAAGTAATGAGGAATTGTTGCAAAAGCTTCCGATGACAGTTGTAACCCCTGCTTTTATTATCAGCGAGTTAAAGCGAGCCTTTATGATCGGATTTTTAATCTTCATTCCATTTTTGATTATTGATATGATTGTATCAAGTACGTTAATGTCGATGGGTATGATTATGTTACCACCGGTTATGATATCGCTTCCATTTAAACTATTACTTTTTGTTTTGGTTGATGGATGGAGTTTACTCATTAAAACACTGGCGTTAAGCTTTAACTAAAAAAGAAAGAGGCTTCCAATATGTCAACAAATGAAGTTATGAGTGTACTTCAACAAGCAATGTTAGTAGCAATTAAGGTTGCGGCTCCAATTTTGGTTATCAGTATCTTAATTGGTCTTGTAATTTCTATTTTTCAAGCTGCAACGCAAATTCACGAGCAAACCTTGACTTTCGTTCCAAAATTATTAGCAATTGCTTTAATACTGATTTTGCTTGGCCCATGGATGATTGAAACCATGATGGACTTTACGGTTTACATATTTGATTCAGCATTAAAGCTGATATAGAATTGCAAAATGATATTTAAACCATTTTTTAAAAAACGAATATGGTTGTTTTAAACGCAAATCAGTATATATGTTAATTTACCTTATGGATTGGGGTGGACAATGCAACTAGATTATGATTTTACCCTGCTATTATTGGTATGTATGCGAATGACAGGATGTATCATGTTTAATCCGATATTTGGTCGAAGAAATATTCCAATGACAATTAAAATCGGATTAACGGTATTACTTTCTTTGTTTGTGTATGGCTTACTCCCCGAGGGAACAACAACCGAAATCACTTCAGCACTTATGCTTTCCATTTATATGGTCAAAGAGCTGGCAGTTGGATTTGCAATTGGTTTTATAATTAACCTGTTCTTATCTGTACTAATAGTAGCTGGAGAGTTTATGGATATTCAAATAGGATTATCCATGTCGCAAATATATGATCCAGCAAGCAACGTTTCTATGCCAGTATCTGCATCCTTGTTGAATGTACTCATGATGATGGTTTTCTTTTTATCGAACTCCCACCTAACGCTAATGCAGGTGTTTGTTCATGCAGGACAAGCATTGCCATATAATGAGCTTACAATTTCGCCGCAGGTGTTTGAAAATTTAGCCTTGTTGCTCTCAAATATTTTGATATATGCTGTAAAAATGTCAATGCCCCTACTTGCAGCAGAGCTTGTCACAGAAATTGGCGTGGGATTGATTATGAAAGCAGTGCCACAGATTAACGTATTTGTAGTAAATCTACAATTAAAAATCTTAATTGGTTTTGTAATGTTATTTGTGTTAATACCACCATTCGCATCGTTTTTTGAACGATTACTGACATTAATGTTTGATAATATAAATCAATTGTTGGGTGTTATGACCTAAAGAAACAACTTGGTATCAGCCTTTTTGGTTTTGAAAATGAAACAAGCCTCATAAGCTAAATTTGTATCAAGCGTTACTTGAACCTAGGGGGGATATATTTGCCAGGGGACTCTAAAACCGAAAAAGCCACCCCCAAGAAGAGAAAAGACGAACGAAAAAAGGGTAATGTTTTTCAAAGTAAAGATATAACAACAGTAGTCTCAATTATATGTATCTTCTATGGAATTAAGCTTCTGTTTCCGTTTATCTATAATACAATCAGAAACTTATTATTAAAATATATTTCCTATATTAAAACAGTTATTTCGCTTGATGTTAATAACGTAATGGATATTTTATTGGAATGTATGACTGCTTTTTTTTCGATTCTTGCACCAATTGCGTTAATAGCAATGATTGTTGGTATCATTGGATCGGGTGCACAAACGAAATTCATTATTTCCTTTCAATCCATAAAGCCTAAGTTTTCCAATCTTAGCCCGTTAAAGGGTATAAAAAAGATGTTTTCACTTAATTCAGCTGTGGAGCTGATTAAATCAATTATAAAAGTAGTAATTATATCCTATGTTTTGTATTCCGGTTTTAAAGGCATTACCAAAGACATAACGAAATTAATGGCGGTATCATTAAACGAATCCATACTTTTTATTTTTGATGCAATTATGAATCTTGTCTTAAAAATATCTTTGGTATTTGGTGTTATTGCATTATTTGATTATCTCTATCAATGGTGGAACTATGAAAAGAACATGAAGATGTCAAAGCAAGAATTAAAAGAAGAATATAAACATATGGAAGGTGACCCTCAAGTTAAGGGTAAAATTAAAGAAAAACAAAGAAAAATATCAATGTCTAGAATGATGCAAGCAGTCCCTACTGCAGATGTTATCATTCGTAACCCAACCCATTTCGCAATCGCATTAAAATATGATTTAGAGAAAGATGCAGCACCAATGGTTGTCGCAAAAGGACAAGATTATGTTGCACTTAAAATAATAGAAATTGCTCAAGTACATCAAATTCCGATGACAGAAAATAAACCATTAGCACGTGCTCTTTATGCTACAGTTGAACCTAATATGCCGATTCCGGCAGAGTTTTATGCTGTTATTGCGGAAATCATGGCTTGGGTATATACACTAAAACAGAAAGAGTTGAAACGATGAAGAAAATATTAAATAACTTGATAGCCGTTGCAGTCGTTTTGATTGTATTTCTGATTATTGTTCCTTTGCCGGCGTTTATGTTGGATGTTATGTATGTAATCAACATTACGCTGTCTTTGATGATTTTGTTAATTACCATGTACATAAAAGAAACGCTTGAATTTTCAGTGTTTCCTTCCATCTTGCTGATTACAACATTGTTCAGGCTTGGATTAAATATTTCTTCAACTCGTTTAATCTTAACCAAACAAGGTGAAGCAGGACAAGTAATTAAAACGTTTGGTAGCTTCGTTTTATCTGGGAATATCGTAGTTGGATTTATTGTATTCTTAATTATCGTATTAGTACAATTTATTGTAATTACAAAAGGTGCTGAGCGTGTTGCAGAGGTATCTGCACGTTTTACATTAGATGCAATGCCGGGTAAACAGATGGCAATTGATGCTGACTTAAGTTCTGGTTTAATTGATGAACAGCAAGCGAAAATCAGACGTGAAAATATCCAGCGAGAAGCCGAATTTTTTGGCTCTATGGATGGTGCTACGAAGTTTGTTAAAGGTGATGCGATTATGTCAATCATCATTACTTTTATTAACTTTATTGGTGGTACGATTATCGGTATGGTACAAGGTGGGGCTTCTTTTACTGACGTATTACATATTTACTCTATTGCAACGGTTGGTGACGGATTGGTTGCCCAAATACCTGCCTTATTGATTTCTACTGCAACGGGTATGATTGTAACTCGTGCAGCATCTCAAGAACATTTGAGTACAGACATTACCAGACAGTTTATGGCACAGCCGATTTCTTTGATTATTTCAGGTATTGCTATTGCGGTTCTTGGCTTAATACCGGGTATGCCTTGGTATATCTTTATTCCGTTTGGTGCGCTTTTAGCCTTTATGGGGTATAAACTCATACAAACTCAAAAGCAAGAAAAAGCTAGGGCTTTCGCAATGGAATCTACGGCTGCACCTGTTGAAAATGCAGTAGATGAGGGCGAATATTATCGCAATATTGATAATGTATATAATCTACTCCAAATTGATTCGATTGAAATGGAGTTCGGATATAGCTTATTGCCATTGATTGATGAAAGAAGCGGTTCGAGCTTTATTGAACGTTTGGTTATGTTCCGCAGACAATTTGCATTGGAAATGGGCGCAGTTGTTCCGGAAGTTCGACTCCGAGATAATGGATTTTTGAATCCAAATCAATATATTATTAAAATAAAAGGCGAAGAAATCGCAAAAGGCGAAATTTTAGTTGATTATTATTTAGCTTTAGATCCGGGTGGAGTATCGGGTACAATTGATGGTATTGATACGATTGAGCCGGCTTATGGTATTCCAAGTAAATGGATTACTCAAGATAAAAAAGAGCTTGCCGAAATATACGGTTATACGGTTATTGATCCGCTATCGGTTGTAATCACACATTTGTCCGAGGTCGTAAAACGCCATGCACATGAGTTATTATCTCGTCAGGATGTAAATCAGCTATTGGATACTGTTCGTAAATACAATACAACACTCGTGGATGATGTCGTACCAAATATTATTTCATTTAGCGGATTACAAAAGATACTTGCTAACTTATTAAAAGAAGGTGTTCCAATAAGAGATATAGAGACGATATTAGAAACATTATCGGATTATGCACCATCGATACGAGATACTGAGTTGTTAACGGAATATGTTCGCCAAGCATTGAAACGTACCATTACAAGAAAATGGTCCGACGGCGGTCAAATTCGTGTTATTACATTAGATAGTGAAGTGGAAAAAGTAATCCTAAACGCAATCAATAAAAATGATCAAGGAACCTATCTGGCTTTAGATCCACAAATCATTCAAAAAATTGTATCAAATTTGTTGGATTGTATCGCAAAAGTCAAAGAAGTCATCCAAGTTCCAATTATATTAACTTCACCGGTTGTAAGAATTTATTTTAGCAGAATGCTTGAGCAATTCTATCAAGATGCAGTTATTCTATCATTTAACGAAATTGATATCAATGTTCAAATACAAGCTCTTGCAAACGTTACACTTGACTAATACTAACAAACATAAGAAGGGGTGATATGGATGCAAGCGCTAAAGGCTGAAACTTTACCAATTCAACATTATGACTTATGGAAAAAATACGAGGATACGCAGAGCGTAGATATCCGTAATACGTTAATCACTCTATATAGCCCTTTGGTTCGTCAAATTGCATTAAGAACTACGGGAAGTTACCAATATGTAAACTTCTTAGATGATTTAATCAATGAAGGCATTATTGCTTTATTAGATGCAATAGAAAAATTTGATTTATCGAAAAATGTTAAATTTGAAACATTTGCTTCCATAAAAATAAAAGGAGCCATGATTGACTTTATTCGAAGACAAGACTGCTTTCCTCGAAGAGTGAAAAGAATGGCGAAAGTGCTTGCGGAAGCAGAATCCGATTTATGCAACAAGCTTGAGCATCATCCCTCTCAACAGGAACTTGCAGATCATTTGAATATGACTGTTAATGAGTTGGGTAAGCTGCAGCTTGAAGTGTATTCTTTAAATGTGTATTCTTTTGAGCAAGTAGTTTATGAAAGTAATGCAGAAAATACACTTGCTGAACTTTTTACCTCTCATTCGGATAGTCCTGAACAACGATTAGCCAATCAAGAATTAGCAACAACCGTTGCGAATGCAATAGAATCATTAAAAGAAAATGAGAAGTTAGTTATTGCATTACACTATAAAGAGCAACTAAAGATTAAAGATATTGCAAATATTCTAAATATCAGTGATTCCCGTGTATCTCAAATTCATTCAAACGCATTAAAAAAGCTAAAAGCGGTTATTGAACAGTATATTACGAACTAGCTTTTAGCTAAAAAGAAATGGAGGTTGTTTTATGACACGAGGTTTTTATAATTTGAGCTCCAGTATGATGACACAAAATAGAATGTTATCTGCAATCAGCAATAATATTGCAAATGTAAAAACGCCCGGATTTAAAAAAAGCAAGATATTAACAAAAACTTTTGATGAGTTAATCATCAATCGAATTGATGGAAATACAACGCCTATCGGAAAAACTTCAATGTTTCGTACTGCGGATATTTCGGCAACCGTTCATTCACAAGGAACAGTCGAACAAACTGACCGTACATTAGATTTTTCGATAACAGGACAAGGCTTTTTTGCAGTTCAAAATCAAGCCGGCAATACTGTTTATACTCGCTCAGGAAGCTTTAATGTCGACAATGAGGGCTATTTAATATTGCAAGGTGTTGGCAGAGTATTAGGTGAAAACGGACCGATTCGGTTGGGCACGGATCAAGTTACAGCTGATGAACGTGGAAATATATACAATGAAAAAGGAACTGCAATCGGAAAGCTTGCACTTTATGATTTTGCGGATTATAAAAATTTGTTAACGGTTGGAACAGGGCTTTTTTCAGGAGCTAATGCAACAAAAGTTCAAAATCCATCCATTATGTGGAAATCAGTAGAAGGCTCCAACGTAAATATTGGGGAAGAGTTATCAAGCTCTATTGCTACACAACGTGTTTTACAAAGTGTTTCTCAAGCAATTAAAATGTATGATTCAACATTGGGAAGTGCCGTTACTCAAATCGGACGTATTAACTAATAGAGAGGAAGTTATTTATGATTACTGCATTCTATACTGCTTCAACAGGAGCTGTTCAATTGCAAACAGGACTTGATGTTGTTGCAAACAATATTGCAAACGTTTCTACATCCGGCTATAAAACTTCCAAAACAACTTTTGCTGATTTGGTTTATACCAATCTTCGTCAGGCACAAGGAGATAGCAATTTAAAGGTAGGTCATGGCACAAAGCTTTTAAAAACAGATGTTTTGCACCAACAAGGAGCTTACCAAAATACAGGAAGACTGTTAGATTATGCGATTCCATCTGATAATGGCTTTTTTGCATTAGAAACAGCAAATGGCATTCAATATTCCCGCTGTGGTAACTTTGAGTTGACAAAAGCTGGGGATAAGTTTTACTTAACTGGCGCACAAGGCGGATTTGTTTTAAACTCTAAAGGGCAACGAATTGAAGTGAAGAATGAAGAAGATAACCATGATATAGGTGTGTATACATTTGCAAATAATGGTGGATTGGAAATAGAGGGCGGATTATTTTTTAAACCAACTGCCGCTTCAGGCGCAGCACAACAAAACAAAGATATTGTTCCAACAAGGGGTTGCTTGGAAAATTCAAACGTAGATTTAACGCAATCTATGGTAGATATGATTGAGGTACAACGCGCATTTCAGTTAAATACAAGAATAGTGCAAATTTCAGATGAAATAATGCAAACAGTTAATGCATTAAGATAAAACAATCATAATATTGGAAAAGAGTTGAATTTCAATGGCGGACTATAATGAATCGAACCCAAACAACACAACTGAAAATTCTGAACTGTCGCCTAAGAGTGAAGCGGAGAGGTTACAAGAACAGTTGCAACAACTTGCCCCACCCGAAATTAACTTGAGGGTATCTAGTGATAATCTTGTTGCCTATATTCGAGTAAAACTTGTAGACCAAAGGCAAACAGTCGCTGTAGAAGACATACAAAATGTTTTAAACGAGCAAGGCATTACATATGGTATAGATACTGAGGCGATTCAAAACTTTTGTGAAAAACGATTGTTCTATAGTGAATTGACAGCCGCACGAGGCATTGCTCCAATTGATGGGAAAAACGGAACGATTACCTATTCTTTTAAAACGGATGAATCCATTCGTTTAAAAGAAAATGAGAATGGTATTGTTGACTATAAGGAATTAGGTACAGTACAAAACGTAAATAAAGGTGATGTATTGTGTACGGCAACACCTGCTATAGATGGTGTAGATGGTATGAACATCTTTGGAGAACCTATTCCGTTTAGGCAAGGTATTCCCGGTGAAGTACATCCGGGAACACACACAGTTTTATCTGAAGATCGAATGTCTGTTTTAGCAGAAATAGATGGATCAGTAGAATTACGAGGTAAACTGGTATGTGTGAATGATGTTTATATTATCAAGGGCGATGTGAACAGCGCAGTTGGAAATATAGACAGCGTGGGTTCCGTTATTGTTCAAGGCGATGTTAGAGAAGGTTTTACCGTTAAATCAAAAAAAGATATTACTGTAAAAGGTATTGTGGAAGGTGCTACTTTAATCGCCGAAGGAAATATCAACATTATGAGTGGTATGAACGGAATGGGTATCGGTAAGCTGCAAGCTAAGGGCAATATTATCAGTAAGTACATAGAGAATACAAGCGTTGAATGTGATGGAGATGTTTATGCAGATGTATTGTTAAATAGCAATACGAATGCAAAAGGCTCTGTTATATTAAAAGGAAGCAAAGCAAGCATAATAGGTGGTGTATGTCAAGCGGGTGTTATGATTTATGCTTCCTATATTGGTGCGTCAACCAATGTGCAAACAATTATTATACTAGACAGCGACGAAATTAGAGAATGTATGACTCCTGATTTTATTCGATTAAGAAAAAATTTAGAGCAAGTTCAATCTAAGATAAACGGCAAACAATATGTGCAACAGCAGTTGCAAGATAATATTCGTTTATTATCTCGGAGTATGGGCGATCCACAAGCAAAGCAAGATTTGAAGCAAGCAATGATGGAAAAGAATAAAGTAGCCGGTGAAATTATTGAATTACAAAAAGAACTTGAAAAAGCGCAAGAGGAAATGAATCGACCATATGCATTTAAAGTTATTGCATTAAAAAAAGTGTATATTGGTACTAAAATTAACATCGGATATTTATATATGAATATTTCCGAGGAATATAGTAATACGAAATTTTACGCCGATGGACATGATTTAACAGCAGGGCAAATTCTTCCGTCAGAGAAGCTATAGTGTGCAGTATAAGCTAACTATGAACTATGGTGGTAGAAATTTTATATATTTGGAGAGGGCAATATGAAAATTAACAACTTAGAGCAACTCAATGAAATGCATATTGACGTTTTAAAAGAAATAGGAAATATTGGAGCAGGCAATGCAGCTACTTCTCTTTCCGAAATGTTAAACTTACCTGTTGATATGTCGGTTCCAAAGGTGAAAATATTAGATATTAAAGATGCAGGTAGTTTATTGGGCGGCCCGGAAAACGTAATGGTGGGTATCTTAGCAAAGTTTATTGGCGATATTGAAGGCATTATGATGTTTTTAATTGAAGAAAAATTTGTTGGAGATATTATTGAAAAGTTAATGGGCGAGCATGTTTCGTTTTTAAAAGGACTTAGTGAAATGGAACTTTCTGCAGTTTCAGAAATAGGCAATATATTAACGGCATCATATATCAATGCAATCTCTTCCCTAACAGGACTTAACATTAACATTTCCGTTCCTGCAGTAGCGGTAGATATGGTTGGTGCACTTTTAGCTGTTCCTGCAATCGAACTTTCTCCGGCATCAGATCAGATTATTTTTATTGAAGGCGTTTTATTGGATTTAGACCAATCCGTCTCATCAAATATCCTACTGGTTCCTACGTTAGAATCCTTAAATATTATGATGACAAGATTGGGTATTGAGTTATGAGTGAGATAATTACAATTGGCATTTCAGATATGAATATCACAACAGCACCAAATACGTTAGTAACTTTTGCATTAGGATCATGCATAGGAATTTGTTTATACGAACCTATTTTAAAAATTGGCGCATTAGGCCATATTATGCTACCTAATTGTCCGGATATTAAAAATGAAAAGAACGTAAATAAATATGCTGATACTTGTATTCCGCATATGTTGGAAAAGCTGCAGGGTTATCAATGTCAAAAAACAAGGTTGAAAGCAAAAATTGTTGGTGGAGCAAAAATGTTTGAGGTTTCAGGAGATTCAAGCTTTGGAAATATTGGCGCACGCAATATTGAAGCAGTGAAAAAGGTTTTGCAAGAAAATCGCATCCAATTATACGCAGAGGATACAGGGTTGAATTTTGGACGAACAGTATATTTTCATGTCGATACCGGAGCGGTTGAAGTCAAATCATTTAATCGTGAAACAAAAATATTATAAGATATGCCGATACAAAGTTATCCACACTTTCGTATCGGTTTTGTTGAAAATTTGGGAGCGTACGGCTACTATCGATGTATTGTTGCATTGGAATGTATCATACTAGAGCGAAATAGAAATTAAAAACTTCTTTCATATAAAAATCAAACCCAGAAGTAATCTACTTCTGGGTTATGCTATAAAATAGCATAATTCACCTTTGAAGGCTAAATCCCTTTTCATTTATATTTATTTATGTTATACTATACTGTAATAGAAATCCAAATTAGGGGAGTGTCATATAGATGGCTAAAATAATTGCATTCGCCAATCAAAAGGGCGGTGTGGGGAAAACCACTACTACTTGTGCCATTGCAGCAGGCTTAAAAGAAAAAGGAAACCGTGTGCTTTGTGTTGACTTAGACCCGCAATCCAATCTTTCTTTTAGTGTAGGTGCGTGTTCTGAAGATTGTGCAACAATATATGATGTATTAAAGGGCGATGTTAAGCCTTTGTTTGCAATTCAAAGAGCAGGTGTTTTTGACATTATATCTTCAAACATATTATTAAGTGGCGTTGAGCTTGAATTTACCCAAACAGGAAGAGAATATTTATTAAAAGAAGCGCTTGCTACCCTCACTTCAAAATATGATTATATTTTAATTGATACCCCACCCGCATTGAGTATATTAACCGTAAATGCGTTTACAGCAGCAAATGGTATTATTATACCTATGAATGCGGATATTTTTAGTTTGCAAGGTATCGCACAATTATCCGAAACGGTGGATAAAGTGCGCAATTATTGTAATCCCAACCTTAAGCTTGAGGGAATTGTATTAACCAAGTTTAATAAAAATACGGTGTTGAGTAAGGATATCTTGGGCACAGCTCAGCTGATTGCACAAGAATTGCATACGCATCTGTTTGTGAGCACAATACGTTCTAGTGTAGCAATTATGGAAGCACAAACAAATCAACAAAGTATTTATGAATATGCTCCAAATAACAATGCGGTTATGGATTATAAATCGCTTGTTGAGGAAATGTTATCTGTTGGTATTTAGTATTCTAGCTATTGATTAGAAAATGTGCCAATGAGAAAGGCGTGAATTCTGAAATGGCAAAAGTGAAAAAGGCTTTTGATAAAGAACTGATGTATAAAAAAATAATGCCGTCAGCATCAAAACAATCTTCGGAAGAACCCGAAGATAAGGAATCCCAAAATCAAATTCAAGAAATCAATGAATCGCAAAAGCTTGAAAAAGCTGTAGCACAAAACGGGGCAGCTTTATTTCAAAATAAAGAGATTAAATGGATTAACGAAAATCCCGGTGAATCCATTTTATATAATGTAACGGAACGATTAGTAATGAATCGATTGGAAATTGCATTGAAAAAGATGAACTGTTGTCGATGTGACCGATGCAAAAAGGATATTGTCGCGCTTACGCTAAATAATCTTCCCCCACTATATGTGGTTTGCACCAATGATGAAATTGACAGCTTATTAGAGAAAAATGAGAAGCTTGGATTGCAAGTAACTTCGGCAATCTTAAAAGCAATTTTAACCGTTCGTAAAAAACCGAGACATTAAAATAGAGCCCTAGTTTTCAAAAGAAAACTAGGGCTCTATTTTATTATAGTTATTAAGCGATTAAATTCTTCTTATGCCATTTATCGCCTTTAAATCGAATTTGGAATATAATTGCACGAGCTGCCCATTCAACACCCATGCTAATCCACATTCCATTTAAACCTAAGCCTAATGTAATAGCAAGAATATAACCTAAAGCAACACGAGCAATCCACATAATAACCAATGAAACGATAGAAGTAAATCCTGCGTCACCGCCTGCACGTAGAACGCTTGGCATAACATAAGATGATGACCAGAAAAATGGAATTGCAATGACACCGATTAACATAGCTTGGTGAATCATTGGGATGATGGTAGCAGATGGGTTGGATAGCTTTATAATCAACGGCATAAACGGATATAAAACTGCTACGCTGATTAGCATACAAACTGTTCCAAGTCCAATTAGCTTTTTGCCGTATTTTTTGGCTTGCTTGATATCTCCCGCACCAATACATTGGCCGACAACAGTGATTGCTAATGTTGCAACAGCAAATCCTGCACTATAAAATAAGTTAGAACCAGATGAAGCAATTGCATCAGCAGCAATTGCAGATTGACCTAATTGAATCATATAAACTTGGGTTAACATTCTTCCTAAGTTAAAGAAAACTTGTTCCAACGAAAACGGAATACCAATTTTAATAATTGCTTTTTGTATTGACCAACGGAACTGAAACATATCTTTTAATTTTAAAGTTAAGATGTCGTTAGGTCGTAATATCAAATATAAAGCAATAGCACATCCAATAAAGCGAGCAAGATTCAAAGAGATTGCCGTTCCAAGAATATCGAGTTTGCAAATGTTGATAAACAAATAGCTTGCAAATAAGTGGATGACGTTTATGACGATTGTTAAACGTAAGCAGGTTTTTGTGTCACCCACACCACGTAAAACGTTAAATATACCATTGAAAATAGAAAATGCAGGATTGGATAAGCAAATTCCTATCATATAGTTTTTTGCTTTTAATTTAACAGTGGGGTCGGCACTATGAAACAGGGTATTGATGATTGGTTCAGCAAACAAAATTAAAATCAAGCTTCCAATGGTTGCAACAAGAAAAGTGGTTAATACAACTTGACCTGCGGCTCTGCGCATTTGCTTTTCGTCGCCTTTTCCTTTATATTGGGCAACTATAACTGTGCCTCCTGCACTAACAGAAGAAAACAACGCCACAATTAAAAAAGTAATTGGACCTACAAGTGTTACCGCAGCTACAGAGTCTTCGCCGGAAGCACTAATCATAAACGTAGTAAGGGTACCAATAAAAAAGATAAAAAACTGATCTAATATTAAAGGGACAAGCATTGAAAGTATTTGTTTATATGTAAAATGCTTGCTCCCTAATTGATTGGTTAGAAAATGAGAAAGACGTGTTTCTTCATTTTGACTTTTAAATTTCGTAAAAGGTTTCATAAGCATATCCCATCTTTATTCTATATTTATATCTATCATTTCATTATATAGACCAATTTAGTAAAAGTAAAGGAATTTAGACAATTTGTTATATCATTTACCAATAAAAAAACGTTAAAAATAATGAACCCATAACCTGCTGTTTTCATAAGATGTAATGTGATTAGAATATACGGGTTACTATTGAAAAAGGAGTAGTTATTATGATTCAAAACAAAACAATATTAGTAGCAGGTGGCGATTTAAGGCAAATGTCCTTAGCAAAGCTTTTTGATAAAAATAATAAAGTGTTCTGTGTCGGGCTTGAACAAGGAAGTGGAATTTCTCATTTAAAGACTACTGTGGATGAATTGATTATGAAAAATGTAGCTTTTGACTACATAATATTACCAATGCCAGCAAGTCTTGATAATAACACAATAAACTGTCCTTTTAGTAGTAAAAATTTATTGATAGATGATGTACTGTGTTTAGCAGATGAAAAAACCGCTGTATATGGCGGTAAGCTATCCTTAAATATGAAGCAGCATTTAGAAGAGAAAAAGCTTTGGTATTTAGATTATTTGGATCGTGAAGAGTTAGCAGTGTTAAATGCTGTTCCTACTGCGGAAGGTACCATCCAAATTTTGATGGAAGAGCTGCCAACTACCGTTTATGGAACACGCTGTCTGTTGATTGGTAATGGCAGAATTACAAAAGTATTGACGCCACGTTTAATTGCCATGGGTGCAAAGGTAACGGTGAGTGCAAGAAAGTATTCAGATTATGCTTGGATTGAAATAGCCGGAGCAAAAGCAATTTCAACGCATGATATTGCATCCCATATTTTAAATCAAGATGTTGTAATCAATACTGTACCAGCAATGGTATTAAATGAAGAGATTTTATCAAAGGTTGATGAAAACTGTTTGTTGATTGATTTAGCATCAAAACCGGGTGGAATAGATTTTACAATTGCAAGAGAAATGGGATTAAAAACAATTTGGGCACTTTCACTTCCAGGAAAAGTAGCGCCAGTATCTGCAGGAAAAATTATTTATGAAACAATCCAAAACGTTGAGGCTGAGAGGAGGATACATCTTGACTAAAATAAAGTTAGGCTATTGCTTTTGCGGCTCTTTTTGCACATTTAAACAAAATATTGAAATAATGCGAGAGCTTTCAAAAAAGTATGATATTCAACCAATCATGTCCTTTAATGCAGCTTCAATCAACACTCGATTTGGAAAAGCAGCAGATTTTATTGCCGAAATGGAGTCAATTTGTAAAAAGCCAGTAATCCGTACAATTGAAGATGCTGAGCCAATTGGACCAACGCATATGACCGATATTATGTTGGTGTCACCTTGTACAGGAAACACTTTGGCAAAACTAGCAAATTCGATTACTGATACCCCTGTTACTATGGCGGTTAAAAGCCATTTGCGCAATCATCTACCCGTTGTATTAGCAGTATCCTCAAATGATGCGTTAAGTGGGAGCGCAAAAAATATTGGAATATTACAAAGCTTAAAATATATGTATTTTGTTCCAATGGGTCAAGATAACCATAAAATCAAACCATGCTCTTTAGTTGCAAGGTTTTGTGATATTGAAAAAACGTTAGAGGCAGCGCAAAACGGCAAACAAATAGAGCCAATGATACTTGGACCATATTTAAACGAAGAATAGCATTGACAAAATACTATTATAAAAATATACTGGTACTCATAAGTTAATTTACTATAACCAGAAAGTGGGGATAACTTTGAGTACTATTTTTATGTCCAAAAAAGAAATTCCAGTCCGTTATGAATATGATGTAGTGATATTGGGCGGTGGAACAGCTGGTGCAATTGCGGGAATTGCAGCAGCAAGAGAAGGTGCAAAAGCACTCATTGTGGAACGTTATGGGTGCTTAGGCGGTAGCCAAACTATGGCATTGGTTACACCAATTATGCCTGAGGGTATGAAAGAGGGAAATGCAGAAAGCTCAATTAGCAAAGAAATCCGCTTGCGTTTACAAGCAAAGGGCTTTGCTCATAAGTATGATGGCAACAACAGCAGCTGGTTTGATACAGAGATGTTAAAAGTCGAACTTGAAGAATTAGCAATAGAAAACGGTTGTGATTTGCTTTATCATACTTCATTTGTAGATGCGGTTATGGATGAACAAAAGATAAAAGCCATAATTGTAACAAATAAGGCAGGACTAGAGGCAATTACGGCAAAACAATTTATTGATTGTACAGGAGATGGAGATTTAGCGGTTTTGGTTGGAGCAGGCTATACAAAAGGCAATCAAAACGGAAAGAATCAATCGGTATCACTTCGCTTTGAGATGGTGGGCGTTGATATGAATCGCTTTGGTGAATTTCTCGAGCAAGGTGGACAAGCAGACGGATATACTCGTCCTCCATTGCTTTCAACATATCGAGGTAACTTGAGCAAAACGCTTGATCGAGTTTTAGAAGAAAAATGCAAAGAAGGATATGTAACAGAGCAAGATATTCATTATGTTCAATTGTTTTCTATGCCGGGTAATCCAACAGCAATCAGTTTTAACTGTCCGGAACTGGGAGATAGCAAAAATGCAATTGATCCTATTTATATGACCAAGAAATCCATAGAAGGCAAGCAATCCATTGTGCGCTTGGCAACTTGCTTTCAAAAGTTTATTCCTGGATTTGAAAATAGCTCTATTGGACAAATTGCTCCAATGTTGGGTGTTCGTGAAAGTCGTAATATCGTAACAGAATATCAATTAGGTATTGATGATGTTATGAATTACACAAAATACCCAGATGCAATAGCTATGAGTGATTATGAAATTGATATTCACGGAGCAAAAGATGAAGCACTGACTCAAAAATCGTATAATAAGTCTTTACCGTTAAATGAACAGTACTTCACTATTCCATATCGAAGCTTGATTGTAAAGGGTATTGATAACTTGCTTGTTGCAGGTCGCTGTGCAGGGTTTGATTTTTATGTGCAATCCACTGTACGAGTACAACACACATGCCGTTATATGGGGGAAGCAGTAGGAATCGGTGCTGCAATTGGAGCAAAGGAAAACAAAGCAGCAAACCAAGTAGATGGCGCAATTGTTCGAGAGAAAATGATTACATACGGTTCTGATTTAAGATAGAAAAAGCTCCCCAAAAGGGGAGCTTTTTCCGATTGCGAGGTAGCATGCTAAGTGAGTTTTATATAAAGAGAACGATGATATCTATGTAATATTATCTTGTTGAAAATATAATTTCACTTGCTTAATCAATATATCAATTAAGCGCTGCTGATATTTGTCTGTTGTTAATAGTTGTTCTTCTTGTGGGTTTGATAAAAATCCGCATTCAACAATAACGCTTGGTTGTTGGCCATATGCTAATAAAATATATTTATCTTTAATGTAATTTAATCTTTTATTTAGCTCTTTATTAAAAGCTTTTTGTAAAAAATCCGCTAAAGCAACTGACTGTTCAGTTCTACATATTATTTGAACACCACTTATCTGGCTATTATCTTCATTAAAATTTTGATGAACGCTGAGTACCATGTCAGCATTTGCTTTTTCAATCATATTTCCACGGTTTTCTAATTCTAACTTAGTGTTGGTTCCTAATTTCTGTGTAATTTCTTTTGTTCTTGTCATAATAACTTCAACACCCATTTTTTCGAGGGCATCTTTTAGCTTATAGGCTATCATTAAATTTAGATTTGCTTCATAGGTTTTATTATTTGGGCTGATTGTTCCGGGATCTTTTCCACCATGCCCTGCATCGACAACGATTCTTTTGCCTGATAATGGTGCATTTGATGTTTTTACAGCAGAAACGGTTTTCTTTTGAGATTGGGTAATGGGAGCAGGCTTGTTTTGGGCTAAGCTATTGGCTTTGTAGATTTTCATACAAGAAGAAACCAAAAGAGTTATTGCTGAGACTATAATACAAATACTTAATAATAAAAATCTATGTCTATTTTTCTTTTTGATATATTTTCTGGATAGGGGACGCCTATTTTGTAAATGTTCGTTCCTGTTTACCACTTTCATCACTCCTAAAAACTACTAGATTGGGTTTGCAAATTCATGATACAAGATAAATGCATCAATTTTGTATCGTTTTCGTATCATTGTAGCTGAATTTAACAGGTATATATTTCCTTTAAAACGGATTTGATTGGTTTTTAAATAATAATTCTAATTATGCAACCACCTAAAGAATTGTTGTTACGGATATTTTTTTGTTACTTCCAATTTCTGATTTTACTGCATATAATGAAGCAATCAAGTAATAGAAAAGAGGTTACATAATGATTTGTGTTTTTGGCACAGAAGAGCAAGAAGTAAAGATGCTGTTGAAAACGGCTCAAATATTTAAAGTTTGTAAAAAAGATGGTATAACAATCTATGAAACGTTACTGAGTGGTAACAGTGTCATTGTCGCAGTTATTGGCTATGGAAAAGTAAATGTAGGAAGAGGTATTGGCGTTGTTTTAGGAAACTATCCAATAACCCAAATAATTGGTGTTGGAAATTGCGGATCTTTAATAGGAAATAATGCACCACCGGGGACGATGGCAATTTCATCAAATGCATTGCAATATGATGTAGATTTTAGCGCAATCGGCTGCCCCGTAACCGTACTTCCTGGAACACGTTGCGGAACAACGTGTGCGAATAGCAACATGATAAAAGCGGCACAGAATGCTTGTAGAACAAATGAATATCAATTTACAACAGGTAGATTTTGTACAGCCGATATGTTTGTATCCAATACAGTAAAAGCGAAAGCAATACGATGTACTTTCTGCGGCGATTTTGTAGATTGCGAAGTAGGTTGTATCGGAGAAGTTGCTAATTCAAGTAATATTCCATTTGTTTGTGTAAAAGGTATCTCAAATACAGCAGATAATAATGCTGCAAAAATGTTTGATGCAAATCAATGTAAAGCAAATGATGCAGCTTGTAGAGTAGCAATTACTTTAATCGAAAATTTAATGAGTGAAACTAAGCAAAAAACTTGTCAATAAGAGAAGCTTCGACTTTTGATAAAGTAAATGATTGCAAAATATAAGCTGAGCTTCCCTTAAAGGGAAGCTTTTTTGCAGCTGAATAGATAAGCTATACAGTTATACAAAAGCTATTTATGCTAAATAATTGGAATAAGATACTTCTTGTATAAGCATCGAATATAATGATATAATAGCGAATGTACAATTAGAAAATATAAGAAAGCGCCAGAACCTGTAATACTAATTATCTTTGCAATTATTCTTTAATGATTTTAAATGAAATGAGTATGCATACAGGTTGACGAGGATTGATGTTATCGAAAATTCGGCGGATGCATCAACGGCTGACACAGTCGAAAGCACCTACAAAGAAACGGAGCAATGCGTTAGACAAAAGGGTGAATTAGTGTTATTGAAATAGCAAACGAAGCATAATGGATATTTCATTATGCCTTTGTTGTTGTATGCTAAAATACATATATATCAATAAAATTTTCTTTTTGTACATAATAAAATAAAAAGGAGATTTTTTATGTGTGGAATTGTCGGCTATGTAGGTGACAAAGATTCGGCTACAGTATTAGTGGACGGATTAAGAAAGTTGGAGTATCGAGGTTATGATTCCTCAGGTGTTGCTATTTTTGAAGGAACAGACATTAAGGTAGTGAAAGCCAAAGGAAGGCTTGACGATTTAGAAGAGAAAATGGAAAAAGAGTATCGTCCGAAAGGCACCTGTGGAATAGGTCATACAAGATGGGCAACTCATGGAGAGCCATCTGATGTGAATTCACATCCTCATGGAAATAAAAACGTATCCATTGTCCATAACGGTATTATTGAAAATTATTTAGAATTAAAAGCAAAGCTTATTCGTAAAGGCTATGAATTTGAATCAGAAACCGATACGGAAATTATTGCAAAGATGATTGATTATTATTATAAAGGCAATCCATTTGAAGCAATCAAAAAAGTAATTACTGTATTAAAAGGTTCATATGCATTAGGAATTATTTTTCATGATTATCCAAATCAAATCTATGCAGTAAGAAAAGATAGTCCGCTGATTATTGGGATTGGGGAAAATGAAAATTATATCGCATCGGATATTCCTGCAATTTTAAAGTATACAAAAAATTATTACTTAATAGAAGAAAATGAAATTGCAACAATAACAAGAGAAAACGTTTCGATTGTTAATTTAGATCAAGAGCCTGTTTCAAAAGATATTTTTACTGCTGATTGGGATATTGAGTCAGCAGAAAAGGGTGGATACCCTCATTTTATGTTAAAAGAAATATTTGAACAACCCGAGGCTTTGCGGAAAACCGTTTCTCCAAGAATAAAGAACGGTTTACCTGATTTAGGAGTAGAAACACTTACAGACAGCTTTTTAAAAAGCGTTCAAAAGATTCATATTGTTGCTTGTGGAACTGCAATGCATGCTGGTTTAATAGGTAAAAACGTAATCGAAAAGCTATGCAGAGTGCAAACGGACTGCGTAATTGCTTCTGAATTTCGGTATAGCAATCCCATTATCAATCAAAATGATTTGGTCATTATTATTTCGCAATCAGGAGAAACAGCTGATACATTAGCAGCTTTACGACTTGCAAAGCAAGCAGGAGTACACACTTTGGCAATTGTAAATGTTGTTGGTTCTTCTATTGCTCGTGAAGCAGATAGTGTAATTTATACTTGGGCTGGGCCGGAAATTGCAGTTGCAAGTACAAAGGCATATACAGTGCAAATGTCAATTATGTATTTGTTCGCATTCAAACTTGCACTGGTGAAAGAAACGGTATTAAAAGAAAGTATAGCAGAGTATTGCAAAATGCTGCAAATGATTCCCGAAAAAGTAAACGAGATATTGGAGCATTCTGAAAAATGCAAATATTATGCATCTCGTTTTCAAAATGCAAATGACTTATTTTTCTTAGGGCGTGGAATAGATTATGCTCTTTCACAAGAAGGCTCATTAAAGCTGAAAGAGATTTCATATATTCATAGTGAAGCTTATGCTGCAGGAGAATTAAAACATGGAACCATTTCGTTGATTACAGATAATGTTCCTGTAATTGCAATTGCTACGCAAGCTCATTTGTTTGAAAAAACAATCAGTAATATAAAAGAAGTAACAACACGTGGTGCAAAGGTTTTATTGATTGTAAATGAAAGCTTTTCGGTGAATGAAGAGGTTGCAAGGTATCTATTACGTTTGCCTAGTGTGGATGAAATATTTATGCCACTTTTGGGAGTAATACCGCTACAACTATTTGCTTATTTTACTGCTGTACTTCGTGGATGTGATGTTGATAAACCAAGGAATCTTGCAAAATCCGTAACAGTAGAATAACCTTTACATTAAAACAAAAAACTCCCCGACAAGGGGAGTTTTTTCATAATTGCGACTAAACCTATAAGCCGAGTTCTGTCCACATTGAAAATCAATGTTGTATCGTAATCTATCTTTGCACATAGTTGCCTATATGCTCGAAGCGGTTTTTAACGAAGTTAAAAACTTTGCTTACTGCCACCCGTCAAGACCGTCGGACCAACGATAACATCTTAGTCGGTGTTGCATCGGATAGGGTTTACATAGCCACATACTCTCGTATATGCTGGTGAGCTCTTACCTCGCCTTTCCATCCTTACCTGAATCATCAGGCGGTATCTTTCTGTTGCACTAGCCCTAGAGTCGCCTCCGGCTGCCGTTAACAGCTATCCTGTCCTATGATGCTCGGACTTTCCTCGCAAGAAAATCTTGCGCTACGATACAGTTTACTCGCAAGTATTATTTTAGCTTAGTTCTTGTGTTCTGTCAAGGTGTTCAGTTTCCAGTTATTTTTCCTCAGCGTCACATAAACTTTCTGCAATCATTTTGGAAATTATTTTTGCATATAAAATTCCATTTTGAGAGGTTGGAACTGCAAAAAGAATATTTGGATAATCCTCATATTCGCCAATGAAAGGAAGTAAATCTTCGCTTTGCGGATATTGACCGTCATAGCGGTATGCAATTTGCAAATCATCAATTGCAACAAACATGTCATCTAACAATAGCTCTAGCTCACGATATTTTCGTTCCACTAATTTATCAATTCCAATTACTTTTCCAATACGACCTTGCTTATTCATCAAAGAACAATCTAAGCCGCTAATGATAATGCGATTGTCAGCGGTTGTTCGAATATGAATGTTCTTATCCATGTTTTTTAAAATAGCTCTTGATTGATATCCGGAAAAATGAGAAACCGGTTGTGTTGCTAATGAAAACGAAGTTTTTTTGAAAATTTCTTTTGATAGATAAGATTCTTGTCGGTAACCGATTGCCATTACTACTTTCTTTGCATGAATCGTTTTACCGTATGAAGTAGTAAGTACTACTTCATTATCTTCATTTTCGATGGAGACAATAGTAGTATTTTCGTAAATACGTGCACCGAGATCTTCTGCTTTCTCAACAAGAGCATGGCAAAGCTTATATCCATCTACTTCTCCGGCAAGGTTCTTTGCAAGGATACCTGCTTGAATATCAAAAGAAAAATAATCTCTTGCATCAGCTTTTTCTAAGAATTCAACATCAAATCCATTATGCCTTCTCATGAGATACTCGGTATGCAGTTTATCAATTTTATCAGCAGAATCTGTATATAAAAAGCCATCTCTTCTTGCAAAATCAAAATTATTTAAGTCAATAGAAAGCTGCTCTATTTCATTTAAGGCATCATTACATTGACGGAAATAATAGAGTGCTTGATCTTTTCCAACACTTTTGCTTAGTTCAGTCAGCATAATCTCATTTTGATATTGTAATGCTGAGCTAGAAACACAAGAAGAGGAGTAGCCAATTGGTTTTTGGCTTACTAAAATAGCATCTATTCCACACTTGTTTAAATCATAAAGACAGAATGCACCCGTAATTCCTCCGCCAATGACTACAACTTCACAAGTCTCGTTATAGCTTAACCAAGGGTATTGGCAAGGTACTTCGTTTAAATCAGCAAATAAAGATGTATTTTTTATTTCGTTACAATTACATTGCATAGTAACAATTCCTTTCTGTTTTGTGCCGTTTTTACTATTTTTGTAGCAAAAATGGGACAAAACGCTGTTTGAAATATAGTTTCAAACCAGGCTTTTTTCGTTTATATGCTTTAGTATGTTCGTAGATTGTTAAAATATGCAATTTTGATAAATATACATCTATTTCTGATTTGTTTTTAAAAAATTTTATTACTTTACTTCTCCGCCGCCCCACTCAATAACTGAAAATCCTTTGCGCTCAAACTGGGTGAGTGGTTGCTCCTCTATTTCAATTGGTTTTGATAATGGTTTGTATGCCATGAATACACGCAATACGCTATCAGGTTTTGGAGTAATGGTTAGTTTCGCAGAATTTGTATATGCTTCTTCTTGGAATGTAATCAAGTTATATGGATTCTCTTGCAAAATCGGTAACCAAAATACGATAAATTCGTTATACTCTTTTGGAGTTAATCCGAGGTATGCTAATTTTTCTTGTAAGAATGTTGCAGTCTCTTCACCTTTCACAACAAACCCTTTCCTCATATCGTATTTCGATTTGCTTTTGCCTTCCCAAAAGAGATATGAGTATTCTTTCCCGTCAGCCTGGTTTATTATCGTTCCATTTGGTTTGGCAAGTACATTCCAACCGTTGTTATATGGTGGATAAGTGCAAGTGAGCTCGCCGCTGTAATCCAGCTTTACTTGAACATTGGTTTCTTGCTCGGGGTAGAGGTAGATGACAGGTTTTTTATTACCTGTTGTACGTGCACTTACTACATATAGATACAGACCAGTCAAAAGGCCGATAACTAAAAGAATCCCTGCTACAATTAATATAATTTTGTGCTTTTTCATAACATACCTCCATAATAATTTTATATTGATAAAATGATGCAGGATATTGGTAGGGGCGGATAGCATGTCGATGTCGTTAACTTATGGGCAAAGTTAGTGCTAACCCAACCTCTCCCGTCGACTTCCGTCGACACCTCTCCTAAAGGAGAGGCAAGGCTTCTCCCAGGTGACTGAGAGGGTTGTTTTGCAATAAAAATTTTCCTTAAGTTAATGATATTGATAGCATCCACCTATTAGCGAGAAAATCATCTATCGCCCACTGCGTGCCGCCCTCTTTTTAAAAGAGGGCAAAGAGAATTACTGATATTATCTTTATCTTACTACATACACAATAGGATGTAAACACAAAGAACTACAAAAAAAGTCAGGACTTTTTTGTCCTGACTTTTCGTTATTATCTTGCTTTTGATGCAATTTCTTGTAGTAATTTTACGATTAAATCGTCAACTTCCATTTGACCTTGGTCTCCATCTTTACGAGAGCGAACGCCAACAGTTTCTGCTTCTACTTCTTTGTCGCCAAGAACAAACATATAAGGAACTTTTTCAAGCTGTGCTTCACGGATTTTATAACCGATTTTTTCGTTTCTATCATCAAGCTCTACACGAATACCAACGTTTTGGAGTTTACGCATAAGCTCGTTTGCATAAGCGTGTTGTCTTTCACCGATTGGTAATATCTTAGCTTGAACAGGAGCTAACCATAATGGGAATGCACCTGCATATTTCTCGATTAACAATGCAAGAGTACGTTCATAACAGCCAAGAGAGGTTCTGTGGATAATATATGGGTTTTTCTTTACGCCATCTGTGTCAACATATTCCATGCCGAATTTTTCAGCTAGAAGTTGGTCAATTTGAATGGTAATCAAAGTATCTTCTTTTCCATGAACATTCTTAATTTGAATATCAAGTTTTGGACCATAGAATGCAGCCTCACCGATACCCTCTTCGTATGGAATTCGAAGATGCTCTAAAATATTTCGCATAACGCCTTGTGCTTCATCCCATTGCTCTTTTGTACCGATATATTTTTCTTTGTCGTTAGGGTCCCACATTGAAAAACGATAAGAAACATCTTCATAAAGACCTAATGTTTTTAACATATAAATTGCAAGTTCCAAACAGCCCTTGAATTCATCTTCTAATTGGGCAGGTGTACACATTAAGTGACCTTCGGAAATTGTAAATTGGCGAACACGAATTAAACCGTGCATTTCACCTGAAGCTTCGTTTCTGAACAATGTTGAGGTTTCGTTTAAACGCATCGGTAAATCACGATAAGAACGACCTCTGTTTAAGAAAGCTTGATATTGGAATGGGCAAGTCATCGGGCGAAGTGCGAAAACCTCATCGTCTTTTTCTTCGTCACCTAAAACGAACATACCATCTTTGTAATGATCCCAGTGACCGGAAACCTTGTATAAATCGCTTTTAGCCATCAAAGGAGTTTTGGTTAATTGCCAGCCTCTCTTTTGTTCTTCGTCTTCAACAAAACGTTGTAATAATTGAATGATACGAGCACCTTTTGGTAGAAGGATAGGCAAACCTTGACCAATTAAATCAGAAGTTGTGAATAATTCTAATTCACGACCTAGTTTGTTGTGGTCACGTTTTTTTGCTTCTTCCATTCTGGTTAAGTGTTCTTCTAATTGAGAAGCCTTTGGAAATGCAGTTCCGTAAACACGAGCTAATTGTGCTTTTGTTGCGTCTGCTCTCCAATATGCACCGGTACATTGTGTTAGCTTTACAGCTTTTAGTGCAGAAACGCTCATCAAGTGAGGGCCGGCACAAAGATCAATAAAATCGCCTTGTTTATAGAAACTGATTGGCTCGCCTTTATCTGCGTGTTCTTTCGCAAGTTCTACTTTGTAAACCTCGCCTTTTTCTTCTAATAGCTTGATTGCTTCTTCTGGAGAAAGCTCCATTTTCGTTAGCTCTAAGCCTTCTTTAACAATTTTTTTCATCTCAGCTTCGATTTTATCTAAATCAGCAGGTGAAAATGGCTTTTCAACATCAAAGTCATAGTAGAAGCCATTATCAATTGCAGGGCCGATTGCAAGTTTTGCATTTGGATAAAGACGTTTTACTGCTTGTGCCAATAAGTGTGATGCAGTGTGCCAGAATGTTTTTCTTCCATCCTTATCATCAAAGGTTAGAATAGCGACCTCACAGTCTGCATTTAGTTCTGTACGTAGGTCTTTTAGCTCGCCGTCAACAAGACAAGCACAAGCTGCTTTATAAAGTCCGGAGCCTAAAGATTTTGCAATTTCAGCAACAGTAGTATTGTTTTCAAACTCCTTTACTACGCCGTCTTTTAGTGTTACGTTAATCATAATATTTCTTCCTTTCATTGGATTTTCCATTATATATGGATGTCTATTAAGATGTGGTCATGGGAAAGGGCATAAAAAAACACCTCATCCCATCAAATAGGGATGAAGCGTATCGCTCCACGATTCCACCCAAATTGCCTGATAAAAATTCAGACCAACTCATTATACTTATTTGCGTTTAAAACAACATTCATCATTTTTAAAAAAGCTTTCGTTTATGTGGTTTTTTAAAAATTCAAAAGAGGTTTTAACGCAAAGTAGTATTAAACTGCAATAACGGGCAGTTTAGCTCCCGATACGGTTATTCCTAATAGGTTGCCGTATACTCAAAGGGTGGTAATTTTCTTCTGTTCAATAAAAGCATTTTCAGCCGATGATGCTTTCTCTCTGAATTGAATGAGTAGACGAAAACGTCCCTTATCAACGATTTTTAATAATATATTTTATGATAGCACTGTTTTAAGTGTTCGTCAAGTGATATTCAAAATTCCCAGTAAGATGATAACATAAAAGGTTATTTTAGCGATTTCCGTTAGAATTGTTTTGATTTTGAGAAAGGAGTATTTCTTGCATACTTTTTAAACATTCCGTTTGGTGGTTTATGGCTTTCAATATCTTAGAAAGTTGCCAATATAAAAGTGCTAGTAAACCGCCAAAGATAACAATGAGTAATGCAAAGATATAATTCTTTAAAAGAACTGAAAACAATATAAAAGAAACCAAAGCAATTGCCGATATGGCTGTTAATTTTTGCATAGAATCAGCTTCTTCTTTTTTTGCTTCTTGCTGTCTCGAATTTTGTAAAGCACAGTTTGGGCAAGTCGATAACTCATCTGCATATTCTTGGTTACAAGTAGGGCATAAAGCCATATAGATCGCCTCTGTTTCTTAATAATGAACACATAAAAGGTTATTTCAGCGATTTCCATTAGAATTGTTTTGATTTTGAGATAGAAGTATTTCTTCGATTACTTTTAAGGAATCGGCTTGGCGATTTAATGCGTTTATTATTCTTCCCAGTCCGTAAAGAAGGGTTGATAATAGCAATCCGCACATGACAGAAGTTATTCCTATCATAAAATCCCAAAAGATTGTCATAAATGTGATAAAGCCTGTAGTAAATAAAACGATGATCGAAAGAATTGTGCAAATAACATCAAAAGTAAATCGGTTTTCTTTTTGTGGAGTAATATGTTCTTTCTCTTTGCAGTTTGGGCAAGTCGATAACTCATCTGCATATTCTTGGTTACAGGTAAGACATATTGCCATATAAAAGCCTCCATTTATGCTATTTTCTTCATTATACAAAATTGCCCATATATTGTCAAACTAAATTGAATGCGAGTTGTTGTGGCAATAACACGCAAAATAGAAAATTATTCATAATATGTAGAAAAAAAGTAGAGATTCGACATTTTAATTGTAATAATATTTGACATTTATATAATGGTATGATAAACTAAAGTTAAATATCCTAGAACAAATTTACTATTTAAAGGATAGAAGGTGACTTATGAAAAATCAAGATAATAACTTTAAAAGAGCTTTGTTAAAAGAGCTAACAGGTTTTTCTTACAAAGAAAAAGAAGGCGATGAAGATATGGCTGATGAAGACGATGATTTCGAATTTGTTCCAATGAATACTGCAACTGCAGAACCAACTTCAGCTGCTAATACAATGCGTAGCGAGCCTGCAACAAGCTATTCTTTTGGACAAAGTACTACCGCAGCTGCAACTGCAACAACTACTGCTACAAATGAAGTTTTAGCAACCACTTCAATTTCAAAAGCAACAGTAATTAACGGTGGCGTGCAAACTAGAGAAAATATTATTGTTGAAGGTATTGTTAATGGTGATATTATTTCTAAAGGTAAAGTAATGATTAAAGGCAGAGTAGAAGGAAATATTTCAGGTCATGATGTAGATATCTCTTGTGAAGAATTAACAGGCGATATTAACTGTGAATCAAAAACAGTAATTCATGCTGCTACAAAGCTAAAAGGTAATCTATTAACCGGACGTGCTACAATTGTTGGTACAGTAGAAGGTAATATCGTTGCAAAAGAGAATATTGAATTATTAGATAATGCTGTTGTATATGGCGACATTAAAGCATCTAGTATTTCAGTTTCTGAAGGTGCAGTCATTTATGGTATGGTTACAATCGGTAAATCAAAACCTGAAGGCGGAAGCTTCTAATTGCAATTCGTTTCATTTATACATAATAATATGTAAAACTCGAGGGCTTCCTCGGGTTTTTTGTTTTATGTAATAAAAACATCCCATAAAACGCAAAATGATGGTTTTATGGGATGAATAAAATAAGGTTATTATTTAAAGACTGTTTTCAATGGCCGATTCATTATAATCATTTGAATTGAGAGTAGCAATGACAGGCATAGCTTTTATATGGGAAAGCCCAGATGCGGCAAACAGAACAAATGCAATAGTACCGGAATAATGATAGCGTGGTGCAACTTCCACTAATAATTGAGAGAGCGTTAAACCAATAAAGAAAAGCGAAATTAGAGTGAATCTTGAATGTTCTTTCTTCTTGTAAGTAAGGAAAACGCCAACGATAGACAATATGATAAGGCAATAATAAAAAGCATTATTTAGTATAGCTAAGATTGATCTGTTTTTTTCGATTGGGAAAATAGGAGAAGCATAGCTAATAGCCGCAGAATCATCTCCCCATAGAATAATAAATTTATTGAGAAATAAAGATAAAAAGTCTATTTTAGGGTTTCGAATTCTGTCCATTGCTAGTTTGAACATTTGGTCTTGTGCTTCAGCCGCAGACCACCCTGGAAGGTCACTATAATGAAATAATAATAAACTGTCATGTAGGTTCCATCTACCGTTTGACTCTTCATTAAAACCTACATATATATTATATCCCGGAGTGAATCCGCATGCTCCTCCAAGACGAAGTTCTACGTATTTATTTGATAAGGCCATTAATATGCAATAGCTAACGAATACGATTATAAAAAATAGTATTTTACGCAGAAGTATATTTTTGCAACTGAAATTACCCATTTTAGTAATAAAAACAATAATGAATAGGGTAATTAAAGGAATTGCAGCTATTGGCCTTGATTGATTCATAAGCACCAACAGTAATGAGAGAATGAATGAGGAAATAAAAATTTGAATGATAGAAAGGTTTTTAAAATTTTCTTCTATATATAGAATGAGTGCACATATGGCAAGAAGTTCTGTTGTATAAAGGGGTTCAGAAAGAACAAACATATTATATGTTGTTTGCGAAGGAAACAAAACCCACAATAAACTTGCAATAAAAGCCATGCGAATACCCGAAAGCTTGAGTCCGATATAGAATACCAGAATCATTGAAAGAACAGATAATATAACATTAATAAGCGGTGGGATTGCCTGATTGGCACCAAAAATACGAAAAAAGATGCTTAGAAATGAAGAATAGCCAAAAATATGGGGGAAAAGCTGTGTATAGCGGGTATCCTCTAAAAAAAACAATTTACTTGCTCTGTTTGCTGTATCATAAAATGCTTTATAATCAACATAGGGTTTGATTTGATATAGCGTTATCCATGAGAGCTTCACAACCAAACACAAGATAGTCAAGACTATCAGCAAAGTTTTCATTTTTATATGATTTATATTGAAGAAAAACTGTGAAAAAAGTGAAAACCAAAATAGACAAATTACAATTCCTATAGTGAATGAAAGAAAGTAGTCTTTCGGTGCCAGAGGAGAAAAGCAGTTAAAAATAATAATAAAGCAAAGAAAGATGCCAAACAAAAAATGAATTGCCGTAGTACAAAACGACGGCAATTTTGAATAAAATCGCATAATATCACCTTTTTGTAGTTCGAAAAATATATACTTATTTCTTTTCCTTGAAAGCAAAGAAACGCTGACCAATATAATTGAGTAACGTGAATAAAACCATTCCAAATAGCATTGAAATTTGCTCAACCCATGAGGTTTTTAAATGCATATCGCTTAACAACAGTTTCATCAGTGGTTGTGCTAACGAATAAGCCAATAAATAGCAAATTGCAACGTTAATACTGAATTTCAAAGCCGTTTTCCAAATTGAATCCTTGTTTTGGAAGGTAAAGCTCTTATTGAGAACAAAGCTTAAAATACTGCCTAATATGTAGGACACTGAGGAAGATCCCCAATAGCCAAAATGGAATAGGTTATATAATAAAAACATGATGACCATGCTAAACAGGGTGTTGAGAACTCCTACCAGAACAAATTTAATTAACTTGATGTCAAAAAACTTACTCATTTATTGCTCCTTATCATCGTTATTTAAAAACTCTTTAATAATAAAGCGAGGACGAGCTTTGCTTTCCAAATAAATCTTGCCGATATATTCACCAATAACGCCAATAGAAAGAAGAAGCAATCCACCAATAGCCCAAATACTAATCATGACACTTGACCAACCTGCTACAGTATGACCTGAAAAAAAGCTAACAAGTGCATAGATTAACATTATGATACTAACCATAAAAACAGTAAAGCCAAGACCGGTAATCAAGCGAATAGGTTTTGTGCTTAAAGAGGTAATGCCCTCCATTGCAAAAGCAAGCATTTTTTTAAGCGGATATTTGCTTTCACCTGCAAATCGCTCACTCCGTTCATAAGTCACAATATCAGATGGATATCCTATCATTGGAACAATTCCTCTTAAAAAGAGGTTTACTTCCTTGAATTCGGCTAAGCCTTCCAATGCACGTTTACTCATCAAGCGGTAATCGGCATGGTTGAATACGGTATTTGCACCGAGTGAATTCATTAACCGATAAAAAGCCTCGGCGGTAAAACGTTTGAAAAAGGTGTCTGTTGTTCGCTTACTTCGTACACCATATACAATGTCGCATCCTGCAAGATATTTATCTACCATGGCATCAATTGCGTTGATGTCATCTTGTAAATCAGCGTCCATGGAAATGACCATATCAGCGTAATCTTTCGCTGTCATTAAACCGGAGAGTAACGCATTTTGATGACCACGGTTGCGGCTGAGGTTAATTCCGCTATAAAGCTTGTCCTCTTGATGAAGGGCAGATATCATTTCCCACGTTTTGTCTTTTGAACCGTCATTGACAAAAACAATACGACTTTGTGGTAAAATTTTTTTACACTCGATTAAAGCGTTCATTTTTTCTTTCATTCGTTTTGCTGTTTCGGGCAATACTTCTTCTTCATTATAACAAGGGATAACAACATACAAAATTTGATCCATTTAAAACCATCCTATTCCAAATTGTGATTTATTTTATTATACATTTACTAGGCCAAAATGTAAATGAAATAGGGTAAATCTTTTTATTATGGTGCTACATATTCATAGCTTGCTTGATTACTGTTTAATGAAAAAATTTGGTGTCGTGATTCATATAGCTCATACCTTGCGATACAAGAAGCGCTTTCATGTATTGTGCGTTCCATATGACCGTATTGAGGTGCAAGAAGAGGATGCGAAGCTTTTTGTAAAACAGTAATGACCAGTTGGTAATTTCCTTGTTGTAAAATCAAGTTGTTTTCCGTAACCTTTAATACTTTAACTCCAAGATAGGTTGCAAATCGATATTCTTTTCCTTGATAAACCACATTCGCAATACATCCTTGAAAAGATGTTCCAAACATAGGAATATTGGCTATTGCCGCCATGACAGAACAATCCGTTTCAAAGCGGTTGCATTGTGTCCAAGTGTAGCCTTTGGGAAATGAGCGTCCCCAATCAGTTTCAATATATCCTGTTCCATTAGCAAATGATATTTCTTCTCCATTCAGATACAGCTTACCTGTTAGGCGATGCTGCATACTTATGATGCCATGATGACATTCCAAGAAAGGAACATGGGCGAACGGCCCCATGATATCATATTTAGGTGGGGTAAAGTCATCAAAATATACTTTTCCATGCAGCTCAAGCTGTGTTGTTTTTATTTTTAACAATACTCCACTTTGGCAAAAGAGATTGCCGCCAATTCGAATGTGCAGTTTATTCTTCATAGCTTCAAATTCCGAATAATCATATCGAATTTGATAAGAGTGGGTATTGGTAATCACTTGTATCATTGCGTATTGGTTACCGTGCTTGGTGTAGTGAACACTGGAGATAATGGCTATCGTTTGTTTCTCAGTTTGTTGTTTAAAGTACCAACCTTCGAAGAAAGAAGATTGTTTGTTTTCACCATGATAATAGTTCATTGAAACGCTCCTTTATCAGTTTTACTATAGTATGAGCCAAAAAGAAAGGAAACAAACAGAGAAAAAAGAAAGCAACGGTATTAAAAATGAATAAATCACAGTAACATATTGACATTAATAATACATTGTATATAATAGTATTTAGTAATACTAAATACTATGTGGAGGTGAAAAAGTGGAAAATCATTTTGAGCGGCAATTGAAAAAGGGAGTTTTGGATATGGTTGTTTTGGGGTTTATTTGCAAACAACCGAATTATGGCTATGAACTCTTAACTCAAATGGACAAGCAAAGCAATGGTATCTTAGCCATTAAAGAGGGCACCCTCTATCCGATTTTGTATCGACTTGAGGATGATCAGTTAATTGTGGCTGAGTGGCAAACAAGCGAGGGGCGTGCTGCTCCTAAAAAAATGTACACAGCGACTGCAAAAGGGCGGTGTGTATTAAAATCGCAAGAAGCAACATGGAAAAAGTTTGTTTCATGCATTAACCAATTTTGTGAGGAGGACTAGGTATGACACTGCAAGACAAAACAGTAAATAAATATAGCAATGACATAAAAAAGAACCTTAAAGTATCTCTTAAAATGAAAACAAGAATTATGAACGATTTAAATGCCGATATCAATGCACGAAGAGAAGCCGGTGAAACGATAGATGAAATTATTGCAGATATGGGCACACCTCAAGAAGTTGCAAATGGGTTTAATAGTGAATTAGCCGATTGTGAATCTAAGGGAAGTACTTGGCGATATGTGTTTTTGGGGTTAGCCATTCTTTCTGCAATTTGTTTTGTACTTTCTGTTGTTTCTTATCTCATTCAGACTCCATATACAATTGGATCAATGACAAAGAATGAAACGAGCGCATTTGTTGCCCAAGTAAATCATAGAGTACCTTTTTGGGTTACCCTCCCTTTCTCTATTGGTTGTTTGATGGAATACTTTTTATTAAAATGGAAAAATTGTGGTACCAAAAAGCATTATGGATTGATTGCAATAATGTCTGTGGCAGCAATACTATTTTTTGTAGGTGATTTGATTAGGTGGAGCATATCTTATTATATTGAACTTGAAAGCACAATGCATGTTACAAAAGGGAATTTAAGAATTGACAGTATAATGTCAGCAGTAAAATCACTTTTATATCCAGGCTTTTGGTTGCCGATTATAACCCTTATCGTGTCAATTCGTCAAAGAAAGATAGATATTTCTCAGAAGCTATAATGAATAGAAAAAGAACGAGATAAAGCAAAGCTTTATCTCGTTCTTTTTCTATTGGTTTATTTTTTTAATCAGTAAGTCTCTGATACCACCATCATTTAATATACGAAAATAGGAAACGAATCCTTCAGGTGTACAATAGGCAGAACCGGAGATTTGATATTCAGATTGTTGACCATCTTTGGGGCCACATAATAATATTGCAGAAAACTCATAGGTAATAATTCGCTTGGCTTTTTCGCTTTTGGTGTAATTGGCGGTTGATTCTTTTTGCTGAACTGCTCGAATTGATTTTACAGAAATTGTATGACCACTTTCGTTTGCAATACTATGATATCGAACATCGTTGAAACTTTGCCGAAATATGGTTAATGCTTCTTGCGTCATATAAGGAATATAGTTAGTATCAATATACTTTTCATAATTTTCGTTAGTGCCACCGATTATTACATCTGAATTCTTAGAGTCAGGAACGCCAACGATAGGCTCTTCTAAATATTGAATTACTTCTGAATTCGGGCAAGTGAACATATTGGATATTACCATAGCAATAGACTTTTGACATTTTTCGTCTACTTTAGAGTTGCAGCCAGTTGATAGTAGTATCAATATGCTTATGGTAGCGCATATTCCAATTAGGATTATCCGATTATGTTTGTTATGTATTTTTGCCATCCCTCACACCTCTATTATAAAATTATAGTTATCATGGTGTTAATACCTCTATTACAATACCACAATTTTCCTTATAAAGCAATGTGGTAAACTACAAAATATTAAGTGTGTTAAATGGATAATTATGTTTGCGTTTTTGTATGTATGATGTATAATATAAAATAAACAAAAATTGTTTATATCATCCAATTATAGATAAATTAAAATTTGGAGGTCAATCATGAAAAAATGGTATGATGAAGAATATGAATTTGAAATTGAGGTAACAGGGTTTCTTCGCAGTGACCACACAGAACGGTATTGTCGAAACGGTGAGGAAGTGGGAGATAAGTATACTTGCACCTACGGTTGTCCTGTAAATAAGGATGGACAAGGTATTTGCTCTAAAGTAATGATGGTTATGTTCCCAATCATGGAGGCAGTCAGAAGTGGTGGAGATTTAGAGAACATCGGTGGCAACGAAAAATACAGAAAGGACATTGTATGTCCAGATGGGTGCGTTGTATTTAGCCTAACGGCAAAAAAACTTGGTAATGAGAATTTTTATAAGGGAAAGTTTTTCGATTAGTTTTGGTTAATAGTGTGTTTTCTTTTAGATATTTATTATGAATAATTTTATTTGGTGTGTTGCTTGATTTAATGCATAGTTTTATTTAATGGTTATTTATTCTCCTTAAAAGCAATGTGATAGAATAAATGAACAATTGTACAATGAAGCATATCAAAGATAAAGTTTATTTATAATTTATTGAATAAGGAGAAGAAAATGATAAAAGAGTTTAGTATTGAAGACAAAGAGCAATTATTTAAAATTATTAAACAAGGAATTATTATTAGAGATGAAGATATTATTAATTATATTACTCATAAAGATAGTAAAATAATTGTATATGCTGATAATGAAACAGGTATTATAGGATTTAGTAGCTTTAGAATATGGGGTAAGGATAAAAATAAGGCAGATGTAGATACATATGTAGTTCCAAGTTCAAGGAGAAAGGGAATTGGAACTCTGTTGTATAATGAAATAATGAAGTATACAGCCGAAATAAATCTCGGTTTTATAAATACAAGATTTAGGGTAGACAAAGATGATGCTACTTTACTTTATAAAAAGTTAGGATATAAAAAGTGGTATGGAGAGCATGATTTGATTTATAATGGGTCAGAACAGCCTAAATCAAATTTGAGGTTTGTATCTTATGAGGATAAATATTTTGAACAATACGCAGAAGGACAACGAGCAAGCTATTATGAAATAAGAAAGGCATATGATTTTCAACCTCATTTGTGTTGTGAGTTAGAAAAGAAAAAAAGAGATGAATTAATAAAAAATAAAGAGATAAAGCAGAAGCTTTATCTCTTTATTTGGTACGCCCGAAGGGATTCGAACCCCCGACCTTTTGGTTCGTAGCCAAACACTCTATCCAACTGAGCTACGAGCGCATATGCACAAGAAACAATTTGTTCTAACGTGCTATAGTATAATAACATATTGAGATAGGCTTGTCAACCGTTTTAAGAAAGTAAATTTTGGTAAAATAAAATCTTGCTGTATTTTTTTTGCTTTTCTTGTATTGACAATATTTTTTTGATGAATAAAGGAGACAGCTAGAACATAGATAAAATACAATTATTCATAAATTATTGTTTCAATATTTTATCTAAATGGTATAATACAATTAAGAAAAAGTTTAGGAGTCATTATGTTTCAAATAAAAGATAAGCAGAAATTTGTTACAATAGTTTTCATCGTTGTAGTTTTATTGATTGCAGGCGTTTTATTCTTAGCGTTTGAACTGCAAAAAGAGAAAGATTCCCCAATGCAATATGCTGTTGCCCGAGTTTCCATAGACGGCGCAAATGTGGAGTATATTAACTTAACGTTGCAAGAAGATGGAGTAATCGATTTAAAGCCAAAGTATCATGTTCCTGTTCAATTGCAAATAAAAAATCATGCAATCTGTTTTCATAATGTTACTTGTCCGGATAAGATTTGTGAAAAAGCAGGCTACTTAAAAAAAGACATGGATATGGCAGTTTGCATGCCGAATAAAACCGTGGTTCGGGTAGAGTTGATGTCAAAGCAAGAATGGGAAAAACAAAAGCACTAATCGTAAAATCAGGGTTTGAATAGACTTGGTGTTTTCTTTTTATGGTAACATATTTGTTGTATAATGATAGCCTTGTGGAAAAAAAGCATCAATATAGCGGCACATTTTTAATATTCCCATGCTGTGGCTGGAATGAATATTCAATCGGTCGGGTATTTTGTTGTTTTCAACCATCCATTCTAATACATGAAGTCCGTTATAATAGTCGCCTAAATCAAAATCTAAAGATACAAATTCAAAGGATATTAGCTTTAATAAGTTGATGCAATCCTCATAATTGCGAACAACACAAAAGCTTTTATCGGGAGCATCTCTTCTATCATCTAAAAAAAGTTTCATAAAGCACCTCAAAACTCGATATTCCAATAGAATTATTATACTGCTTATACGTAAGGCTGTAAAGCAGATAACACAATTCCCCCAATCATAGAGAACAAAACTACGATTGGGGGAATTCATTATGCGTTTTTGATATACTCTTTTAAAGCATTCATTTTGGTGACATACTGCGTTGTGGTAAGTTTTACATAGATATTTTGAGGCACTTGTTTAAATAAAACATTCACACTGGCTTCAATATCGTTAATATATTTTTCAATTTTTTCATCATTATATTCAATTCGGTGCAGAATGACACAGATTAAGATAAAGTAATCAAAAATGGAATCAAAATCAATGTTTTCAATTTTGGTTACTACTGTAAGCCATTTTCCGATATTTTCATTTTCTTCTCGTTCTTTAAAACGGGTATCAAAAATGACATTGTTGTGTGCAATTGCATTTCGTAAGTCTTTCAATGCATATAAGATATTGGTTAGTAGCTGTGACTCTATATCTTGATTATACACCATACTCAGTTCTCTTAGTATAGTTGTGCGTGAATATTGATTTAAACAAGAACAAAAGGTTGCAAAGTCACCGAGTGAAAGTACTTCAAATACAGCCCAAACCGGAATTTGATCACCTCGTTCGTGGAAATGGGCGATAATAGAGTTGTTTTGAGAATACCGTTTGGTAATGGTCATTTGTACTTTTTCTTGCAAATGAGCTCGTTGGCGAGCAAGACCTTCGTTGCCTGGTTCATCATTCATACGATGACGATAAACTTCTTTCATATCAGCAGAAGGAATTCCTTCAACAATATTAGCGACAACAATATTTTTTAATGCTGTTTCAAGAAACATTAAAACCGGATAAAATGCAGCCTTTAACGCATTATCGTAATCAATAACTGCAATGAGCTCTTCGAATTTTGTGTAAGGAATATAGCTCTTAGGTTTTTTAAAGAAACGATAGCCTTTATATGCATGATAATAGCCGTAGTTTATCATTTGGCGGGTATGTTCGCTGGTAACTTCAATGCCCTTGGTTTCTTTTAAGTGGGCAATTAACTCTTCTATTAGTTTAGGACTATAGTCGTTACTCATAAAGAGTCCCCCTTCTCGTTGAATTTTATAAAAGCTGACTTGCTTTTAAAATAGCTGCAATTGTTTTCCCATCTTTTATTTCATTGGTATAGATTAAATCACATGCTTGTCCTAACGTCATTTTTTCAATTTTTAGAAATTCATCATCGTCTAAATGTTGTTGTGAGGGAATTAAACCTTTGGCAATATACATATAAATAACCTCGGTTAAATATGCGACAGATGGATAGAATTCACCCATTGGTATGATCTCTGTTGCTTTCATACCGATTTCTTCTTCTAGTTCTCTGTGTGCAGCATCAATAGGGCTTTCGCCCTTATCAATTTTCCCCGCAGGAACTTCGAGCATAACTCTTTGAAATGGATGACGGAATTGCTTTACAAAATAGATTTTATCATCTTTATCAACTGCAACAATACAAACTGCGCCATTATGTTCAATTACTTCTCTGGTTGCTTGGCTTCCGTTTTCCAATAAAACAGTGTCTTTTCTAAGATTGAGGATTTTTCCCTCATAAATGCGTTCAGTATCAATCGTTCTTTCATATAGCTTCATGTTTTTTACCATCCTTTTTGTGAAACCTTGAAGTTTTGTTGGTAACTTAATTATTTTAAGCTGAAAATAGTTACATATACTTTATTATCACATAAAACCAATAGAACATCAATATAAATTAATATCCTCAACAGAAGATGGAGGCTTTATGATATGCATAAGATACACGCAGATTTCTATACTTCTCCACCAACTTATAAGCATTATGTTGATAAATTGATGGAATTGAAAAACGAATTTCCTTTTGTACAGCTGTTTTCAATTGGACAATCCGTTTTAGGTCGGCAAATTTTCGCACTTAGTATTGGAAACATGAAACAAGTTACACTTATGGCGGGAGCGTTTCATGCACAAGAATGGCTAACTACTACACTTCTTGTACGTTATTTAGAGCGGGTATGCTTGGCAGTTCGAGAAAAGTCTAAAATATGTGGAACTTCATTGAATCAATCGCTTTCGCAAAAAGGATTATTATTTGTACCAATGGTCAATCCAGATGGTGTATGTATCGCTTTGGAGGGGGCGGAGTCCGCAGGAAAATATGCGCCGTTTGTAACGCAAATACAATTGAGCTCACAACGAAGCTGGCAAGCGAATGTAAGGGGAGTCGATTTAAATCATAATTACGATGCAGGGTTTCGTCAATTAAGAGAGATTGAAATTCAAAGTGGAATTACCGGTCCGTCACCACGTCAATACGGGGGGCAATATCCTCACAGTGAACCCGAAACCATGGCAATGGTACGTTTGTGTTTACGACATAATATTAGTACTGCATATGCATTTCATTCTCAAGGCGAAGAAATATTTTATGAGTATGGTGAAAATCCTCCTGCAAAAGGTTATTATATGGCAAAACTGTTGTCTCATGTGAGCGGGTATACTTTGGTAAAGAATGATGGATTATATTCTCATGGTGGATTTAAGGATTATTTTATTGAACGATTTGACCGTCCGGGTTTTACGATTGAAATTGGAAAAGGCGAAAACCCATTGCCGATTACAGATTTGGAAGATATTTATGAGCGACTATTAGAAAGTATGGTAATCATGTCTGTGTTGTGATAGAAAAGTAAGAAAAGGTGCATAGCAAGACGCTATGCACCTTTGTTTATAATAGGGTGTGTTTTTGGTTAATGATCATATTCTATTTCTTTATGACAGATCGGACAAGCTTCTGGTTGTTTGGGATTCCATTGTAATTTTGCCAGCCCCTTTTTACAATGGGGACATCTTAATTTTATAAATCTTAGTATAATGCCGCTGAGTGCTAGCAGCATGGAAAACGAACAAAGCGAGATTTTAAGGTAAAACAAATGAGGAGAATGTGCTAAAGCGATTAAAGCTATAAACAAAAGGAAAAGGCCTATATAAAAAAATAAATAGGATACTCGATTCCATTTTCTTGATAATTTCAAAGATGATTCCCCCTAGTTACGATTATACTTATTTTATCATAATAATTTTGGAAAAATAAGTAAAAATTGTTGCTTGATTTTAAAGGTAAAATAGCTGATAGTGGCGGAGCAAATTCGTTAATATAAGGATTTATGTAATGATGTAACCATTCTGTTTCTTTTTGTTTCCAGTTAATCATTGACATTTTATACAGATATATATAATATGGTTAGAAAAGAGATGTAACTAGAAATTTAATGATTCTTCTCGTAGGGGCGAACCTGAGTGTTCGCCCGTTAGTAAAGTAAAAAATGTTATAAGGAGGATTTGGTATGAATAGGTTAAAATGTTTTTTGGTATTCGTTTTAGTTTCTACTTTGCTTGTTTCTTGTGCTCCGAATAACAATGAAAGGCAATATATGAGCAATAAAGAATCTAGCAGTGCATCGGTAAGCAATCAAGTGGCTGAAAGTAGTAAGACGGTGAAAAAGGAATTTGTATATGGATATGGATTTAATGGACTATATGAGTATACGTTGTCTGGCACCCAACAAGAGGTAGATTGCTTGCAACGAAAAAAGATACGCACAGTTGACGAGGCTATAAAAACATTGTTTCTAGGGAGTGGTGGAGATAATCCACTTCATTCAAAACACTTAAAAGGTAGCTTTTCGACTCTTAATATTCCAATTCCATCTGATCTTGATATAGGTTATACCTCTATCATGGTATTGCAAGCATTTAAGAAAGCAGAACTAAAAGATAATACCTATATTTCAATTGATGATAAGGAATATCAACCGAAAGATTTAAAGAGCTATATTTTATATGAGGATGATGAATTGCTTGTTTATAACTTTACAGAATTTGCAAACGGAATGATTGCAAAAGAATATATAGAAACAATAGAATGTGATGGTATCAATTTGGTTGAAGTGTATGAAAAGTTGGTAGCGGAAAAGAAACCAATTGTAAAACCGATAAAGCAATAATCGTAGGGGCGAACCTGAGTGTTCGCCCGTTAGTAAAGTAAAAAATGTTATAAGGAGGATTTGGTATGAATAGGTTAAAATGTTTTTTGGTATTCGTTCTAATTTCTGCTTTGCTTGTTTCTTGTGCTCCGAATAACAATGAAAGGCAAAATATGAGCAATAAAGAATCTAGCAGTGCATCGGTAAGCAGTCAAAAATCAATTAAAGACAACTATTTGTTAGGATGCACAATGGATGAGCTATCTCTAAAATATAGTTCGCAAGGTACTACAGAAGAACAAGATAGTTTAGTAATTAAAAAAAATAAAACAGTAGATGATGAAATCAAATTATTATGGTGTATGAATGGTGGAACAGCAGGAAAACTTGGTAAGTTTAATGATTTACGAGGTGATTATAATTATCTTTATGCGAGTGTTTCCAAAAAAGGTGATATTGCTATAACTCCTATTCCAATTATGATTTTGCAAGGATTTAAAAAAGAAGAAATATCCGATAAAGCATTTATCTTAATTAACCAAAAAGAGTATCGTCCGTCGGAATTAAAGGATTGTATCATATATGAAGATGATAAGGCGATTGTTTATAACATGACAGAAAAGGTATCAAATTTATCCATAGAAAACTATATTGATACATTAGAACAAGACGGCGATAATTTTGATTGGATGGTAAAGGTGTATAAAAAGTTGCTGTCAGTTAAAGAAGCCATCCTAGCACCAAAGACGACGGAGACCAACAATATCATTGACCAAAAGGATATTCCATCCGAGTTGGAAATAAAAGACTGTGAATACAAAGCAATGCAAACCGTTGTTAATATATTTGGACAAATAAAAATATCTGATTTGGGTGAGTATGACTTTCGGTATTTTACAGAAAGAGGCATAGAATTCTATAATGAATATAAGAAAATGTTTAAAGATAAAAAGCTTCTTTCAGTAGGTAAGCCCAAAATAGACGGGTTCTATTCGAAAGAGGAAGAAAAAATCAGTGCTATTACATGGGTTTGGTATGAAGGAGTCCAAGCAAGAACTTGTTTTGATATTTATTTTGTAAACCAAAATGGGAAATGGTTGATTGACAGTATTGAATTGAATTCTTAGTGAATTGAAAACAAAAAATCGAGGCTGAAAACCCAGTCTCGATTTTAGCTTGTGCCTATTTCGTCTTATCTTGAGAGTAGACGGATGTTTTCATTTGTGTTATGCTATCTTTTTTCTTTTTATAGTAATCCGTTAGCTTAAAGATTAGGGATAATAGTACGATGATTAATGCTAAAGATAAGATAATAAGTGCAATGTAGGATATGCCGCTTACATTCGGTAAAAAGGAATCCAATAAAAGCTTGGTAAGACAGCCAAAAGCAACTCCGATTGCTATATAAAACGTCTTTTTCATTATGGTAGTATCCTTTCCTTTAAACTTTGATTTTGGTCCATTTGCCGCTGTTAAATCGAGCGAAATTTAATAACAATCGCATTGCTTGGTCAATAAAAAGCCCAATCCATGCTCCAATTAGCCCCCAACCACATGGAAAGCAAAGAACCCAAGATAATAAAGGACGTATGACGGCAACACTGATAAATGAAGTGAGTGCAACAAATTTGGTATCGCCTGCGCCCCGTAAGCAACCTGAAACCACCACTTGTGAAGTTTGAATATGAGTGGTAAAGGCAATAATAATCATAATAATTGCGCCTAATGCGATAATTTGCGGATCTGAGGAAAAAAGTCCGACTAAAAACTTTCGTGCAAAAACAAAGATTAAGAAAAGAACTGTGGAAATTCCAAACGAAATTCTCTGACCTGTTTTTCCGTATATTCGTGCTAAATCAGGACGTTTTGCACCAAGACTTTGTCCTACTAGGGAAGAGGCGGATACCGCCAATCCATCTCCAAATGAGAACGATATATTGATGATATTCATACAAATTTGATGTGTGGCGAAAGCAATCATACCTAAACCAGCAACAATTTTTGCATAAGTAAAGAATCCAATTCGCATAAATACCTGTTCCACCATAGCGCTGCCACTTATGCTGATAATTCCTTTGATTGTTTTTTTATCAAATTTCCAACTGGTCTTAGATTTCATCTCTAAGAATTCTGCTCGATAAAAAAGGGAACGAATGGACAAGGTGCATCCAACCATACTGCCGATTACTGTTGCAATTGCAGCTCCTTGTACACCGAGCTTTGGAAAGAACCAGATCCCGTTAATCAAAAAAAAGTTTAAAATTAAGTTTACAGTGTTTGCGCATAAATTGGTGCGTAATGATATTTTGGTATTTCCGGCACCACGTTGTGCTGCATTGATTGTTAAACTAATTGAAGTAAATACAATACTAATCATTAAAATGCGGAAAAAAGCAATTGCGTAACCTATGTAATCTGATTTTGCGCCTGCAAATAATAGAATTGGCTTTGCAAAAACAAACCCCAGTATAGCCATAATAAAGGATAACACAAGACTGATAATCAAGCATTGCTTTAAGCAGCTATTTGCGCCATGATAATCATTTTCACCTTTCCGTCTTGCCACAATTGCGGTTACGCCGACATTCAGGGAGAATATCATTGCCAGTAAGATGAATTTTGGTTGATTGGTAATACCAACCGCAGCAATTGCTTGTGCCCCAATTCCGCCAACCATGATTGTATCAATTGTACCAACTAATCCAACCAAAACAGATTCCAACGCACTGGGCCATGCCATTTTCATAAATGAGCTGTAAATCTCTTTTGAACTCGGCAAATCACCTTTCCGATCTTTCAAAGCGACCATGCACTCAACGGAAAACAGCTTTTTTAACAACATTTTCATGATAGTCCCCTCGTATTGTTTTTATATATTTATCTTTATTAGGTTATTATACCATTCTATATGGATGAATTCAACAAGGCTTGTTTCCAATACCATTATATGTTATAGTAGAAACTAGGCGTTGGAGGTATTCTTTTTGTGGCTCCAATACAAAAGGCGAACAGGATCGTTCGCCTTTCAAGTTTTCGTGTTTTTCTATGATGTAATATGGAGATGTAATCAATTAAAATGGGCTATCGTTCACTTTCAGCAACGGCACTTTGCCCATAAAAAATAAAATCGTCTAAATCACCGTCAACAGAAAACCATTCTTCTTGTAAGGTTTTTGATAAATTATTTTGTTGTTCAAGCAAAGGTTCCATATCGGTTGTCATGTGAATTCTCCTTTCAAGTAATTAACTCATTTTATGATAAACGAAAGAAAATGTGTTGCTTGAAACAAATTTAGTATTTGTGGTATAATCATTCTAAACAACGATAATCAAAGGAAAACTTGTATGATATCGTTGTTGCGTTACGTTTCATTGTTAATATAACGCATGGGTTCATAATATTATTTCTGCCGTTTATGATATAACAGTATTTATGTTGGTAGAATACTAGTATATGCGTGAAATAAAAAGCTATCACAAGAAAAGTTACCCTTAATTTACCCTGTTAATATGTTAAGCCAGGCAATTGATGAATCAAAATCACCAGGAGGCAATATGCAAAAATATATCTATTTGATTTTGTCCAGCAGCAGTTCTGTTCCGGCAAAGCTCATAAAATTTTTTACAAAAAATCCATTGAATCACAGCTCGATTTCATTGGATGACGGTTTGCATAAAATGTATAGCTTTGGACGCCTTAAAATGTGGAATGCATTTTATGGAGGATTTGTTGTTGAGGATAAAGATAAAGGCTTTTATGAAAAGTTTACGGATACGTATATAGAGTTGTATCGTTTTCCTGTAGATGAGGAGACATATGAACGTACAAAGGTTTATTTAGAGGCTTGTGCGAACGAAAAAGATACTTTTAAATATAATTTGTTGGGTACTGTTTTATCAAAGTTCAAAATCCCGTTAGTAAGGAATAAACAATTTTTTTGTTCTGAATTTGTAGCGGTTGTTTTTGAAGAATGCGGTATACGAAAATTAAACTATAATCCACATGTTTATCATCCCTATTATTTTTTAGAATTGGAAGATAAAGAATTAGTATATAAAGGAATGCTGCGAGATTATGTTCAAGCGCATAGCGAAGCCAGTTAAACGGTAGTAACAATAATAAGAAGGAGACTTGAAAATGCGTATCCAAGAGTCAGGCGAAAATTACTTAGAAACAATTTTAAAATTGCACAAAGAAAGTGGTTTTGTACGCTCCATTGATATTGCAAACGAGTTAGATTATACAAAGCCAAGCATCAGCCGTGCGATGAGCATTCTAAAAAAAGAAGAGTATATTACAATGGAGCCTTCGGGGCAGATTTTATTGACGGAAAAAGGCTTGGCAAAGGCGAATGAAATATATGAGCGTCACAATATTATTACAAGTTACTTAGTACATACTTTAGGGTTAGAAAAAGAGCTTGCAGATAAAGACGCTTGTAGAATTGAGCATGTAATTAGTCAAGAAACGTTTGAAAAAATGAAAATGTATATGCAAAATCAATAACGAAGAAGCCAACCTTTTTCAAAGTTGGCTTCTTTTCGCTGTTGCCTTTAGGCTTAATAAAACCCCTGGTTCTACCAGGGGTAGGTAAAAAAGCCTTGGCAAAAATAAAACCTCCATGTTAAAATAGTGACGGTTTGGCGACCGTATCACAAAGATAACAAGGAGGAATTAAGCAATGAAAAATGAAGTAAAACAGACAGCACATTCAAGTTATAGGTGCGAATACCATATAGTGTTTGCACCAAAATATAGAAGAAAAATAATTTATAAAGATTTGCGAAGAGATGTAGGTGAAATATTTCGAAAATTATGCACAGAAATGAAAGTGGAAATAATAGAAGCGGAGGCATGTGTAGATCACATACACATGTTAGTAAGTATTCCACCGTATATGAGTATATCACAGTTTGTAGGAACACTCAAGAGTAAGAGTGCACTGATGATATTCGATAGGCATGCAAATTTAAAATATAAATATGGATCACGAAATTTTTGGTGTAGAGGTTATTTTGTAGATACAGTAGGAAAAAATGAAAAGAAAATAGCAGAGTACATTCGAAACCAATTAGAAGAAGATTATGCAAAAGACCAAATTTCATTTAAAGAATATACGGACCCGTTTACGGGTAATCAAGTGAAATAGGGCAAAAAACAAACAGCCACTTATAGTGGCTGCCTGTAATTGTGATGCGATGACAAACTTTCAGCACCCCTTTGAGGGGTCAGCACGAGTTGACCCTTCTAGGGTCTGAGCAAACCACTAGTTCACTAGTGGTTTTGATTTATATTGCGGTCTTGGGGTAATTACTGTTGTAAATTGAGGTAATAATAATTCTTGACGAAACAAATTCTATACGTTACAATTATTGTAATATATATAGTTAATGTTTTCATGAATCAAACATAAAGGAGATCGTGTTATGATAGGTTGGCTTATTGGCGGTGCAATCGTTTTGATATTGGTATTTTGGTTTATTGGGGGATACAATTCCTTTGTTAAATTGAAAAACAAGGTAGAAGAAAGCTTTGGAGCAATGGACGTCTTTTTGAAAAAAAGATATGATTTGATTCCAAATTTTGTTGAAACGGTAAAAGGCTATGCAAAGCATGAATCTGAAACACTTGAAAAAGTAATTGCAGCTAGAAATATGGCTGCAAATTCTACAACAATGGAGCAACAAATTGAAAATGAAAATGTGCTGCAAGGTACATTAAAAAGTTTGTTTGCATTATCTGAAGCATACCCTGATTTAAAAGCAAACGCAAACTTTTTATCCTTACAAAATAAATTAAATGAAATTGAAACAGAGATTGAGCGTTCTCGCCGTTTTTACAATGCAATTGTTGCACAATACAATACGAAAACGGAAATGTTTCCAAGCAATATTATAGCAAATATGTTTGGCTTTAAGAGAAAACCTCTTTATGAAATTACAGATACAACGCAAAGGGAAAACGTTAAAGTTCAGTTCTAATAATAAAAAACCGAGGGTAGACATTACTGTCTACTCTTTCGGATATTAATATGAAGTGAGGGACAGCGATGAAAACAGCGAAAAAGATTGTTTTATTCATTGGATTATTGGGAATCCTTTGCGGTATATTTACAACTCCCTGTTATGCAGAAGAGCCAATGCAGGGTGGAGAATATTATGATACAAAAAGCTATGATGTTTCCGTTACAATTGACGAGAACAATCAATATCATGTAAAAGAGCAAATCAATGTTGATTATAAAATGCCACGTCATGGAATTTATCGTTATATTCCTTATAAAAGCTCTCTTATTCGGCCTGAAAACGGAAAAGCAATATGGTATCCTCAAAGAGCACAGATTAACATTGAAAGTGTAAAGGGTGACGATAGAGCAATATCATATGAAAACGGAAATGTTGTTGTAAAGATTGGAAATGCAGAACGAATGGTAAGCGGAGATAAGTCATATGAAATTGCATATACTTATCGTCCACATGATGATCGGTCTTCTGCATTTGATGAAGTGTATTTTAACATATTACCTACTCAATGGGCGACCAGTATAGAGAATGCAAAGTTTACAATAACAATGCCAAAAAAATTTGATGAGAAAAAGGTTGCCTTTTACGCAGGCGGTTTCGGGGCTCAAGATCAAAGCTATGTAAAATGGAGTGTCAATAACACAACCATAACAGGTGAACTTGTAAAACCACTTCCTGTTAATAATGGTGTTACTTTAAAAATTGATTTGCCACAAGGCTATTTTACATCACAAAAAACGGATACAGGTATTACTGTATTCATGTGGGTGTTGATTATAGGTTCTCCATTGTTAGTTTTGCTGTTATGGTTTTTATTTGGACGGGATCCTAAATTGATTAAGCCGATTACTGTTAAAGCACCTGATTGGATGCGACCTACTGAAGCAGGCTATATCATTGACGGAGTAGTCGAAACACGAGACATGATTTCCTTGTTGTTCTATTGGGCTCAAAAGGGATATATTCATATTACAGAATTGAAAACTGGAAAGATAGAGTTGAAAAAGTTAAAACCGCTTCCTGAAGGCACAAGAACATATGAACATACTATATTTGATCGATTGTTTCGTTTGGGAAATGTTGTAGAAACGAAGGCATTAGAGGGTGTGTTCTATCAAACACTGGCTTTAGCAAAATCGCAAGTGTATATCCAATTTAATGCAAAGGAATCTACTCGTCTATATACCAAAGGCTCTATTGGAGCAAAATGGGTTGCAGTTCTATTGTCAATCATACCGTTTGCGGCAAGTTTATTCATTACTCATTTTATCAATATCAGCAGTAGTGGAGCTTTTGTTTTAGCTGCGATATCAACGGTAATGCTGTTAGTTAGCTTTATTGTATTTGTCCAAATTATTTCTACTTGGTATGGCAAGCCGAAAGAAAAGCGCAGTACATTTTTAGCAATACCACTTATCATTTTTGCAATTGTTGTGGTTCTAAATATTTTTACTAGTATTTTAAAAATGATAAGCAGGCCATTTGGCGTACACGCCTATTCGGGACTTTATATCAATCCGATTCTTCCGATTATATGTGGTGTAATTGCTTCGTGTATTTGTGTTGCATTTGCTTGCATCATGAGAAAACGAACACCAAATATGAATGAGTGGTATGGTGAGATTCTTGGCTTACGAGAATTTATCGAGGTTGCGGAACGTGACAGATTAGAAATGATTGTTAAGGAATCACCAACTTATTTTTACGATATATTACCGTTTGCATATGTGTTTGGTATTTCAGAAAAATGGGCTGCTAAGTTTGAAAATATCGCAATGCCTGCACCGGAATGGTACTCCGGTAGTACATTTGATAGTCGTGCGTTTAACACAATGATGTTTATGCATGCAGTTAATCACAGCATGAATACAGTTTCCAATAATATTTCAATTCCTCCTGCTCCAACACCAAGTAGTGGTGGCGGCGGATTTTCTGGCGGCGGATTTTCCGGTGGGGGATTCTCTGGCGGCGGCGGAGGCGGCGGAGGCGGCGGAAGCTGGTAATAATGATTTTTAAAAGCGTCTATTGTAAATGTACCGACCTCCCAATCGTTAGATTTTTAGGTCTAACTTTTTGGGGTCGGTACACAATAGGTGCTTTTTCAATTTTAGTATGTTTTTTTATTGTGAAAAATTTATTCAATAATGATAATGATTTTATTTTTTCTGCCGATAAAAAGATTGGAGTATATTATACAAAAATTAATTGATATAAATAACGATAGATTAGATGGGACAGGAGAAAGGTTCATGGAAGTTTTTGTTGCCAGACAACCAATATTAAATCGTGAATATAAAATAAGTGCATATGAGCTGCTGTATCGTGACAGCTTAGTAAACTCCTATCGCAAAAACATGGATGGTAATATTGCTTCTATGCGTGTTATTAGTGATGCGATTACTACCTTTGGGTTATATCAGTTAACAGATGAAACAAGAGCATTTATTAACTTTACTAAGGATCTTATTATAGAGGATTATGCTTATGCTTTTTCTCCACAGGAAATTGTAATTGAGCTTTTGGAAGATATGGTGTATGATGAGCAGTTGATTCAAAAAATTGTTCAGCTATCAAATGAAGGCTATCAATTTGCTCTTGATGATTATATAGGTGGTCCAATACCGGATAATTTATTAAAATACATATCAATTGTAAAAGTGGATTTTCGAAAATGTACAAGCTTGGTGCGTTGTCAAATTGCCAGAAATCTGCAAGCGTATCCTATTCATTTACTAGCAGAAAAAATTGAAACGGAAGAAGAATATCAGGAAGCGTATGAAGAGGGGTATGATTATTTTCAAGGGTATTTCTTTGCAAGACCGGATGTGTGTGTAAAAAATCAACTCCAATTTCAAGATAAAAACTACATGTCTATTATAGACGAATTGCAATCCGCAACTCCCAATTATGAAAAGATTGAAAACTCTATTTCAACAGATACGAATTTATTAGCTCGGTTGCTGCGAATGAAACAAAATTTTCACTGCTTTAGTGAAGTGAAATTGGATTCACCACGTTATGTGATAGCGTTAGTTGGACTAGCTGAAATACAAAAGTGGATTATGTTGAATTTGTTGCGACACGTTAATCAAAATAAACCATCTGAAATTATAAAAACAACGTTTACTCGTGCTCATGTGGTAGAAAAAATGACGTTAGGCTTAAATACTGTTAATAACAAAGAGTATAATGGAGAGATGTTATTACAAACCGATAAAACAACAAGCAGCATTATAGAGGAACTTCCCTTTAATCAAGATATGAAAAACAAGTTAAAACGACGTGATTGTGTATATGCAGATATTCTTTCTATGATAACAGCATATGAACGTGCAAGCGGTGGATTGTCAAGTGTTATTCAAAATCGTCTGCATTTAGATTGTAATAATGAATCGGTTATTTATTCGTAACAGTACATAATATAAATACTTTAAATGCTGCTTTTTAAGCAGCATTTTTTGTATATATGGAGATGGTTGAATACAAACTAGAATTATAATTTAGGAACCGTATCCCAAAATGTATCTAACTCCTCAACATCATAAGAGGTATTCTTTTTCTTTTTGCTATTATTGTTTTGTTTTATTAATGGTAAAGTCTCTTGTAAAGTACTTTGCATATTGGTTTGGTAAGTTTGTTGTAAACTAATAAGATGATATGATGTTGCATTTGTCCCATTTGTTTTTATGGAAAGTGCATTTATTTGAATTAAGACCTTTCTTGCGTTTACAATGGATTGGCGGGTTAATCCGGTTAGAAGAATGAGCTTTTGATTGGGAACAGTAAACCATTCTTTCCAACCACATTTATTATTGATATGCATTAGTGCATACCATAAAGCAATTTGACCAGCGGATAGTTGTTCAAGCTCAATAAGATCATTAAACGCTTTGATTTCTAGTATGTAATTCATTTTTGTCATCCTTTCGTAAAAAACCTTTCACTAAAGGGACATATAAATAGAAAAGTTGCACGTTTTCGTGCAACTTAGGAAGAAATATATATGTAGGGCAAGGGATTGCTTTTACCATTTAGCAAAAAGTAGAAATCAAACGGCGAAAAATATTTCTTGATAAACGCCATATAACACTGTATAATATAACTACAAAGTAATATACTGTAAAATCAACTTACAAAAATTCCGATTAGTCAGAATTAATGATTTCTGTATATTGGAATATATATGACGAAGCAGGAGATTGTGGGCATTTTAAGCATCCAATTTGATTACTAGAATGATTTAGGGGTGTTGGCGAATTGAAAAAGAAATATAAAACTTTAATTTTTTTTATAATTTCTGTGATTATATTTACTGTACTTTTTTGTCTATATGTTCATTTTTACGTAGCTCTATTGTGTAGTATAGGAACGTCTTTGATATTTGTAATTGCAAATTCCCTTTTTGAAAAGAACAAATATCTTGATGTGTTGTTAATAATATGTATAGGTGTTTCTTTGTCAATTCCAATTTTAATTAAATCAAATACCATTGAAGAGTTTATATGGGATTTTATTAAATATATAATTATAGTTATTATTTGTTATATGATTAATAAACGTAAAACTTCAAAGAATAACTATCCTATACCACCACTTGATAAGCTGTAGCTTATCAAGTGGTTATTCTTCACAAGAACAAAAAGCTATGCAAAATATCATAAAATTATCTTTGTGCAATATAAACAAAAATATTTTTTAAAATTTTAATATTTTTCTAAAAAAATGATTGCATTTTATGTTGAAATATAGTAAGATAGTTAAGCAAGACTGCAACGTGCTCGAAAAGTATGACTTTTTGAGCCAAAGATATGCGTTGAAGCGGGAGGTTGCCGAGTAAGTCAGTTTACTGCGTCGGGTTATTTCCGTGGAGTATGTCCGATTTTAAACCGGGCGACATTTATTCAAACACAAAAGCGTAGCTGCAATATCCCTACAGAAAAAGACATTTTAGGGTTTCTTTTTTGGTGTAGATGTGATTGCGCCTATTGTTATGCTTTGTAGGAATTCTAAAGAATATATTCGATAGAATGAGTACACGTCCCTATCCCGGAAAAGCTTTTCACAAGTTTTTTCGGTGTTTTTATGTAAATATTCATGAAACACACGGGTGCGTTGTGTGGTATCCAATAACAATGCAATTACATTGTATATAAGGAAGCTTTATTGAATGAACGGTCAAGTCCCCAATGAAAAACTAAGAGGAGGCGATCACAGTGGCAGTCAAAGAGCAAATCAGAATCAGACTAAAAAGTTACGATGCTACATTAATCGATACTGCAGCAGCAAAAATCGTTGAAACTGCAAAAAGAACAGGCGCTAGAGTTTCTGGTCCTATTCCGCTACCAACGAATAAAGAAATCGTAACAATCATCCGTGCTGTACACAAATACAAAGACAGCCGTGAGCAGTTTGAAATGAGAACTCACAAAAGACTAATTGATGTACTAAGACCATCTGCAAAGACAGTTGAAGCACTTCAAGGTCTAGAACTTCCTGCTGGTGTTGACATCGAGATTAAACTATAATCTTTCAAGATGTTATCAGTGAGAGGTCATGTTGGTGAAAACCAACCAATAACCTAAATAGGAGGAAACACAATGAAAAAAGCAATCATTGGAAAGAAAATCGGTATGACACAGATTTTCGATGAGAGTGGTAAAGTAATTCCTGTAACAGTAATTGAAGCAGGCCCTTGTGTGGTTGTTCAAAAGAAAACAATTGAAAATGACGGTTATAACGCATTACAATTTGGTTTCTCTGATCTAAAACCTCACAAAGTGAACAAGCCACAAAAAGGTCACTTTGCAAAAGCAGACGTTGCTGCTAAAAGAATTCTAAAAGAGTTCAGATTAGAAGATATCAACGTTCTAAACGTAGGTGACATTATCAAAGCGGATACTTTCGAAATCGGCGAAATCGTTGATGTTCGTGGTACAAGTAAGGGTAAAGGTTTTGCTGGTACAGTAAAACGTTTCAACAATGCAAAACTAAAAGAAACTCACGGTACTGGACCTGTTCATAGACACGCTGGTTCTATGGGTGCTTGTTCAAGCCCTTCCCGTATCTTCAAAGGCAAAACAATGCCTGGTCATATGGGTGCTGAAACTGTTACAGTTCAAAATTTAGAGGTTGTAAAAGTAGATGCTGAAAACAATTTAATCGCACTAAGAGGTGCTGTTCCTGGTCCTAAGGGCGGTACAGTTACTATTATCAACAGTGTGAAAAAAGCGTAGGAAGGAGGAAGCATAAATGTCAAGAGTAAACGTATACAATATGTCAGGTGAAAAGTTAAAACAAATGAACATTTCTAATGATGTATTTGGTGTTGAGCCAAACGAAGCAGTTATGCATGCTGCAATCGTTAACTTCCTTGCAAATCAACGTCAAGGAACTCAATCTACTCTAACTCGTTCTGAAGTAAGAGGCGGCGGCCGCAAACCTTGGAAACAAAAAGGTACAGGTCACGCAAGACAAGGTTCAATTCGTTCTCCACAATGGACACACGGTGGTATTGCATTAGGTCCAAAACCTCGTGATTATAGCTACTCCCTCAACAAAAAAGTTAAGAGATTAGCTCTAAAATCTGCTTTATCATCTAAAGTTTTAGATAAAACTTTTATCGTAGTTGATAAAATTGAACTTGAAACTTACAAAACCAAAGCTGTTATCGATATGTTAAATGCTTTAGGTGCTGATAAAAAAGCGCTAATCGTTTTACCAGAGGGTGACGCTAAGGTAATTAAGAGTGCAAACAATATTTCAGGTGTTAAAACTTCTTTAGTAAACACTTTGAATGTTTATGACATCTTAAACCACGACTACTTTGTTGTAGCTGTAGATGCCGTTAAGAAAATTGAGGAGGTGTATGCATAATGATAAAAACTGCTCAAGATATTATCATTAAGCCGATTATCACCGAAAGATCTATGGAAAACATAGGCTTTAGAAAATACACCTTCAAAGTGAACAAAGATGCTAATAAATTTGAAATCGCAAAAGCTGTTGAAGAGCTATTCGGCGTTAAAGTTGCTAAAGTCAATACAATGAACGTTAAAGGTCATTACAAACGTCAAGGCAGAAGCGAAGGCTATACTTCTGATTGGAAGAAAGCAATCGTTACATTAACAGAGAGCTCAAAAAGCATCGAGTTCTTCGAGGGTATGGTATAATCCAGAGTGGATTTGCCAGGTGATGTAAGAGCACAATAAACGGTTTCGTTTATTAGGTACACAAAAAATTGTGTTTTGGCTCGCTAAACCGAATTAAGGAGAGTGAATAAAATGGCTATTAAGTCATTTAAACCGACAACTCCATCCAGACGTCAAATGACGGTTACTGATTACACTGGATTGTCAAAAGTTGCACCTGAAAGAAGTCTTCTTGAATCTAAGAAGAAAAACTCAGGTCGTAACAGCTACGGTAGAATCACTGTTCGTCACAGAGGTGGCGGAAACAGAGTTAAATACCGTATCATCGATTTTAAAAGAGATAAAGTTGGAATGAACGCTAATGTTCTTACATTAGAATACGATCCAAACCGTTCCGCTCATATTGCATTAGTTCAATATGAAGATGGCGAAAAAAGATATATTCTTGCACCTAACGGCTTAGCAGTAGGCGACGTTGTTCGTGCTGGCGAAGATGCTGATATCAAACCAGGTAACGCACTTCCACTATCTGCAATCCCAGTTGGTACTATTATTCACAACATTGAGCTATACCCAGGTAAAGGCGCACAATTAGTTCGTTCTGCTGGTAATATGGCACAATTGATGGCAAAAGAAGGCGATTACGCTCTTGTTCGTTTACCATCAGGTGAGTTAAGAAAAGTTGCAGTAAATTGTATTGCTACTGTTGGTCAAGTAGGTAACATCGACCATGAAAACGTATCTATCGGTAAAGCTGGTAGAAAACGTCACATGGGTTGGAGACCAACTGTTCGTGGTTCTGTAATGAACCCTTGCGATCACCCTCATGGTGGTGGTGAAGGTAAATCACCTGTCGGACGTCCAGGACCGGTTACTCCTTGGGGTAAACCAACACTTGGTTACAAGACTCGTAAAAAGCATCATCGCTCCGATAAATTTATTGTTAAACGCAGAAATGCTAAGTAATGCTTGAAAGGAGGCAGATGAATTATGGGTAGAAGTGTTAAAAAAGGACCTTATGTTCAACCTGTTCTATTAAAGAGAGTTCGTGAATTGAATGCGGCTGGCGAAGAAAAAGTTTTAAAAACTTGGTCACGTTCATCCACAATCTTCCCTGATTTCGTAGGCCATACATTCGCAGTACACGATGGACGTAAACACGTTCCAGTATACGTTACTGAGGATATGGTAGGTCATAAATTAGGTGAATTTGCTCCAACTAGAACTTATAGAGGTCACGCTGGTTCTAAAACATCAAATAACGGAAAATAGGCCGGAAGGAGGATTTTAAATGGAAGCAAGAGCTTATCTAAGATATGTACGTATTGCACCTAGAAAAGTGCAAATCGTACTTGATTTAATAAGAAAACAGCCTGTTGATAAAGCAATGGCTATCTTGAAGCACACACCAAAGGCTGCAAGCGAGCCCCTCGAAAAACTTCTGAAATCGGCCATCGCTAACGCAGAAAATAACCACAATATGAACAAAGAAGCTTTATATGTTTCTGAGTGTTTTGTATGTCCGGGTCCTATTTTAAAGAGAATAAGACCAAGAGCGCAAGGTCGTGCGTTTAGAGTTCTAAAAAGAACTTCACACGTTACTTTGGTTCTTAAGGAAATGGAATAAGCTGAAAGAGGAGGTAAACTATGGGACAAAAAGTAAACCCACATGGACTAAGAGTGGGCGTTATTAAAGACTGGGATTCCCGCTGGTTTGCGAATAAAAACGCTTTTGGCGACACTTTAGTTGAAGATTACAAAGTTCGTGAATATATCAAAAAGAGCTTATTTGCCGCTGGCGTTCCACGTGTGGAAATCGAGCGTGATGCAGTGAGAGTTAGAGTTAACGTTCATTGTGCTAAGCCTGGACTTGTAATTGGTAAAGGTGGCGCTGAAATTGAAAAGCTTCGTGCTAATTTGGAAGCTATGATGAAAAAACCTGTGATTGTAAATATCATCGAGGTAAAACAACCTGACATGTCTGCACAATTAGTTGCAGAGAGTGTTTGTGCTCAACTTGAGCGAAGAGTTTCCTTCAGAAGAGCTATGAAACAAGCAATCGGTCGTACAATGCGTTTAGGCGCAAAAGGTATTAAAATCCGTGTTGCTGGCCGTTTAGGCGGTGCTGAAATCGCTCGTGCTGAAGTATACCACGAAGGTACAATCCCACTTCATACAATTCGTGCTGATATTGATTACGGATTTGCTGAAGCAAATACAACTTACGGCAAACTTGGCGTAAAAGTATTTATCTACAAAGGTGAGGTTCTAAAAGGACAAGTTTCTACTCCTGCAGTTTCTGAGAAAAAAGAAAGACCTGCAAGCAAACGTCCAGCTAGAAAACCTCGCGAAAACTCCAAGATGGAAGGAGGAAGTAAATAATGCTATTACCAAAAAGAGTGAAATACCGTCGTCAACAAAGAGGTCGTATGACCGGTAAAGCAACACGCGGTAATACTGTAAGCCATGGTGAATATGGTCTACAAGCTCTCGAGCCAGCATGGATTACTTCCAACCAAATCGAGGCGGCTCGTATCGCTATGACTCGTTACATCAAACGTGGCGGTCAAGTATGGATTAAAATATTCCCTGATAAACCAATCACTGAAAAACCTGCTGAAACTCGAATGGGTAAAGGTAAAGGTTCTCCAGAGTATTGGGTAGCGGTTGTAAAACCGGGTAGAGTTATGTTCGAAATTGCAGGCGTTTCAGAAGAGGTTGCTCGTGAGGCTATGCGTCTTGCAATGCACAAACTTCCTATCAAATGTAAATTCGTAACTAAGGCAGCAACTGTTGCCGAAGAAAAGACAGGTGGTGAGCAATAATGAAAGCAAACGAAATTCGTGACATGTCACTTGTTGAGTTAAATAATAAGTTGGCTGAACTTAAATCAGAGCTTTTTAATCTTCGCTTCCAACTAGCTGTTAATCAATTGGAAAACCCAATGCGAATTAAAGCAGTAAAGAAAGATATTGCTCGCATTAAAACCGTAATTCGTGCAAACGAATTAAACAGTGAGCAATAATGGAAGGAGGATTTAAGCTATGAGCGAAAGAAACCTCAGAAAAACTAGAGTAGGTACTGTTGTAAGCAACAAAATGGATAAAACTGTAGTTGTATCTATTGCTGACAACGTAAAACATCCACTATACAAAAAAATTATTAAACGCACAGTTAAGCTTAAAGCCCACGATGAAAACAACGAATGTGGTATAGGCGACCGCGTTGAGATTATGGAAACAAGACCATTGTCTAAAGACAAACGCTGGCGTGTAGTTGAAATTATTGAAAAGGCTAAATAATTTAGATCCGATAGCCGAAAGGAGGAACGCACTGTGATACAGATGCAAACTTACCTTAAGGTAGCCGATAACAGCGGTGCCAAAGAGTTAATGTGTATTCGCGTGTTAGGCGGTTCCAGAAGAAGGTACGCTAACATAGGTGACGTTGTGGTAGCTTCTGTGAAAAAAGCAGCACCAGGCGGCGCAGTAAAAAAAGGCGACGTAGTAAAAGCAGTAATCGTTCGTTCCGCAAAAGGATTACGCCGTGATGACGGTTCATATATCCGTTTTGATGAGAATGCAGCGGTAATTGTAAGAGAAGATAAAAACCCAAAGGGCACCCGTATTTTTGGCCCAGTTGCAAGAGAGCTTCGTGATAGAGATTTCATGAAGATCGTATCCCTTGCTCCAGAAGTACTATAAGGGGGGCTATTAAATGAATAATTTGCATATTAAAAAAGGCGATACAGTTTGTTTAATGACTGGTAAATACAACGATAAATATGCTGACGCAAAAGGCACTCGTAAAACTGGTAAAGTTTTAGAAGTTAGCCCTAAAGAAGGCAAAGTAATTATCGAAGGTATCAACCTTGTAACTAAACACGTAAAACCTAGAAGAATGGGCGAACCTGGCGGTATTGTGAAAGCAGAAGCACCAGTTTACGCTTGTAAAGTTCAAGTTTACTGTTCTAAATGTAAAGCACCAGTTAGAACTGGCGTTAAAGTTGAAGATGGTAAAAAAGTTCGCGTTTGCAAGAAATGCGGCGGAGAAATTAAGTAAGGAGGAAACCTAGTATGGCAAGATTAAAGGACTACTATTCAAAAGAAGTGGCTCCTGCTCTAATGAGCAAATTTGGCTATGAAAGTGTCATGCAAATTCCGAAGCTTGATAAGATCGTCGTGAATGTTGCTAGCGGTGAAGCAGGCAGTAACTCAAAAATGATGGACGCAATCGTTTCTGACTTAGCTAAAATTACTGGTCAAAAACCAATAATTTGTAAAGCAAGAAAATCAGTAGCGAACTTCAAACTTCGTGAAGGTATGAACATCGGTGCGAAAGTAACTCTTCGTGCAGATATGATGTACGAATTCCTAGATAGACTATTTAACGTAGCTCTACCTCGTGTTCGTGACTTCAGAGGAATCAATGCTAACTCTTTTGACGGACGTGGAAACTATTCTATGGGTCTTAAAGAGCAATTGATTTTCCCAGAAATCGATTTTGATAAAGTCGATAAAATCCGTGGTATGGATATTACATTCATTACTACAGCAAAAACAGACGAGGAAGCTCGAGAGTTACTAACTCTTATGGGAGCTCCATTCGCGAAATAGAGGGAGGAATAAGTTATGGCAAAGAGATCAATGGTTGTAAAACAACAAAGAACGCCTAAGTTTTCCACCCGTGCCTATAACAGGTGCAAAATTTGCGGAAGACCTCACGCTTATTTAAGAAAATACGGAATTTGCCGTATTTGTTTTAGAGAATTGGCTTATAAAGGCCAAATTCCAGGCGTGAGAAAGGCAAGCTGGTAGCACGAAGCAAAGGAGGTTGACGGCATGCAAATTACCGATAGTATTGCAGACTTGCTGACTCGTATTAGAAATGCGAATACAGCAAAACATGATACGGTAGATATCCCTGCATCCAATATGAAAAAATCAATAGCTCAAATCCTAGTAGATGAAGGCTATGTGAAAAGCTTCCAAGTTATAGACGATGGAAAGCAAGGAATTATCCGTGTGACATTGAAATACGGCGAAAATAAAACACCAATTATCAGTGGACTACGCAGAGTTTCTAAACCAGGCTTGCGTATCTACACAAGCTGCGAAGATATGCCAAAGGTTATGAAAGGCCTTGGTATTGCTATTGTTTCAACATCTAAAGGTATTATGACCGATAGACAAGCAAGAAAAGACAATGTTGGCGGCGAAGTTCTTGCATTTATTTGGTAAGGAGGGCTTATATTATGTCTAGAATAGGTAGAAAACCAATCGACGTTCCCTCCGGTGTTGAAGTAAAGCTTGAGGGTAATGTGATTACCGTTAAAGGACCAAAAGGCACTTTAACAAGAACTCTTCACAAAGACATGATCGTTGAAGTTGAAAGCAACGTTATCAACGTAAAACGTCCTAGTGAACAAAAAGAACACAAATCTCTTCATGGTCTAACTAGAACACTTGTAGCTAATATGGTTGAAGGTGTTACGAACGGATTCAAAAAAGAGCTAGAAATTCAAGGTGTTGGTTACCGTGCTGCAAAACAAGGCAAAGACCTAGTTTTAAACATTGGTTATTCTCACCAAGTTATTATGCCTGAAATCGAAGGTATCACTATCGATGTTGCAGGTACAAACAAAATTACAATCAGCGGACCAGACAAACAAATCGTTGGTCAATTCGCTGCAAATGTTCGTGAAAAACGTCCACCGGAACCATACAAAGGCAAAGGTATTCGTTATGTTGGCGAATTTGTTCAACGTAAAGAAGGTAAAGCCGGTAAGGGCGGCAAGAAGTAGTTAAAGGAGTGACAAGCTATGGTGAAAAAGCCTAATAGTAATGAGGCAAGACTAAAAAGACACCGCAGAGTACGCGCAAAGATTTCCGGTACTGCTGAGCGTCCACGCCTAAACGTATTTCGCTCTAACAAGCATATTTACGCTCAATTGATTGATGATGTAAATGGTGTAACATTAGTTGCTGCATCTTCTATGGATAAAGCATTCGAAGGTAATGGTAGCAATAAAGACGCTGCGCGCAAGGTTGGTCAGGCAATCGGTAAGCTCGCTGTGGAAAAAGGTATCGAGGCTGTTGTATTCGACAGAAGCGGTTACTTATACCATGGAAGAATAAAAGAATTGGCTGATGGAGCTCGCGAGAGCGGCCTCAAGTTTTAATGAGGAGGTTATTCGTTTGGCTAAAATAGATGCAAGTGCATTAGATCTAAAAGAAAAAGTAGTTTCTATCAACCGTGTTTCTAAAACGGTTAAAGGTGGTAGAATTTTCAAGTTCGCAGCATTAGTTGTTGTTGGAGACGGTAACGGTATTGTTGGTTTCGGACTTGGTAAATCTGGAGAAGTTCCTGACGCAATTAGAAAAGGTATCGAAGATGCTAAGAAAAACTTAATTAAAGTTTCTCTAAAAGGTACTTCTATTCCTCACGAAATCGTTGGTGCTTTTGGTGCAGGTAGAGTTCTACTAAAACCAGCTCCAGACGGAACAGGAGTTATCGCTGGTGGTGTGGTTCGTGCTGTTGTTGAAGCAGCAGGTATCCAAGATATCCGTGCGAAAGCTCTTCGCTCAAACAACCCATGTAATGTTGTTAGAGCAACTATCAACGGATTAGCAAATTTACGCACAGCTGAAGAAGTTGCTGCAATTCGCGGTAAATCTGTAGAACAAATTTACGGTTAAGGGAGGCTGACTGATTATGGCAAAAGCAGATACTTTAACAATTAAGCTAGTAAAAGGTCTAGCCGGCATTAAGAAAGACCAAATCGCAGTATGTGCGTCTTTAGGTCTTCGCAAAACGAACGATATTACAGAGCAACCAAACAACGCTGCTACATTAGGCAAAGTTGCAAAAGTAGCTCATCTTGTAAAAGTTCTATAAGAATAGTATTCTTCATACTCATTCCGATTTCATAACTTTATTTATAAAGTATAATAATGAGGAATTCGCATTTTAAAGCGAGTCGAATCAAGATTCGGCGTTTAGCAGAATGCTAATTTGCATATTGACGTTTTGCAATAAAGCAACGTCAGTATGTATTACAACATCAATACAGTTACGTATTGTGTTAGCTTGAAAGATACAAAATTGTTTTCAAGCGCAAATTAGTATAATAAGGAGGTGCGAGTATAATGAAACTGCACGAGTTATCTCCAGTTCCAGGTTCTACACACGTTGCAAAACGTAAAGGTAGAGGTGCTGGTTCTGGTAATGGTAAAACAGCTGGTAAAGGTCATAAAGGTCAAAATGCACGTTCAGGCGGTGGCGTAAGACCAGGCTTTGAGGGCGGACAAATGCCTTTATCCAGAAGAATTCCAAAAAGAGGATTCATCAATAATTTTGCAACAAAATATGCTATCGTTAACGTTTCTGATTTAAATGATAAATTTGAAGATGGAGCAGTAGTTGACACTAAAGCTATTATTGATGCTGGTTTAGTGAAAAAAGCATACGATGGTATTAAAGTTCTTGGGAATGGCGAAGTAACAAAAAACCTTACTATTAAAGCAGCTGCTTTCTCAAAATCTGCAATAGACAAAATCGAGAAAGCCGGTGGAAAGACCGAGGTGATTTAAGTTGTTTACAACGATAAGAAATGCCTTCAAGAATGACGACTTAAGAAAAAGAATTATTTATACGATTTTTATCTTAATTATCTTCCGTTTAGGTTCTGCTGTAATTGCTCCATTCATTGATGGTGCACATTTGAGCCAACAAATCGGAAACAGTACTGATTTCTTGGGACTTTTAAACACTTTCTCAGGTGGTGCGTTTGAAAAGGCATCTATATTTGCCCTTAACATTCAACCATATATCACAGCATCTATCATTGTTCAGCTTCTTGCGATTGCAATTCCTGCTCTTGAGCGTTTAAGCAAAGAGGGCGAAACAGGTCGTAAAAAACTGAATAAGATTACTAAGTATGTAACAGTCGGTATGTGCTTACTTCAAGGTTACGCTTACTACACAATAGTAAGAGCTGAAGGTGCAATCAATGCTAAATATTTAAGTGGTTTCCCTAAATATTTTGCTTTGATTACCATCATCTTATCTTTGACAGCAGGTGCTTCAGTTGTTACTTGGTTAGGCGATCAGATTACTGAAAAGGGTATCGGCAACGGTATTTCTATTATCTTGTTTGCCAATATTATCTCTCGTCTACCACAAACATTTGATGTACTATGGAAGAACTTCATGCAAGGTGGTAAAAACTTCATATTAGTTCCTATTATCTTGTTAATATTCGCTGGAATGATTGTTTTAATCATTGTAATGAATGAAGGTGAACGTCGTATTCCTGTTGCATATGCAAAACGTGTAGTCGGCAGAAAAATGTACGGTGGCCAAAACTCCCATATTCCAATCAAAGTTAGCATGAGCGGCGTTATGCCAATTATCTTTGCAAGTTCACTTGTAAGTTTACCTGGTATGATAGCTCGTTTTGCAAATCCTAAACCAGGCGGATTCTGGTATGGCTTCTTAACAGTTATGTCACCATCTCATTGGTTCTATGGAATATTATATTTCTTGTTAATTATCGGCTTTAACTATTTTTATGTTGCAGTACAATATAATCCAATAGAAATTGCCAATAATATCAAGAGCAATAATGGTGCGATCCCTGGTATTCGTCCTGGAAAACCAACATCAACCTTTATTGCAAAAGTAATTGCTAAAATTACATTCATCGGTGCGTTGTTCTTAGGATTTATCGCAATTTTCCCAATTATCTTCAACTCTATTACAAGCATTCCTGTTGCACTAGGTGGTACATCAATTATCATCATCGTTGGTGTTGCATTGGATACTATGCGTCAATTGGAATCTCAATTGATGATGCGTCACCATAAAGGATTCTTAGAATAAGAAGATAAAAGGGGAAGGATATTATGAAGCTTATTATGTTAGGTGCTCCGGGTGCTGGAAAAGGTACGCAAGCAGAAATTATAAGTGAAAAATATGGGATTCCTACTATTTCAACAGGCAATATCATTCGTGAAGCAATTAAAAATCAAACAGAGATGGGTAAGGCGGCTAAAGTCTTTATAGATAAAGGTCAACTTGTGCCGGATGATGTTGTGATTCAATTAGTTGTTCAAAGAATTGCAAATGATGATTGCAGCAATGGCTTTATTTTAGATGGCTTTCCACGTACACTTCCACAAGCTGAGGCTTTGGATAATATGGGGATTATCATCAGTAAAGTAATTGATCTTGAAGTTAGTGATGAGAATATTACGCAGCGAATTTCAGGTAGACGTGTTTGCGAAGTATGTGGTGCCTCTTATCATATCAACTATAAGCCTTCTCAAGTAGAAGGAATATGTGATAAATGTGGTGGAAAAACAGTACTTCGTGATGATGATAAACCAGAGACTGTTTTAGAACGTCTTAGAGTATATCATAAACAAACGGAGCCATTGAAAGAATATTATTCAGCACAAAATAAGCTGTATACAGTTTATGGTCAAGAAGACGTTAATGATACTTCTGCAATGACTTTAAAAGCTGTGGAGGCGTAAATATTATGGTAGTTTTAAAAAATGCCCGAGAATTAGTTGAAATGAGCGAGGCTTGCAAAATATCTGCACAAGCTCTTCATATTGCTCAAAAGTATATGAGAGCCGGAGTTTCTACGAAAGAGATCGATGAAGCGATTCATCGAGAAATCGTATCACATGGTGCAAAACCCTCTTTCTTAGGATACGGTGGATTTCCCGCAAGTGCGTGCATATCAGTTAATCATCAAGTAATTCATGGAATACCTTCTTCAAAAGTCATTTTAAAAGATGGCGATATCGTTAGTGTGGATGTTGGTGCATTCTATAAAGGATATCATGGAGATAATGCCTTTACCTATCGGGTGGGTGAGGTTTCACAAGAAGCGGCAAAGCTGCTTGAGGTAACCAATGAATGTTTGTATAGAGCGATTGAACAGGCAAAACCGGGAAATCGTATGGGAGATATCTCCTATGCCGTTGAATCTTACGCAAGGTCTTTTGGCTACGGTGTAGTTAAGAATTACGTAGGTCACGGTGTTGGAAGAAATCTTCATGAGGATCCTGAAGTTCCAAACTTCGGAACGAAAGGCAAAGGTATTCGCTTAGTAAAGGGAATGACACTCGCAATTGAGCCAATGATTAACTTGGTTGGTGACAATGTGAAAATGCTTTCCGATGGATGGACTGTGGAAACTGTTTCAGGAAGCTTATCTGCACATTTTGAGCACACCATTGTCATAACTGACGACGGTGCAAAAATCCTAACGAAAATATAGGAGGCAATCTGAGTGCAGTTTCAAACAGGGATGATTGTTCGTTCTAATTCAGGACACGATCAGAATCGTTTTTATGTTCTTGTGAAGCTAGAAAACAACTTTGGATATATTGCGGATGGCAAACGCCGTAAGCTTGAAAATCCTAAGAAAAAAAATCTACTTCACATGAGCAAAACTACAAAGATTGTTGATTTAGAACAAATAGACACAGATCTTAAGTTAAGGCGCGTGTTGTGGGATTACAATTACGGTAATCAAGCAATTTCCGTCGCTGAATAGGGAGGTATATGCTTGTCAAAAGACGATGTTATTGAAATTGAAGGCACTGTCGTTGAATCGTTGCCAAACGCAACTTTCAAAGTAGAGCTTCCAAACGGACATACAATCCTAGCCCATATTTCAGGCAAGCTAAGAATGAATTTTATTCGAATTCTGCCTGGCGATAAGGTGACGGTTGAAATGTCGCCCTATGATTTAACAAAGGGACGCATTACTTGGCGTTCTAAATAGTAGGCTTACGTTTCACCTTATCGCCATGGATAATGGTGACGGTTGAAATGTCGCCCTATGATTTAACTGTGTTATTGCATTAGCAATTACACATGGGGACGCATTACTTGGCGTTCCTCCAAATAGGACATTTAAGGAAAACCCAACAAATGCCTAAAAATGGGGCGTTAAAAGCGTTCCAGTAAGTAGAAACAAAGCAGGTCAAGATGAATAAAGATGTTCATCATACCAATAAGGAGGTAATTTCAAATGAAAGTAAGACCTTCGGTTAAGCCAATATGCGAAAAATGCAAGGTAATCAAACGCAAAGGACGTATCATGGTGATTTGCCAAAACCCTAAACACAAACAACGTCAAGGCTAATAGGCTTTAGATGGTTCGTTGTGTTCACACTGTATTGGAGGTGCAACTTTAATGGCTCGTATAGCTGGTGTTGACTTACCAAGAGAGAAAAGAGTTGAAGTAGGTTTAACTTATATCTTTGGTATCGGTCAAAAAACGGCAAACGATATCCTCGCTGCAACAGGCGTAAATCCTGATACTAGAATCAAGGATTTAACTGAGGATGAGGTATCTGCGCTAAGAGAATATATTGATAAAAATAATGTGGTTGAGGGTGACCTACGCAGAGAAACCGCTCTAAACATTAAAAGGCTAATCGAAATTGGATGTTACAGAGGCATTCGTCATAGAAAAGGCTTGCCTGTAAGAGGACAACGTTCTAAAACAAATGCTCGTACTCGTAAAGGTCCAAAGAAAACGATTGCTAACAAGAAGAAGTAAAGGAGGCTTTGAACTATGGCAACTAAAACAACAAAAAAGGTTGTTCGCAGACGCCGCGAACGTAAGAATATTGAGCGTGGTGCCGTTCACATTCAGTCTACCTTTAACAACACTATTGTAACTATTACAGACGTTCAAGGCAATGCAATTTCATGGGCAAGTGCTGGTGAAATGGGCTTTAGAGGCTCTAAAAAGTCTACTCCATTTGCTGCACAAACTGCTGCAGAAAAAGCAGCTAAAGCTGCTCAAGAACATGGTCTAAAGACTGTTGAAGTGTATGTAAAAGGACCAGGATCCGGTCGTGAGGCTGCAATTCGTGCGCTACAAGCAGTTGGTCTAGAAGTATCTATGATCAAAGACGTAACACCTATTGCACACAATGGATGTCGTCCACCAAAAAGAAGACGCGTTTAATATTTTTAATCAGGAGGTGTAACCAGTAATGGCTAGATATACCGGTGCGGTTTGTAGAATGTGCCGTCGTGAAGGCGCTAAATTGTTCCTAAAGGGTGAAAGATGTTATTCTGATAAATGTTCTGTAACTCGTAGAGCATATGCCCCAGGACAACACGGACAAAACCGTAAAAAAATCACTGAATATGGTATTCAGTTAAGAGAAAAACAAAAAGCAAGACGTTACTACGGCGTTTTAGAAAGCCAATTCGAAGGTTACTTCGATGCTGCTGAACGTAAACCTGGCATGACAGGTCAAAACTTGCTAAGAATTTTGGAATCACGTTTAGATAACGTTGTTTACAGACTAGGTCTTGCAACTTCAAGAGCTGAAGCTAGACAACTTGTTGTTCATGGTCACTACACTGTAAACGGCAAAAGAGTAAACATTCCTTCTTACCAAGTAAAAGAAGGCGATGTTGTTGCTGTTTGCGAAAAAAGCCGTGGAAGCGAAAAATTCAAAGCTATCGTTGAAACTTGTGGCTCTCGTCCAGTTCCAATGTGGCTAGATATGAATAAAGAAACTTTAGAAGCAAAAGTTGTTAGATTACCTAACCGTGAAGATATTGATCTTGATGTTCAAGAGCTTCTAATCGTTGAGTATTATTCTAAATAATATTGCATAATGTTCTTTTATGCTTTAAGGGAATGGTAAACGAAATTACAGCATGAAGCTGTGAATAGGAGGGTTTTAAACATGGTAGAAAGCTTAGCAAATCCGCAGGAATCAATTACTAATCCAATGACAAAGCCTAAAATTCAAATGGAAAACAACGGCAACGATGCAACCTACGGAAAATTTGTACTAGAGCCCCTCGAGCGTGGATATGGTACAACTTTAGGCAACAGCTTAAGACGCGTACTATTATCTTCACTTCCCGGCGTTGCAGTAAAGTCAATTAAGATTGACGGCGTGCAACACGAATTTTCAACCATTCCAGGTGTTAAAGAAGATGTAACTGAGATTGTATTAAACATTAAAGGCTTAACAGCGAAGTTACATGGGGATTCCCCTAAAACAGTTTATATCGAAGCTGAGGGTGAATGCGAAGTAACTGCAGGTACTATTAAAGCTGATTCTGAAGTAGAAATACTAGATCCTGGTATGCATATTGCAACTTTATGTGAAGGTGCAAGACTGTTTATGGAAATCGTATTAGATAAGGGTCGTGGCTATGTTCCTGCAGAAAAAAACAAAGCTGATGTATCAAGCAACATCGGTGCAATTGCAGTAGACAGTATCTACACACCTGTAATAAAGGTTAATTATTCAGTGGAAAATACACGCGTTGGTCAAATCACCGATTATGATAAGTTGACTTTAGAGGTATGGACAGATGGCACAATTTCTGCCAAAAAAGCTGTATCTCTTGCAGCCAAGGTTCTCAATGATCACCTCAACTTGTTTGTTAATTTAGACGAGCAAGCTGCAAATGTAGAGATAATGGTTGAAAAAGGCGAAAACCTTTTAGAAAAAGACCTCGAGAGGACTATTGAGGAACTTGACTTATCTGTGCGCTCATTCAATTGTTTGAAACGTGCAGGAATTAACACGGTAGAAGACCTAACGAATAAATCCGAGGAAGAAATGATGAAAGTCAGAAACCTTGGTAAAAAGTCACTTGAAGAGGTTATTGCAAAGCTACATTCGCTCGGCCTTAACCTAGCTTCAGACGAAGAATAAGGATAACGAATAGCGTTTTAAATACAAATTGTTTAAAAGTGCTATGATCCAGTAAGGAGTGAATTTCAATGGCAGGAAGCAGAAAACTTGGCAGAACCTCTGACCACAGAAAAGCAATGCTAAGAGCTATGGTTACTTACCTTTTAGAGAACGGCAAGATTGAAACCACAGTTTCCAGAGCAAAAGAGGTTCGCGCTATGGCCGAGAAAATGATTACTCTTGGCAAAACTAATAATCTCCACTCCAAGCGTCAAGCATTTAGCTTTATCACAAAAGAAGAAGTTGTTAAAAAATTATTCGATGAGATTTCACCAAAATATGCAGAAGCAAACGGTGGTTATACTCGTATAATTAAAACAGGTCCACGTCGTGGTGACGCTGCAGAGATGGCTATTATTGAGTTAGTATAGCTTATATAGAAAAAGACCATGCCCTAATTAGGCATGGTCTTTTTGTTGCGTCCATACCAATTTTGGTATGGACGTTTTCTGTTCTAATATGATACTTTTTTTAAATAAGTCCGAAATGATAGAGATTTTTATGTTAATATGGTTTCTCCTCACAATGTTACCATTTTGTTACCAGTAAATACTTGACATATTATATATATATATATAATATGGATATTAAGAGAAATTCTAATACTCTTAATATCTAAATTTTGATGGAAAGAGGAATTAAAATGAAAAGAAAAAGTAGAAAAATTTCAATGGTCGTTAGTTTGATGTTAATGGTAACAATGTTGTTTAGTACTAGTAGTATATGGGCAGTGGATAACAATAAAACTAAAGACACTGAATCAAATGAAATTTCACGAAGATATGTTGTGAGTTGTCCAAATGGTGGAATACATGGTACATTCAATGGAAATTTATCACAGGACTCTTTTTGGCGTGGTTTTGAATTTGTTGCTGCATAAAATATTAGAATGACGAGGTGTTCATTATATGAAAAAAAGATTGGTACTAACCATCTTACTGCTATGCGTATTTATTAGCTTCTCTAGTTGCAAATCTGGTGAAAATAATCAAGCAAAGGCGAAATCATTAGTAAAGATTGCGTTTACATTGCCAAATGAAAGTATTCGTACAGCACAAACAAAAGATTTGGAATCCGTAACAAGTAAAGATGGTTCAAGTTCTATTACAATTGAACAAGTGCCAACGCAAAACCTTGAAGATGCTATTTCCAAAGAATTTGGGAATTATGTAGCAGAGAATACGCTAAAAGACGCAGGTTCGAGTTTTTATTCATCAATTATTATGATGCACATAATGTCTATAGATAAAAAAATTGCAATTACGCCAAAGGAAATTGTTGTGAAGCAAGATGATAAACAGAAAAATCATTATTCCTATGTAATGAAAGCAATGATGAGTATTGATAAAAGTTCGGAACAAGAAATAAAAATAGATGGTATCATTCAATTTGATAAGAATGGAAAAGTTGACTATATGTCAACAACCGGCTCTGATTATAAAAAAATACTTGAAACAAGCATTTCATAAAAAGTCTAATCTTCAAATTAGGATAATTTAAGAAATCATATGTCTATACTCATGATTTACCCCCCATACTATTTTGGTATGGGGGTAGCTGTTTGATATAATGTTTTTAAAACTATACATTAGAATATATATGAAATCATTTAATCTACAAAGTAAACAATGTAATTGACAAACCTGTGGAATTACTGTATTATTTAAGTAATACAAATAAAGGTGGTAATAGAATGGAACAACAAAGCCAAGAATACCAACAATATGCGACAATTGACCCGACGTTGTATCAACAAAACTATTATGGATTGGATCCAAAAGAAGAATACAAGCGTGATTTGAAAAAAACAGCAGGAAAATCTTCAATGCTATTACTTATATTAGGACTGGGCGGAAATATTCTTGCATTCATATTATTATTTTTCTATATTTTTTTATCTGTTGCTATTAAAATGGCGAATGGTGCATCTCTTGATACATTTGATTTTATGAAAGCGGTTGACCCCCAAAATGGAATGTTTGTATTTATAGCTTCACTTCTTCCGATAATCATAATAGACATTGTTGTTATCGTTATTGCAAAATTCGTATATAAAATCAAGCTAAAAAGTTTTTTTCGTAAATCTGAAACAGGCATTTTAAGAAATGCCGCAGGCGTTATTACCTGCCTTGCCGCAGGAGGAGTGGGCAGCCTGATTGCGACTTTATATCTGATGTTATTTGAAAAGCTGGGAATCCCAATTCCTGCACCTGATTTTTCATTACCGAAAGATCAGCCAATTTGGGCTGTGTTAATGCTTACATATGTATGCGTGGTTGGCCCAATCTTTGAAGAAATCATATTTAGAGGCTTTCTATTAAAGTCTTTGCAGAAATATGGTTCTATGTTTGCAATTATATTGACTTCAATTTTATTTTCATTATTTCATGGGAATTTGGTTCAGTTTATACCACCATTTTTAATGGGAATTGTTCTTGGTATCTTAACGGTGAAAGCAAATACCATTATACCTGCCATAGTTGCACATATTATAAATAACAGTATATCTATGCTACTGGGTTACCTGTTTCCAGAGGGCTCAAAATACTCTGGTTTTGTAGATTATATTTATATAGTAGTGGGCGTATTGATTATAGTGGTTGCAACAATTTTATATTGGAAGAAGTTTAAAGAGATTTCAAAAGGTGATGAAACCTATATGAAAACTGGAGCGAAGATTGGTACAGCATTCACTTCGGGCTGGTCAATCGGTTATCTGATTTTCTATGGAATTTTGATAGTAGGTATGATTTTAATGCAATTGATAGCAACATCATTACATTGATAATATGAACAATTTGATGGTAGAAGGTGAAAGTAATGAAAAAAGCAGCTTTATTATCACTTCCAATTGGAGCAATTTTATTTGTAGGCACAAGAATATATGCAAATTATTTAACCATTTCAGATTTTACGTTAGGATTTTTTGAAGGACTATCCTTTTCTTTTATGGCAATTGGATTTGTAATGGCGGTATGGTGCCTTGCAAAAAAAGAAAATCCCTTTAGAAAGTAAGAATATAGTGTATGAATACAATATTAGAAAAAATACGTACTGCTTTACCGAATTTTTTGGTGAAACAAATACAACAGCAAAATTACAATGAGGTATTAGGGCTAGCACAAAGCAATAAAAAATACTATGAGTATGAATTAGGCAGAGATGTAACCTATGATGATGTTGTAAATGGCATATTAGAATGTCCACCGATGATTCCTAAAGAGCAAAAATTTTTCATAGGATTATATCAAGAAAATCAGCTTATCGCGATTATGGATTTTTTGCTTGGATATCCAAATGAATCTACAGTATGGATCGGTTTATTTATGCTGGATAATAGTCTTCAACAGTCAGGAATAGGTACAAAGGTGATAACAGCCTTTAAACAAGTAGTTAAAGATAGTGGTTATTTGTTCATTCAACTTGGTTGTTTGGTTGAAAATAAAGATGGATATAGCTTTTGGACGAAGAATAATTTTGTTGAAGTTTGCAGAGTTGTTACAAAGGAACAAGGTCGAAAAGACTGGAATATTATTGTGATGGAAGCTAAACTGTAAAAAGAGTAAAAGGAGGGCAAACGCCCTCCTTTATTGCATTTTATTAAAGTAGAAAATTGCTAATTGCGTTCTGTCACGAAGCTCAAGCTTTTCTAAAATTGTACTCATATAATTGCGTACAGTACCCTCGCTTAAAAAAAGCTGAGAGGATATTTCTTTGTTGGATAATCCTTGCGCAACTAACTCTATAATTTCTATTTCCTTTGGTAATAGCCCATATTGCTCAACATTTTTCTTTTCACTGGTATTGCTTAATATATTCGGCAGCTTGGTAACAATCTCTTCACCAAAAACGGTTTGCCCCATAGATACTGCATGCAGTGCAGGAATAATACTTTCATAATTCTGCTTTAATATATAGCCTTTTGCACCAATTTTTAATGCTGTAATAATATATTCGTCATCTGCAAATGTAGTTAGATATAAAATTTTTGCAGATGGATATTTTTGGAGTATTTCTTTTCCCGCATCAAGACCTGTTTGTTCACCCATACGAATATCCATTAGCATAATGTCCGGCTGATGCTCTCGATAAAGCGAAACAGCCTCTCGAGCATTCGCACCAATGGCGACCACTTCAATTTCGCTTGTAGCTGAAATAATGGTTTTCAAAGACATTGCAACCAGCTTATCATCATCTACAATTATAATTCTCATACGGATACCTCATTCTTTCATTCAGTATTAGTGTTTTGTTTCCTTTGGAAAAGAGATAAAAATTCGGAAACCGTTTGTATCTGATATATTGATGATACCATTTAATCCGGCAACACGCTGTTTCATATTATCAAGCCCCATACCATAACAACTATTTGCGCTTTTTTTGGTACCATTATCGCTTATGATTAACTGATACAGCTTTGGATGTTCATATAAAGAAATCGTTACGTGTGTTGCATTGGAATGTTTGATAACGTTAGCAAGTGCTTCTTTTACAATTGCAATTACAGCATAGCGTGATTGAATTGGGATCGTTTCAGTCATGTCATAGTTAAGCTCAGCTTTACAAAACGTAAATTCTTTAACAATACGATTGACTTGGCTATATAAATCTACTGCATTATCTTGTAAATTATGCACGCTGGAACGAATAGAATCCATACCTGTAGAAAGCGTATCTTTTAAAATAGAAAGGTTTTGCTTTGTGGATTCATCTTTTGTAATTGCCATTAGCGCACCAAGTTGTAAAATTGAGCTGGATAGTAAATGACCAACATTATCATGAATTTCTCTTGCTATGCGTGTTCTCTCATTCAGTGTTGCAAGAGTAACATCATCATCTTGCTTTTGCATTAACTCGGCAACTTTTTGCTCTAGTGTAATAGATAGTTCGGTTAGTGTATCTCTTTGAGTAATAAATTGTTGTTGTAAGGTGGCATGTTGAATGGTCTTTTTTCGTAGCCATAATGCACAGCAAGCAATGCATAATAAAATTGCAACTTCAGAAATTGAGAATACAGAAAAATGGACAAATAAAGGTAGAAACGCAAAAAAGCCGAAAAGCTGAAAGCGCGTGTGGAATAAGTCATAAAGCAGTACAGGAGAAAAAATGATAAAGGACGGTATAAAAAAACATAAAATCAAATAACCGAAAAATAGTGTCAATGCAAGCTTCTGATTAGCAAAAAATTCGTTGATACTGGTAATTGAAATGACAACCAACAGAGGAATAATTCCAATGTTTGGGTCAGCACACAAAAAGCAAGTAAGAGTGGCAAATATCAGTAAAATAATTCGGTCAATAATACTGTTCATAGATTCTCCTCTCTGTCTTTTCAATATTGTATTTATTGTTTACAAAGCAACGATTAAAAATAGGTCAATAACGCTCAATCATTTATCTTTAAATGAATTTACAAAAGAAAGATATAAGATTGTATTGGAGTAGAAACAATGTTTTCTACTCCAATAATACCATAACATTTCCAAATTGTATACTTACTTTATGACAAATGTCATGCCAAACTGATGACATTTTGCACTGTTTAGCAGCAAGGCAATTTAATATAATAATAACAACAAAACAAATAAGGAGAATTGTTATGATAGTTGAAATTACAAATTTAGTAAAACGATATGGCGACTTAATCGCACTTGATCATCTGAATCTCTCAATTGAAGAAGGCGAAATTTTTGGATTGTTAGGGCCAAATGGTTCAGGAAAAACAACTGCAATTAACTGCATTTTATCTTTGCTCAAATATGATAAGGGCGATATACAAGTATTCGGAAAAGAAATGACTCCAACCGCATATGCAAGCAAACGAGATATTGGAATTGTAATGCAAAACGTAGCAGTATTCAACGAATTAACGGTTTACGAAAACATTGATTATTTTTGCGGCTTTTATATTACCGATAAAGCAAAACGAAAAGAATTGGTCGAAGAAGCAATTGAGTTTGTGGGCTTACAGGAATTTAGAAAATTCTATCCGAAAAAGTTAAGCGGCGGTTTATTAAGAAGATTAAATATCGCTTGTGGTATCGCACATAAACCAAAATTGATTATATTAGATGAGCCAACCGTAGCGGTAGATCCACAAAGCAGAAACAATATTCTTGAAGGAATCAAGAAGCTAAATGAACAAGGGGCAACAATTATTTATACCTCACATTACATGGAAGAAGTAGAGCAAATTTGTACACGTATTGCAATCCTTGATAATGGTAAGGTGATTGCACTCGGAACAAAAGAAGAGCTGAAAGCAATGATTGCAACGGGTGAGAAAATTGTTTTAGAAGCGTTCAATGTTAAAGAGGAAACAATCAACCGATTAAAACAGCTTCCAAACATTATGTCAGTTGATTATGCAGATGATAAACTTACAATCAGCGCTAAGAGTGGAAAGAGCAGTATTGCTATGATTCTAGCATTCGTCGAAGAGCAAAAGATAACATATGGTAAGGTGTATTCTGAATTACCAACTTTAAATGATGTGTTCTTGGAAATCACGGGTAAAGCATTACGAGATTAGAACCCCATTTATTATAAATAATTCACTTTGTAAGAAGGAAGGAAACAACGATGTTTTTTCATATATTCAAATATCGCTTGCTTATGATGCTGCGTGATAAACAAAATTTGTTTTGGCTTATTTTGTTTCCAATTATAATGTCCACCTTTTTCTATATGGCATTCACAAACGTCTTAGCCGGCGAGACATTCCAAAAAATCAATGTAGCAATTGTGAATGAAACGGATAATCAAGACTTTGTCAAAATGCTAAAGGAAACTGATTTATGTAATATTACATCAACCAATCAAGAAGCAGCAACAAAAATGCTGAACGAAGGAAAAGTAAGCGGTGTAATTGATGTAAAAGGAAATATGCAGTTAGCCGTTACCCAAAATGGTATCAATCAAAGCATTTTAAAAAATGTGTTGGACGCTTATAATCAGGTGACAGCAACTATAAATGGTGTAATTGAAAAAAATCCGGAAGTATTGAAAACAAATTTCTTAAAAGAAATCAATGTAAGAGAACCATATACACAAAATAAGCCGATTGGCACAGCAACGAATACAACGGTAATCTTTTTCTATGCGTTAATAGCAATGTCCAGCTTAATGGGCGGTACACAAGCAATTGTCGATATTGAGATGCTTCAAGCTGATCAAACCGCAACAGCTGCAAGAGTCAATGTAGCACCAACCCATAAGCTAAAAGCACTTACCTCTTCTTTAAGCTGCACCGTTCTATTCCATTTTGCGTTTGTATTATTGTCACTAGTCTTTATGAAATTTGTATTGGGATTAGATTTTGGTAAAGGAATGGGTTATATTATATTGCTTGTGTTTGTAGGTTGCTTCACAGGGGTAATGTTAGGTGCTATGATGAGCGTATTTATTAAAAAGACAGGATTTAAAGTAGGTGTAATCGTTAGCTTTACAATGTTAGGCTCTTTCTTAGCAGGTATGATGGCAGTGAATATCAAATATTGGGTACAGCAAACCATGCCGATTCTTTCCTACATTAACCCATTAAACTTAGTTACAGACGGTTTGTATTCACTTTATTATTATGGCATCAACGAAAGATACTTTATCAACCTAGCAATTCTTGTTGTATTTGGTGTATTGGGTTGTGGCGTCACATACTTTAAGGTAAGGAGGCAGAAATATGCAAGTTTATAGTTTGTTTTTCAAAATTCTAAAAAAGAATGCATTAGGTCCTATCATCATGTTTGTTGTTATTTTTGCTTCGCTAACCGTTATGTTCAGCCAGATTGGAACTACTCCGAAAGACAGCTTTGAATTAACAAAGTGTAGGGTCGCTGTAGTCAATCGTGATGGCGGGGAATTGTCAAAGGAGCTTACTGAATTTATTGGTGATAAAGCAAAATTAAAAACACTAAAAGACGATGAACAAACTTATAAAGATTCATTATTCTTCCGTGAAGTAGATTATATTGCAATTATTCCAAAAGGATTTACAGAAGCTTTTCAAAAAGGAACACCACTTAAAATTGAGTCAATGCAAATTCCTGATGGAACAAATGCCATGCTGGTTCATAACTTAATTGATAGCTATCTAAATACAGCAAAGATATATCAAAACGGAACAGGTGAGATTGACTATCAAGCCATACAAGATGATTTAGCAATATCAACAAAGGTGAATATGGTTGCAACTGATAAAGAGGATGTTGATGAAAAATCCAGTGCGAATTTCTATATGAATTATTTTTCCTATCCTATGCTTTCCATTATGATACTTGCTATTCCAATGATTATGTTGAGTATCAATGAATTAAACGTAAAACGTCGCTGTATTGCTTCTCCACAAAAACAGTCATCCTTTACAATTAAAATGTTGTCAGCAAATATGCTGTTAATGTTAGCAGTGTATATTGTGTTTATCATGATTGCACTCATTATGTATACCGATGATGTGTTTAGTATAAAAGGTCTTTATTGGATTTTGAATACATTCAGCTTCTCAGTATTTTCATTGTGCTTTGGGTTTTTTGTAGCAAATATGATAACTTCCAAAGCTGCTATATGGCCAATTGCAAACTGTGCAGCTTTAGGTTTAGGTTTCTTGGGTGGTGCATTTGTTCCACAAGAATTGTTAAATAAATCATTGCTTAAATTTGGTGTAATCAATCCTGTATTTTGGTTTATTAAAGCCAATAATACGATAGATTCACTAGTCACATTTAATATGGGAACTTTGAGTCCTGTATTACTAAGCTTTGGTATTCAACTGGGCTTTGCACTTGCCTTTGCAGCAATGACACTTGTAGCTATTAAATATAAAAGAAGAAGCAACTAAGCAATTTTTAATGATAAGGAGTCATCAGGTACGATGACTCCTTTTTGCGTAGGCTTTTCTTGTATAACAAAAAAACGTATGATATAATAACGTTAACATTACAGTCTATAGGAGACAATGAATGAAGATAATTGAAACTAATATTTTAGATGCAATGCAGATTCATGATATAACGATTCTAATTAAAGACTGCTTTGCCTATGATGGATTGCAAAACGAAGCATTTTTATCTAATGAAATTAACTTTAATCAAAATTTAGCTTGTTTTTATTTAGGCTATGAAGACTCAAAGTTGGTAGCATTTTTAACAACGTTTATGCCTCAGAGCCATGAAGCGGAGATTATTGCTTATACTCACCCTGCATATCGAAGACAAGGACGTTTTAATCAGCTTTATCAGACAGCTGTAAGCGTGTTACTACCGGCGGGCATTACGCAAGTATTGTTTGTTGTTGAACCAGTTAGTAAAACGGGTGAGCAGGTGTTACAAAAGAAAGAAGGAATTACTTTTGAACGTTCAGAATATCGAATGCAACATACCGATAAAACAAAGATTCCTTCTCATAGTAATTTATTGCTTATGAATGTTTCCACAATGAATCAAGAGGAATGTATAAAACTAACAAGAGAAATTTTTGATATGTCGGAAGAAGAAAACCAAAATTTCATTCAAAATGCAATGGATTCAAAGGATAGGGCTATCTATCTTACATATTATAAAAATGAGCCTATGGGAACATTTAATATACATTATGAAGCCAATCACGCTTTCCTTTATGGGTTAGGTATTAAACCTTGTATGCAAGGAAAGGGATTTGGAAAACAATTATTAGGTCTTGCCTTGGAAACAGCATATCAAAAGAAAAAACGTGTGGTTTTAGATGTGGATTCCAATAATCCACCAGCTTATGAATTATATCGTAAAAGTGGATTTGTAACTTCTTTTCAAGTAGACTATTATTGCTTGAATTTAGAGCAAAAATACAATAATTCACACTAAAACAGTATAGATTGTAAATCTATTGTGAATGATTTCAAGTATAGTTGATAAACGGAATAATAAGTGGTAGAATAAAGGGAGAAATAGAAAGGCGGTAATGATATGAGTTTTCAAGATAAACTACAAAAATACGCTGAACTTGTGGCGCGATTAGGCGTTAACATTCAAAAAGATCAAGAACTAGTAATTCGTGCACCAATCGAGTGTGCAGAATTTGCACGAGCTGTGGCTGAGAGTGCATATAAATTAGGTGCAAAAGAAGTAATCGTGCATTACAAAGATGAAAAGCTAATGCGAATGAAATATTTAAATGCACCATTAGAAGTATTTGAAAGCTATCCTGATTGGGTGGGCGAATCTGAGAATTATTATGCAAAACGTGGAGCAGCATTTGTAATGATTGCTGCAACCGATCCTGAAATATTTAAGGGTGTAGATTCAGCTAAATTGGCTGCTAGTACAAAAGCCGGTCATATAGCATTAAAACCATTTAACGATTTAAGAGATTTAAATAAAATTTGTTGGAATATTGTTTCTGTTCCAACTCCTGCATGGGCAAAGAAAGTATTCCCTGATTGTGATGAACAAACAGCGGTTGAAAAACTATGGGAAGCAATCTTCAAAGCAGTTCGTATTGACCAACCAAACCCAGTGCAAGCTTGGGAAGATCATAAACGTACCTTGTTTACAAAATCTCAATACTTAAATGAAAAGCAATTTGCATCTTTGCATTTTAAAAACAGCTTAGGTACTGATATTACAGTTGGTATGCCTGAAAATTATATCTTTGAGGGCGGCGGAGATATTACATCTGATGGGGTTTACTATTTCCCGAATATGCCAACTGAAGAAGTGTTCTCAATGCCACACAAAGATAAAGTAAATGGTACGGTTGTAAGCTCAATGCCATTAAACTATCAAGGTACATTGATTTCTGAGTTTAGCTTAACTTTTAAAGATGGTGTTGTGGTAGATTACTCTGCAAAAGAGGGCTATGAAGCATTGAAACGTTTATTGGATACAGATGAAGGCGCAAAAATGCTTGGTGAAGTTGCATTAGTACCATATAAATCTCCGATTTCTGATATGGGTATTTTATTCTACAATACATTGTTTGATGAAAATGCATCTTGTCACTTTGCTTTAGGTAGTGCATATCCTTCTTGTATTAAAGATGGTGTTGGATTATCCAAAGAGGACTTGAAAAAACGTGGTGGTAATGATTCCATTACCCATGTTGATTTCATGTTTGGTACATCTGATATGAAAATTGTTGCAACTGAAAAAGACGGTAACGAAGTTACGATCTTTGAAAATGGCAACTGGGCAATCTAATAATAAAAATGAAACGCAACGATTTTCCGTTGCGTTTTTTGTATGTAACTTAACAGGCGAACACAGTTCGCTCTTACGGTAATTTTAATGTAAATCTATCTCTATCCCCCTTGTTAAATGGGAACACCGTCCGCAGACAGAGGGGGATTATTGTATTGTAAAATAAATTATTATCATTCAACTACAAATATAAATTCATTAGAATTTCATCGTGGTAAATGCCATTAACGATAAACTTATGTGCATAATAGCCGTATTGTTGAAATCCGAATTTCTCGTATAATGCTTGTGCACGCTTGTTTTGCTCATATACACCAAGATGAATACAAGTTATTGTTGGATTATGCGTTGCAAATTGAATAAGCGTTTGCATAACGTAAGAGCCCACTCCTGCATTCCAATAAGCTTGTTTTACAGAAATAGCGAGTTCTGCGTTGTGCGCCATTCTTGGATTGCATGGTGTGCTTAAGGTTGAGATAGAAACAAGTTCATCCTCAACAAATCCAAGCAACATGATACTGTTTTCATTTGCATTTATACTTTCAATAAAGGCTTCTTCTTGTTCTACAGTAAAACGGCAACCATTTTTTCCAACTAACAAAAAGTCAGTTTCGCCCCCAACTTGATTTAAATAAGCAATCATAGCTGCAGCATCTTGTTTGGTTGGTTTTCTGAGCGTTAATGTCTTTCCATTTTTTAATAGATGCTCTGTCATATTCTTTCTCCTTATTTTTTCTAATTAGACGTATTATATCATAATTTTACTGGAAATAAATATAAAAAGGAAATTATTACTCATATAATATACCTATTTGGTGTATATTATATTGCTATTCTTGCTTTAAAGTGCTACAATTAATGAAATGATTATAATAAAGGGGATCTTAATATGAAATCAAACGTTCTTTGGATTGTGAAAACAGCCATTTTTTTAGCAGCATTGGTTGTGCTTCAAGCAATCACAAAGCCTTTTGGGCCGATTGTAACCGGAAGTGCTGTGAATTTTGTTCTAATTGCAACAACGTTAACTGTTGGAATGGGTAGTGGGTTAATCGTAGCATGTGTATCACCATTTTTAGCATTCTTTTTACAAGTTGTACCACTTCCGATTTTCTTTGTTCCGGTAATAGCGTTGGGTAATGCGGTGTTAGTAGTAATATATGCTCTTATTTTAAAGAAAGCCGTAAATAAATCAACAGGTGCAAAATTATTTGTTTGGATTATTGCAATTGTGGCTTCCTCTGCGCTAAAGTTTATCACACTATATGGAGGCGTCAATTGGGCAGTCATTCCAATGATGACAGCAATAAAGGGTGCAGCAGTAAAAGCTCCGGCAGCAATTTTCAGTACAACACAAATGATAACCGCAGCAATAGGCGGAGTATTGGCAACTTTAGTAGTACCTCCTATTTTGAAAGCAATTAAAAATAAAAAGTATTAGTAATTGTACTTAACCAATACTTGAAAATACAAAATGGTTGTAGTACAATGAAGCTATAAAAATAATTAATTTAATATATTGGAGGAAGAGAAAATGATTTTAAAAAATGGCTTTGTATTAGATAAAAGTTTTCGCTTTGTTAAAACAGATTTAGTGGTTGATGGTGATAAAATCGTTCATGTAGGCAATTGCGATTGCGATACTGACGTTTTAGATTGTACGGGCAAATACATCATTCCAGGTTTAGTTGATATCCATACTCACGGCTGTGGCGGTGCTGACGCTTGCGACGCAACCAAAGAAGCGATGGATATTATGTCTGAAACTCAAGGCAAAGCAGGTATTACTTCTTTCTGTGCAACTTCTATGACTGTTCCGGAAGAGCAGCTGAACCGCATCTTTAAAACAATTGGTGATTACATGAAAGGCAAACAAAAAGGTGCTCATGTAATTGGTATCAACATGGAAGGCCCATTCTTTAACATGAAGAAAAAAGGTGCACAACGTGGCGATTGCTTATTAAATCCAGATGTAGATTTCTTCAGAAAGCTAAATAAAAAATCAGGCAATGCTGTTAAATTAGTTGACCTTGCTCCTGAATTAGATGGCTCTATTGAATTCATTAAAGCAGTAAAAGATGAAGTAACGGTTTCTATCGGACATACTGCAACCGATTATAAAATTGCAATGGATGCTATTCATGCGGGTGCTAGCCATGTAACTCACCTTTACAATGCAATGGACGGTTTTACACATAGAGCTCCTGGTTTAGTTGGTGCTGCTGCTGATACTAACGTTACTACAGAGCTAATCTCTGATGGTATCCACATTGATCCTACTGTTGTTCGTGCAACATTCAAATTAATGAACGATCGCGTTGTATTGATTTCTGATAGTATGAGTGCTTGCGGTATGCCAAACGGCGAATATGAGCTAGGCGGACAAAAAGTATTTGTAAAAGATAAAAAAGCAACATTGGAAGACGGTACAATTGCAGGCTCTTCAACAAATCTATTCGATTGTATGAGAAAAGCAGTTGAGTTTGGCATTCCATTAGAAACTGCAGTAAAAGCTGCATCTTTCAATCCTGCAAAAGCAATTGGTATGGAAAAGAAAATCGGTGTGCTTGATGTAAACCGTGATGCTGATATCGTTGTTATGGATAAAGATTTAGTAATTGAAAAAATCATCATCAAAGGCGAAGTTCAATAAGATTTGAAATAGAAAAAAGCTTGGGGCAATTGAATTGCTCCAAGCTTTTTTGTTGTGGGATAAACTATGAATGTTATCTTTTATATTTTGTATAAATCTTATTGTAACTATAAAAAATAATTGGCAATCCACCAGCGCATGCAACGAATAACAGGATTCCAGCTAATGCGATATAACCTATTAATCCAATGACTCCGATTACGAAAAACAAACTACCGTATAAAAACCACATGAGCCCATTTGCTTTATTGTAAGCTGGGATATTTTTGATTTCATGTTCACTTACAGTAGTTCCAGACCAAAAGTGGATTGGCTTTTTTGAAAAAAATGCACATACTGCAAAACCGATAAGAATAGCAGAAGGAGTCCAACAACAAACTCCAAAAAGAAATTGTGCCATGGTGGTCGCCCCCTGAAATAAAGTTAATTTACCATATAATAACAGTATAAAACAAAGTGCAACGGAATTCAATAACAAATTGCCTTATACGAATTCCATTTATATAATAGAAACGCAATTTAAATAAAATTAGTGTTACAAGGGCAATAATGCGTATTCGCTATAATAGCAATAAATTCATTTGTAAACCCGTTGTATCCAATTGTAACCATTCATACATTTCCATTACTGTAAAATTATGATATAATAATAGTGATTAAAACTTCTAGGAATGACATATTGAGTCAATCCCGATTAGGTCATTGAAAAACAATGTAAACAGTAGGGCGGTGGCTTGCTGCCGCCGATAGGTTTTGTACTTTGCAAAACGGCAAGAGCAAGCCCTTGCCCTACAGAACATTTCTGATTGTGAAGTTATATAAAGAGCGATTGCAATTACCACGCAACGGTCAAAGATTGTTTCCTACAATGGACAGAGTGCAAACAGAGAACATATCAAGGAGGAAGTCATATGGATACCACGTATCACAATGAACAAGTAATGAAGCCTATTAGCCGCACCAAATTACGATTAAAGTTAGGCAAGTTCTATTATACAACAAGACGTTACCTTTCTTGGTGTAGTGGAAAATACAAGTTTGCAACGCAGCATAATGATGTGTTGTTACCCAATGAATATTTTTTTCATCAAACCCCATTACTTCGCAAATTAAAAGATGTTGATATGGTATTACAGGTGAATAAAATCACGAATTTAAAGATTGCAGTAAAAAAGCTGAATAACGTTGTAATTTATCCCGGAGAAACCTTTTCTTATTGGAAGCTAATCGGAAAGCCAACGGCTAAGAAAGGTTACTTAGAAGGAATGGTATTATTCTGCGGAACCTTTGCCCCAGGAGTAGGGGGAGGTTTATGCCAGCTATCGAACCTTATTTACTGGATGACAATTCATACCCCTTTAACGATTATCGAACGTTATCGTCATAGCTTCGATGTATTTCCCGATTCGAACCGTACGCAGCCATTTGGCAGTGGTGCTACTTGTGTTTATAATTATCGTGATTTAATGATAAAGAATGAAACCAATCAGCCTTTTCAGTTATATTTAGAGGTGACCGATCAATATCTACAAGGCAAATGGTTTGCCTTGCAGCAACCGATGTATTCTTATGAGGTATATGAAAAGAATCATAAGGTAGAGCTGGAATATTGGGGTGGATATAGCCGCCATAACTTATTGTATCGCAAGAAATATAATTGCTTTGGAGAATTGGTAGCGGATGAATATGTAGCTGAAAATCATGCAATGATGATGTATTCTCCGTTTTTAGAGTCAGGAGAGAGTAAATCAAAATAGGGAACAACAATGTGTTGTCCCTCAACTTGTAAAAAAATATAAGGCGCGAGTAAAAACGAAATAAAGAAGTATTTTTGCTGCGGAAATTGTTTTTTCAGAAATGACATAAAATAGAATTAGATTATTTAATCAATTTTTAATCGCGAGGAATAATTGCTGGTCGCATGACGATTTCCCCAAAAATTATCTAGGGGAGTAAATAAAGAATAATATAGCACAAGTTTAATCTTTACAGCTTTGCACAAGCATACGCGCGATGTCATATAAAAAACAATTTTGAGAAACAAAGCATTTTTTATCCATGCTTTTTGGGGCGATTGACAAAAAGCATGGTCAGGCTTGGGCGGATAGCCCAATATTGATAAAGTAAGAATGAACTTTAATCTGGGAATATAAAATAATAATTCGTTTTTCGACAGTCTTGATGCACCAAAATGTGTTGTCCCTATTATAATGCTAAAACTTTACACAAACCAAAACGCAGATTAAAATGATAATTAAAATTGACCAAATCAAACTGCCCCATTTAAATCGAATGTTTTTTTGGTATCGTTTTAATGAGAAAAAACAAAATAAGGAGCAATGCGGTAAAGACATTTTGCCTTGTTTGGTTTCGAGTTGAATACCACAGAAAGGGAGCTTTAAAAATGAGTTTCCGAAATCGACTTTATAAGTAGCAGAAATCACATCACTCCATGGTAGCATCATGGCTTCGGTATAGATATTGTCTTTTGTAAAAACACAAGAATAGCTGCCGAATGAACGATAGTTTAATATAGTGATTATGACAAACGTACCAAATGCAAAGGCTAAATTCATCATGCGGGTTCCGTCAATTGGCGTTCCTTTTATTAAGGAATAAATGCAGTAAGTCAATATATAACCAAGCAAAAAGTAGTTGATCCAATTTACTCGCAATCGACGTTGTCGCTTGCCTTCCACTTCGTGTAAAGGCTTTACATATCCACGTAATTCATATGGCTTACGATAATAAGGGCATCCCATATAGGCAAGCTCATACTTATTGAAGTTGGGGCAGCTAAATGTACCGCAAAGTTCAAAATCAATTCCTTTTGCACAGCTTCCGATTACTTTCTTATGTTGTTTGATATAGTAATTTTCATAATCCATAATTCATCAGTCCTTTTAAGCAAAGTATAACACAAAACTCCCTCCTAGAAAAGAGGGAGTTATTTTTATTGAATTTTCATAGAAATATCGAAACATTTTACAGAATGAGTTAATGCGCCAAGAGAAATAATATCAACACCGCATTCTGCAACTTGGCGGATATTTTCATGCGTTATATTTCCAGATGCCTCTAAAACTGCTCGTCCATTTGTGCGTTTTACAGCCTCTTTCATCGTGGCATAATCCATATTGTCAAGCATGATGACATCAGCACCAACCAAAAGCGCTTCTTCCAGCTCTTCTAAGCTACGAGTTTCCACCTCGATTTTCACCATATGTCCCGCTTTTTTCCTTAATGCGGTAACTGCATTAGTGAGCGATCCGTAAGCATCAATATGGTTGTCTTTGAGCATAGCGGCATCACTTAAATTATATCGATGATTTTTTCCGCCGCCGCATACAACCGCATATTTTTGTAATGGGCGAAGTAATGGAAGCGTTTTACGAGTATCCACAATACTAGCGTTCGTACCTTCTACTAATTTTACACAGCGATTTGTTGCAGTTGCAATACCACTCATATGTTGCAATAGGTTTAAAGAGGTGCGTTCCCCTTTTAACAAGATACGGGTTTTACCTGTGATTTCTGCAATGATATCACCTTTTATTACTGCGTCCCCATCTTTTTTATTAAAATTCACTTTTACGGTATCGTCCAGTAATGTAAATACTCTAGCGGCGATTTCAAGTCCTGCAATCACACCTTCATCTTTTGATACTAGTTTTGCAGTGGAAATGCTGTCTTCGGGAATTAGGTAATCGGTTGTAACGTCAATATAGTTAATGTCTTCTTTAATAGCACCTTTAATTAGGTCATCTACATAGAATTGTGGTAATAGCATGAATTATATTTTCCTTTCAGTTCTATTATTTGGTTAGAGGGTTTTATAGTAAGCTTTTAAATTTTGTTTTGTTTCTTCAGAGAGATAATGCCAGCGAATATCTTGTATTGCACCTTCAAGCGCACAAAGCACATTGAAACAAGCAGTTGAATCATTCAGACGAATACGAAAAAAAGATTCCTTGCTACCGATTGATTGAAGGTCTTCAATTGTATAAATAGATGCGTCATTCAATTTTTGCTCTAATACAGAGCCTATGTTGGGGAGCTTTGATAATTCGCCCATATATAACTCTCTTTTCCGTTATTATATTACTTCTTTTAATATCAAATACGCAACTGTTGCAAGTGAACGTGCTTCAACGAAATCACGGTTGACTAAGAAGTTTCCGCTTTCAATTTGGTTTAATAATTCGCCAATACGTTGAAATCCTTTTTTAGCTTCTTCTAAATTAGGTGTAACAAAATGGGATTGCTGCATAATGGAGCGGATTTCTGTGCGAATTCCGTGAAAAATCGGTTCACTATTGGCGTTTTGCTCAAAGGTATATGGTTCGATTTCAGTTGACTTTTGCTTGATTAGATGGTTAATTTCAACTGCACATCTTCTAGAGAAGACAATACCTTCTAACAAAGAGTTACTTGCTAGGCGGTTGTTGCCGTGGACACCCGTATGAGAACATTCTCCGCAAGCATATAAACCTTCAATTGAAGATTGTGCATTTTCATTTACATCAATTCCGCCCATTAAATAATGCTGACAAGGGAAAATCGGAATACGGTCTTTGGTTAAATCGTAGCCTTCTAAAAGTAAGCTGGCGTAAATCATAGGGAAACGCTTTTTAAGGTAGTTTGCATTTTTATGCGTAATATCCAAGTAGAAATTATTTGAGCCTGTGCGCTTTGCTTCTTCCATAATAGAACGAGAAACAACATCTCTTGGGGCAAGTTCTAATCGTTCGTCATAGCGGTGCATAAATCGTTGATAATTGCAGTTTAATAAATAAGCACCCTCGCCACGAACGGATTCGGAGATTAAGAAACTCTCTCTCGTATTTTTATTTGCAAATGCAGTTGGATGGAATTGAACCAAATGTAGATTTTTAATGGTAGCACCAAGGCGATATGCTAAAGCGATACCATCACCCGTTGCAATTGCAGAATTCGTTGTATATTCATAAACTCGTCCAATTCCGCCTGTGCACAAAACAACAAAGTTGGAATGGAGGGTGCTATGCATATTATTTTCATCAATAATATCTAAATGAAATGTATGGTTTGTTTTCTTTAAGTCGCAAACAACATGTTCTGATTGAACAGTAACATTTGGCAGCTTCGTTACCGCAAGAATAAGCTTGTCAACAATTTCTTTTCCGGTACAGTCCTTATAGTGTAGAATACGAGATTTCGAATGGCCACCTTCTAAGGTTAGGTGGATTTTACCCTCTGCATTTTTATCAAAATCAACTCCGTAGTCGATTAGCTTTTGTACGTCATCAGGGCCTTCTTCTACTAATATTTTTACATGTTCCTTGTCGTTTTGAAATCCGCCTGCAATTAAGGTATCTTCAAAGTGTTCTTCAAAACTATCGTTTTGTTTGTCATAAACTGTAGCAATACCGCCTTGTGCAAGGCTCGAATTACTTAAGGTAAGCTCTCTTTTGGTTAAAAGCAGTACTTTTAAGGATGGATCAAGATTTAATGCAGTATAAAGACCTGCAACACCACCGCCTACAATAATGACATCGTAATTTTGCTCTGTGATATTTTGCATGAAATTCACATCTCCTAAAGATTGTACATGAAATAGCTTCATGTGTATTACTACGAATTTTATTTAAAATCATAGTTATTCATGTTGAATTAACCGTTTAGATTATAGTTTTCAAAATAATAAAGAATCATTCTAAATGAAATTCGTATAAAACGATTAGATACGTTTTAACTAAAAAACGAACAATTATAGTAACGATACAAAAAGATATACTTATTCCATTATAGCATAGAAAATTCAAATGAAAAGGAATGTTAACGATTTAACGCAAATACTACGACTCTTACAAATTATAGCTAGATTATGTAAATAGGATTGTCGTTTTCGACAATATTACACATAACAATTTGATATTCTTTTGAATGATGTTAGGTAAATTGTGGGTATACTAAAATACGTTTAAAATTTACTAAAGAATTTGGAGTGAGCAACATGAATACAAAAAGCAAGAGAGAAGAGTGGGGATTACATGCGGCATTGCCAATTAAGGCATGCATTATGGCAGGCGGAAAAGGAACACGATTACAGCCGCTCACAATTGATATGCCAAAGCCATTGGCTACTTTACTTGGAAAGCCGATTGTGTTCTATATTATAGAGCTGCTACAAAAGCATGGCATACAAGATGCGGTTATGACATTAGGCTTTCAAGGACAAATGCTACAGCAGATTGTAAGTGAAAGTAAATATGTAAAGTCGATGAATATGGAGTATGTTCACGAAAAAACACCACTTGGAACAGCAGGCGGAGTTAAAAATGCAATGGGTAATTATGAGGGAACTCTGCTCGTTATCAGTGGAGATGCTATGTGTGATTTTGATTTAGCTAAGGCAATCGAGTTTCATAGACTAAACGATAGCGTTGCAACCATTATTGTAAAGCAAGTAGAAGATCCACGCGAATACGGACTTATTAATTGCAACATGCTTGGTAAAATAGAGGGCTTTATTGAAAAACCGTCTTATAAAAGCTGTACTTCTGATTTAGCCAGCACAGGAATTTATATTTTATCTTCCGAAGTGTTATCAATGATTCCTTCTGATCGTCCTGTTGATTTTGCAAAAGATATATTTCCCAAGCTCCTGAAAGAGGGTTACTCACTGTACGCTTATCAAGATCATGGCTATTGGTGTGATATTGGCGATATCAAGAGTTATACACAATGCCAAAAAGATATGTTGAATGGAATCGTACAATGTAATATAGAAGCAGAAAATTATCAAGGAATCTACGCAAAAAGAAAGCCGCATTTTAACGGTGTAACCATTCATCCACCGGTTTATATTGGCGATAAGGTAACCATAGGAAAAGAAAGTGTGATTGGCAAAGGAAGTATTCTTTGCGATCAAGTAGCAATAGGGCAAGATGTAACGATACAAGAAAGTATTTTACTAACCGGATGTCATGTGGGCGACCATGCCGTTGTTGAGGGCGCTGTTTGTTGCGATAATACTAAGATTGAGCGAGAATGTATCTTGCATGAGGGCAGCGTTATAGGAAGTGATTCCTTAATAAAATCGGGGGCAGTTATAGAAAGCGGAGTGAAAGTGTGGCCTAATAAAAGTGTTTCAGAGGGAATCAAGTTGCGGGAAGATTTACACTTTGGAATAGCAAAGGATATTACAATAGATGATGAAGGCATTATTGGACAAGCAAATGCTTTTATAACTCCTACATTATGCACTAAAATTGGTTCGGGCGTAGCAAGCTTGAAAGATGATTGCATTATTGGTGTTGGATATAGTGATAACTCAAGCAGTATTGCATTTTATTATGCAGTAATATCGGGTATATTAGCCGCAGGGGGGACTGCTTGGCTGTTTGATTGCTGTATTGAAACGCAATTTCATTTTTGTATGCAAAAAAGCATGGTCGATTTTGGAATATACATTGATGGTGGTACTGTTTCACGCATAAAAATTTACGAAAAAGGTGCAATGCCGACTTCTCGTCCAATTGAAAGAATGATAGAAGGCGCAATGAACCGTGGCGAATACAAGAGGGTAAGCGCAAATCAAATGGGTAATGTGGTAAATATGCAGAGCCTGAGGGAGTTATATGCAATTGAGCTTTTAAAGCTTTGTAATACTTCGTTGGAAGGCATTCGAGTTTGTGTAAAATCATCTAACTCTAAAGTGAAACAGTTGATGGAAGAGTGTTTGGTACGGCTGGGTTGCGAGCTGGGTGATGGAATTACAATTCGCATTACAGCTAGTGGAAATGGGATAAGCTTATCATATGAGGGGAAAAATTATTTATTTCATGAGCGGGTATTAGCTTTGGTTTGTTTAAGTGAATTTTTAAAGGGCGAGAGTGTTGCTGTTGCAAATACTGCGCCAATGATTATCGATCAGTTGGCGGCTGTTCATGGCCAATCTGTTTATCGGTATAATGATTGTCCATGTAATGAAGAAGATCATTATGCAAGGCAAAAAGCAATTATAAAGCCATTTTTACGCGATGGGTTAATGATGGCTGTTAAGGTATTGTCGTTTATGAAATCAGAAAATGTCGGCTATGATGAGCTTGTCAAACTAATTCCCGAGTTTAGCGTGAGCTCAAGGCTTGTAAGTGTTTCCATCAGCCCAAGTGTTATTCTAAAAAAGCTGGCTTGTGAGAAAAAAATAGAAAGTGAGGGCGTTATGGCAACTAAAGATGGGAAAACCGCTTATATTCGGCCAATTAAATCCGGTAAAGGGCTTATGATTTTTTCGGAAAGCTTTCAAAGTGAGACAGCTGTTGAAATTTGTGATATATTTGAAAATATGATTAAGGATACTCCACTTGACAGTTAAGCAGATTCGTTATAAAATAGTAGTACTATGGTAGTACGGATTTAGGCAAATTTTTTATGACATCGGACTCACGCTTATGTGTATATGCAATAGAACTTGAAATGACTCTTATTCTGCATGAGCCAGTAATCATTGCAAATATACAAAGAACAATCAGAATTTCGTTTCCAAACAAACTTCTCTAATAATAAAATCCCATGAATGAAACGAAAGCTATTGAGCACATTATAATATCATGTTGTATTGAACTGAATTTGATTACAACATATATTACACGAATTTTTATTGGTTTTAGTACTGTTTCAAAACCATATTTCCAATGCAAAAATATTCTTTGGAAATAAGAAAAGCGTGTGAATAACAAGGACTGTGCGGTAATGCCCTTGTTATACATAGGGTAACGAAAATGAAATAAAAACGGTCAAAATGCTGGCAATACATAGAAAGCAAGCACAGATAACGGTATCTGATCGAAACAATACAACAGCGCAAAGATGCGGTGTTTATTTGCGGTCGGCTTGTTTTGTATTCCTATTTTTCAGATGATTGCATAACAAAATCATGTTCCTTTTTCGTTGAAGTCTGAAATTAGGTATTACCACGAAATTAAAGTGAGGTAGAATAAGTGAATAAACCAAAACAATCAGCACAAGCTGAACCAAAGCAAGCACCTCCAGTTGCTAGCTTTTTAAAAAACCCAAATACAAATCAAAAACCGGTAACACCTAAAGCAACAAAGACAGCTACAAAAGCTGCTCATAATGCAAATACTCCAAAAGCAACAGTTAACCCAAAGCCACAAACGGCAAAGAAAGCGCAACCCAAAACAATAAAAGCAACAAAAACGAATACAAAATCGACCAATCCTACTCGCACAACCAACACTCAAAGAAGAACAAAGAAACCGAGCAATAAAAATCAACAGGCTCAAGTTCCAATTCGTGTTATTCCGTTAGGTGGATTGAATGAAATCGGTAAAAACATGACAATGTATGAATGCCAAGGTGATATGTTCATTGTTGACTGTGGACTTGCATTCCCTGATGCTGATATGTTAGGCGTTGACTTAGTTATTCCTGATTTTACGTATGTTGAAAAAAACATTGATAAAATAAAAGGTATGGTTATTACCCATGGACACGAGGACCATATTGGAAGTATTCCTTATCTATTAAAGAAATTTGACATTCCAATCTATGCTTCTCCATTAGCAATCGGACTCATTAAAGGCAAGCTAAAGGAGCATGGATTATTAAATAAAGCAAAACTTCATGTAGTTGCACCTCGTCAAAAAGTGAAAATGGGCTGTATGACAATCGAATTTATTCGTGTTAACCATTCCATTCCCGATGCAATGGCAATTGCGATTCATTCTCCTGCAGGAATTATTATTCAAACAGGCGACTTTAAGGTGGATTATTCTCCGATAGAAGGCGAAGTAATTGATATTGCTCGTTTCGCTGAACTCGGAAGTGAAGGCGTATTATGTTTGCTTTCAGATTCAACAAATGCAGAGCGTCCTGGATCAACAGTTTCCGAGCGAAAAATCGGTCAGTCTTTCCAAGGGCTATTTAGTAATGCAGAAGGAAAGCGCATTATTATTGCTTCCTTTGCATCTAACATTCATAGAATTCAACAAATTATAGATTGTGCTGAGAAATTTGGAAGAAAAGTTGCGGTATCTGGTCGCAGCATGGAGAACGTTGTTGCTGTTGCAATCGAACTTGGCTATTTAACGGTTCCAAAAGGTTTGCTCATTGATATCGATGCAATTAATAACTATCGTAGCGATCAACTCATTATCATTACAACGGGTTCTCAAGGTGAGCCGATGTCTGCATTATCTCGTATGGCATCAGGCGATCACCGTAAAGTAGCAGTTACGCCGAATGACTTTATCATCATTTCTGCAACTCCAATTCCGGGTAATGAAAAACACGTTACACGTGTTGTAAATGATTTATTGAAATTAGGAGCAGATGTTATCTATTCTGCAATGTATGAAGTCCACGTATCCGGACACGCATGTCAAGATGAATTAAAGATGATGCTTGCAATAACAAAGCCAAAATTCTTTATTCCTGTGCATGGTGAGTTTAAGCATTTAAAAGCACATTCAAAGCTGGCTACTGATATGGGCGTTGATAAGAATAATATTCATATTGGTGAAATTGGTCAAGTGATTGAGCTTACTCAAGACTCAATGAAACTGGTTTCTACTGTAGAAGCAGGACGTGTATTGGTAGATGGATTAGGTGTAGGCGATGTTGGTGCAATCGTATTAAGAGATCGCCGCCATTTAGCACAAGATGGATTGATTATTGTTGTTATGACAATGGAAAGCGCATCTGGTGCATTACTTGCAGGTCCCGATATTGTTTCAAGAGGATTTGTATATGTACGGGAAGCAGAAGAGCTGATTTCCGAAGCTAAAGTTGTAGTAAAAAATATTTTAGATAAATGTTTTGATGAGGGCATTCGAGATTGGGCAACCATTAAGATCAACGTTAGAGATGGTTTATCCAACTTTATTTATAAGAAAACAAAACGTGGTCCAATGATTTTGCCGATTATTACAGAGGTTTAATGTCACAAAGGAGTAGTAATGAAACGAAAAAAGTTTTGGTTTATTAAGCCGATTTATATTATTTTAATGGCAATATCTGTTTTTGTAACAGGTGTAATCTATTTTTACAACAAGCCGTTATTTTATATTTTATTGCCAATTGTACTTGTAGCGGTTGGCTATAGCAGTTATCGCCTTATTCATGTACAAACCGAACTTTATCAAATGATTACTACTATGGGAAAAGCGGTGACAGATTCCCATGATGCAAGCTTAATCAACTTTCCGTTGCCGTCTATGATTGTGAGTGAACAGAATGAGGTTCTTTGGTATAATGAGATGTTTAAAGACAATATCATCATACGAGGACAAGATATTTTCGGAGCAAACATTCAGTCGGTATTCGGAAAAGATATTTATGGAATTGGAGCAAATCAAGGCGTAACAATACAATACAATCAGCATTATTACCGACTTTATAGTATTTGTTCAGGCAGTCATACAAAGCCAATGTATATGGTATACTTTGTAGATGTTACCGAACTACAAGTAAATATGCTAACCATGGAAAGTAAGCGTCCCGTTGTAATGATGGTATTGATTGATAACTATGATGAAGCAATCGGTAATGAAAATAACAGTATGGAATCACGCTTAATCGGTGAGGTTCGAGATACAATACAAGATTTTGTAGATAAAACAACAGGCTTTATTCGCAGGTTGGATCGTGACCGTTACATCATGATGATTGAAAAAGAAAATCTAGAAGCAATTATTCAAAATCGATTTGATGTTTTAGATAAGGTTAGAGAGATAGGTGCAGCCGGAAAAACTCCCGTTACGTTGTCTATTGGTGTTGGAGTTGTTGAAACAACATTCAGCAAAGCAGAAAGAGAAGCACGCCAAGCACTTGATATGGCTTTAGGACGTGGCGGTGACCAAGCAGCAATTAAAACGGAAAACGGCTATGAATTCTTTGGTGGATATTCAAAAGGCGTTGAAAAGAGAACTAAGGTTAAAACCAGAATTGTAGCTTCCGCATTGGTTGAGTTGATTAAATCAGCTGACAATGTGCTTATCATGGGTCATAAATTTGCTGATCTTGATTGTTTAGGATCTGGAATTGGTATGGCGAAGGCAGCATCTTATTATAATAAAAAAGTAAATATCGTTTTAGACTCCAGACGTAACTTGGCGGAAAGTCTTGTTAGAAAATTAGTAGAAAACGATATGCAGAATTTAATTTGTTTACCCGATATTGCAATTGATATGGTTACAGATAAAACCCTACTGATTATTGTGGATACGCATACGCAAGTATTGGTTGAAAGTTCTGCAATTTATAAAAAAGCAAAGCAAGTAGTGGTTATTGATCATCACAGAAAAATGGTCAATCATATTGAAAACGCAGTTATCTTTTATCATGAGCCATATGCCTCTTCAGCATCAGAAATGGTGACTGAGCTAGTGCAATATTTTGGTGAGCAGTGTGTATTAACCTCCTTAGAGGCAGAAGCATTATTGGCGGGCATTATGCTTGATACTCGGAACTTTGTCATAAAAACGGGTGTAAGAACCTTTGAAGCTGCAGCATACTTACGAAGACTAGGCGCCGACACTGTTGAGGTACGCAAGCTATTTGCCTCAACAATGGATACTTATCAACGAAAGACAAGAGTCGTTTCGAGTGCGGAAGTCTATAAGCAATGTGCAATTGCAGTTTGTGATTTCGTTTCAGATGATTTAAGGTTAATTGCTCCTCAAGCAGCAGATGAATTACTTGGGATTAACAATGTAAGTGCATCTTTTGTGTTATATGAACAAGACGATAATGTAAATATTTCTGCTCGTTCAATGGGAGATTTAAATGTTCAAGTATTGATGGAAAAACTCGGTGGAGGAGGACATCTTACAATGGCAGGAGCGCAAGTTCCGAATTCCTCTTGCGACAAAGTACGACAAACGTTACTTGAAATTATCGATCAAACACAGTTAAAAGAAAAACCCGAGTTAATAAATCAAGTTAATATCAAATAAGGAAAAATGCAGTTTGAAAGATTTCTTTTCAACTGATTAAGTGTCATTGCTATCAGATGGTAATAGCAATTTCAGCTTTGCTGGAATCGGCACAATATAGAAAGGAATAGGTATTAGTATGAAAGTTATTTTAAAACAAGATGTAAAAGGCTCCGGAAAAGCGGGCGATTTAGTAAATGTATCAGATGGATATGCAAAAAACTTTTTGTTTCCTAAAGGTCTTGCAGTAGAAGCCAGTGTTGCTGCTATTAACGAGAAGAAAACAAGAGATAGCGCAGCAGCTCATCACGCACAGGTTGAAATAGACAATGCGAAAGCACTAGCTGCAAAGCTGAACGATCAAACAGTAACCATTCATGCAAAAGCGGGTTCTAACGGTAAACTGTTTGGTGCAATTACAACCAAAGAAATTGCCGAAGAAATTCAAAAAGCGTATGGCGAAGAAATTAACAAAAAGAAAATTACAACAAAAGTGGATATTAAAAACTACGGAAGCTATACCTTTGACATCAAGTTACATGCCGGCGTAACCGCAACAATGAAGCTTGAAGTTGAGGAATAAAAATAAGGTTAAGTCTATGCCCAAAAGGGTATAGGCTTTTCGTGCTTTTTGGCAACAGGTTTTTTCATAAAATGTAAGATAAAATAATGGAGGAACATATGGCTGACATTCATACGATGGACACACAACTGAACAATCTTCCCTATAGTTTAGAAGCAGAGCAGTCTGTTTTAGGCGGCTTACTGTTGGATCCCGAATGTATTTCTACGGTGCTCGAATACATCACAAAAGCAGATATGTTTTATCGCCAACAACATCGGGATTTATTTGCTGTGTTTTTAAATATGTTTAATTCAAGCAAAACAATTGATTTTATAACCGTTTTAGATGAAAGCATTCGTGCAGAAGCATTTGATTCTCAAGAGAGTGCAAAGTTATATTTGGTTTCTTTAATGGAACTGGTACCAACAACTGCAAACATTTTGGAATATTGCAGAATTGTGCAAGAAAAATACTATATTCGAACGTTAATTATTGCTTGTTCTGAGATTGCTGACCGTGCATCCGACGGAGATATAGAAGCAAAACAGCTTTTAGATTTAGCAGAACAACGTATTTACGATATACGACAAGGAAAAGATGCAAGCGCATTAACTAAAATTGATACCGTTATCATAGAAGCATACGATAGACTGGTTAAATTAACTGGTGAAGATAAAGACCAATATCTAGGATTGCCAACGGGCTTTAGTAGTTTGGATTACTTGATATCCGGCTTGAATAAATCAGACTTAATTTTGGTTGCGGCTCGTCCTGGTATGGGTAAAACTTCGTTTGCTTTAAACATTGCAACCAACGTTGCGTTGAAAAGTAAAAAGGACGTAGCAGTATTCTCACTTGAGATGTCGAATGAGCAGTTGGTAACAAGAGTATTATCCTCTGAAGCTCGTATTAAGAGTGAACAGCTACGAAAAGGAACATTATCGGGGGACGAATGGGTTAAGCTTGCAACCAGTGCAGAGGTTTTATCTAAAACGAATATGTATTTGGATGATACCGCCGGTATTACAGTAGCAGAGATGAAAGCAAAGCTTCGCAGATTGAGGAACTTAGGTTTAGTAGTAATTGACTATTTACAATTGATGTCGAGCGGTAAGCGCACTGAAAATCGTGTGCAAGAGATTTCCCAAATGACAAGAAACCTAAAAATTATGGCAAAAGAGCTGAATGTACCCGTTATTTTGTTATCTCAGTTATCTCGTGCTGCAGAGCAGCGACAAGGACACCGTCCAATGCTTTCCGACTTAAGAGATTCCGGTTCTATCGAACAGGATGCTGATATTGTTTTATTCTTGTATCGAGAAGGCTACTATGAAGAAGATGTTGAGAATAAATGCCTTGCACAATGTATTGTTGCCAAGAACCGTCATGGTTCAACCGGCGATGTGGATATCCGTTGGATTGGAGAATATACACGATTTGAAAGTTTGGAGTTATTGAGAGATGAGCCATTCTAGTATGACAGACAGTTTTGAAAAAAAGTTAGATTTAAAAATAAAGCGAACAATAAGAGATAGCCAACTGCTTGATGTCGGCGATAAAATTGTAGTCGGTTTATCAGGCGGAGCAGATTCCGTTATGTTATTGCATTACTTAAAATATGGACTTCAAATGGATGTAGTAGCGTGTCATATCAACCATAACTTAAGGGGCGATGAAAGCGCTAGGGATATGCACTTTGTAATGGAGCTTTGTAAGGATTGGGATATACCTCTTGTTATTCAAGATGTCGATGTGGCGTTATATGCTCAACAAAATAAAATGACAATTGAGCAAGCCGGAAGGCATATTCGTTACGATTCATTTGCAAAAGTAGCTCTAGATTATCATGCGCAAAAAATTGCAACTGCTCATACATTATCCGATAATGCAGAAACTTTATTGTTTCATCTTGTAAGAGGAACAGGGCTAAAAGGATTATGTGGTATTCCGATTAAAAGGGATGCGGTAATTATTCGCCCGTTGATTCATATTACAAGGCAAGAGGTTGAAGAGTATTGTTTATTACATCATTTAAATTATGTAACAGATTCTACAAATCTAAAGCGAATTTATACTCGAAATAAAATACGGCTTGAAGTATTGCCAAAGCTATATGAAGTGAATCCACAAGTATATACTGCAATTGACCGCACGATTACAACATTATGCCGTGAGCAAGAGTATTTAGAGCAAATGGCGTTGGAAGCATATGAAGATGTGGAACGTTCAGGTGAATTGTCCATAGATAAATTAAAGGATTTACATGAAGCAATTCGTATGCGCGTTATAGCGAGGTTTTTAGATCAAAATGATATTGAAGTAACTAATGATTTGGTTGAGCAAGTAAACCAAATGGTATTCAAAAGCAAGGGTAAAATAAATGTGAAAGCGACAATTTTTCTTGCAATAGAAAAGCATCATTTAGTTGTAATGGATAGCAAACAAATCCTAGAGTATTTTGAACAGCCATTGGAGCTCGGTGAATTCATCGCTGCGAATGGAGAAAAATATGAAATTGCGGTTCATTCTATAGACGAAATGATTCATATAAAAAAAGTTTATAAAAATTTATTATATATTTACTTAGATTATGATAAAATAAAAGGTAAGTTGGTTATTAGACAGCGCAAGTTCGGTGATAAAATTACGCTTGCAGGGCGAGGTGGCACTCGTTCTTTGAAAAAATTATTTATTGAAAGCAAACTAACGGCAGCACAGAAATCTCGTGTATTGATATTTGCAGATGAAGAGTCTGTTATAGCGGTAGAAGGTTATGGTGTAGATGAGCGAGTTTCTTGTTGCGAAAATACACAAAACGTGTTAACATTGATAAAGGTTGAATAAAAATTACTTTAAAATGTTCTAAAAAACAGGAGATATGGAGAAACAAACGAATATGAAAGATGATATTTTGAAGGTACTTATTTCAGAGAAAGAACTTTCTCAAAAGGTTGAAGAATTAGGAAGACAAATCAGTCAAGACTATAAAGATAAGAATTTATTAATGGTAAGCGTATTAAAAGGATCAATTGTATTTATGGCAGATTTAATGCGTGCAATTGATGTATATGCTGAAATTGACTTTATGAGTGTTTCTAGCTATGGCGGTGGAACTAAAACTACAGGTGTAGTTAAAATTTTAAAGGATTTGGATATCAATCTTGAAGGCAGAGACCTTTTAATTGTAGAGGATATTTTAGATAGCGGTTTAACATTAAGTTATATCAAGAGCATTTTGCTCGAGCGTCAACCAAGTTCAATTAAGATTTGTACGTTATTAGATAAACCGGAACGTCGCCAATCTGAAATTGTTGCGGATTATATTGGTTTTCAAGTACCAGACGAGTTCGTTGTAGGTTATGGATTAGATTATGATGAAAGATATCGTAACCTTCCTTACATCGGTGTATTGAAACCTGCTGTTTATACAAATAAGGAAGAATAACAACAAAGAATACATTAGATTAAGGAGATGATATTTTTGCAGAATAAGAAAAAAACCATACTCTTGTATGTGGGCGTGTTAGCGGTTCTATTAGTGGGTGTATTGGTAATGTCTACTATGATAAAACCTGCCGGAGTTACTTATAAGTATTCGGATATTGTATATATGTTTGAAGAAGGTTCTGTGAAGCAATTTTCATTGAATTTAGGAACAGGTGAATTGAAATTAAAGCTTGATTCCAATCATGCTAAAACTGCAAGCTATAAAGAAACCAATAAGGATAAAGACGGCAATAAATATATTGTATATAATGTAGGCTATGCTCAAAAGTTTTTAGACGATACTAAGCCTGCAATTGAAAAATACAACAAAGGCAAAACCGATGCAAACAAATTGCAATTTGAACTGATTCCTGCAAAGGATCGTTCATGGCTGTTAACTGTCATTCCAATGTTGGTTTCATTGCTTTTGGTTGGCTTTCTTTTCTTTGTTATGATGCGCCAATCAAATGGTGGCGGAAAAATCAATCAATTTAGCAAAGCGAATGCAAAAACAATTCAATCAGGCAAAAAAACAACTTTTGCTGAAGTAGCTGGTGCAGATGAAGAAAAAGAAGAGCTTTATGAAATCGTTGAATTCTTGAAACGACCGGATAAATTCAATGAATTGGGCGCTCGAATCCCAAAAGGTGTTTTATTAGTGGGTCCTCCGGGTACCGGTAAAACATTATTGGCAAGAGCAGTTGCTGGTGAAGCCGGTGTTCCGTTTTACTCTATTTCCGGTTCTGACTTCGTTGAAATGTTCGTTGGTGTCGGTGCATCAAGAGTAAGAGATTTATTTACAACAGCTAAGAAGAATTCCCCTTCTATTATATTCATAGATGAAATTGATGCGGTAGGACGTCATCGTGGCGCTGGTTTAGGCGGTGGACATGATGAAAGAGAGCAAACATTAAATCAGCTTCTTGTTGAGATGGATGGTTTTGGTGCAAATGAAGGTGTCATTATCATTGCCGCAACAAACCGTAGAGATATTCTTGATCCGGCTTTATTACGTCCGGGACGTTTTGACCGTCAAGTTGTTGTTGGATACCCAGATGTAAAAGGACGTGAAGAAATCTTAAAAGTTCACGCAAGAAATAAACCTTTAGGGTTTGATGTTGATTTAAATAAAATTGCAAGAACGACTGCAGGATTTACGGGAGCAGACTTAGAAAACTTATTGAACGAAGCAGCACTACTTGCTGCAAGAAATCATAGAAAAGCAATTACTGAAAAGGATATTGAAGCAGCAACCATAAAAGTAGTTGCTGGTCCTGAAAAGAAATCGCATAAGATTAGCGATCATGATAAGAAAATCACATCATACCATGAAGCAGGACATGCAGTTGCAACTTATTATTGTAAAACCCAAGACAGTGTTCACGAAGTATCTATTATACCTCGTGGAATGGCTGCGGGATATACAATGCATCTACCAACAGAAGACAGAATGCATATGTCTAAAATGAAAATGCAAGAAAGCTTAACAGTACTATTGGCTGGACGTGTTGCGGAAGAAATATGCTTAGACGATATATGTACAGGTGCTTCTAATGATATTGAGCGTGCAACGCAAACAGCACGTGATATGGTAACTCGTTACGGATTTAGCAATACTTTGGGACCAATTGTTTATGGTCAACCAGAAGGCGAAGTATTCTTAGGTAGAGAGTTAAATCACCAACGCAATTATTCTGAGAACGTTGCAAAAGAAATTGATGCTGAAATTCGTACATTGATTGATAATGCATATGAATCAGCAAGAGATATTCTAACAGCCCATAGAGAACAGCTCGAGCTAGTTACAAAGTGGCTATTGGAATATGAAAAAATTGATTCTACTACTTTTGAAAAGTTGATGAAGGGCGAATTAGAGTTTACTCCAAGCGCTGAGAAAATAGAAAAACCAAAAGAAGAAACAGTGGATAAAAAGGAAGAGAAAAAAGAAGGCAACCCATTGGATGTTATTTCTCCTGAGGTTGAAGACTTTATGAAATCCAAAGATGAACCACATGTAGAATAAAAACATCAATGGCTCTCCGTTTGGAGAGCCATTTGCTATAGAGAAAAGCTAGCCAATTGGCTAGCTTTTCTCTATTTTCCTTTTCTGGATGTTTCTATAGCGGTAATAAAGTCTATATTGATGAGCTTCTTTTTACCATTGTATTCAAGTTCCAGCCAATTATCTACTATTCTGGTGATTGTACCATAAGCTCCTGTACCTGAACAGTTTATAGTGACACATTGTCCAACATATCCAAGGATTAACTCGTTATTCATTTTTAAACCTTCTTTCTTTCGTTTGCGAATTCGAATGGCATGTATGTTTTGCCTCAATCGAAAGGCTTGCGTATTGTTTATTAATACTACTATTAGTGGTAGAAAAATTGCAACCCATACAGGGAAAAAATTCGATGATTCCGTATTGATACCCCCTTTTGTTTTATACTTATATTGTTATAAATACTTTTGAATTGCAGCATCACTATGCTCTTTTATATAATCTTTTTCAGCTTGTTCCATAATTTCGGCTAAGAGTGAATCAATAGAGTTTTCTGCAGCTTGTGGGGTTGGAGTAACATCTTCCGTAACCGGACATGTGTCTTTCTTGGTTTCAGTATTCGATTTGGACGGAGGCTGTTCAAACTCGATTTCACCTGTATGATAATAGGTGAACAATTCTTCGACTGTGTTAAATTCATGTATTTTAGGTTCCGTTGTCGTTGTGTTGTTTTGTACACGTGAGTAATCTAATGTACTTGAATGAGAACGATAGTTATTTTGATACCTTGCCGCTATGAGCGGAGTTCTGATTGAGCCTTGCGAAGATGAGATTGAGCGAGGTTTCATTATGGGACTTTGTTCTTCTTCGCTAGCTGTTTTTTCGGATTCAATTACCTCAACGTTATGGGAAGAAGGAATATCTTTTTGTTCTGATTCGATATTTTCTATCGGGTGGGGCAAAACAGGTTGTTGGCTTATAGCTGCTTTTTTGCGTTTCCATAGATAAATCAATATAATACTTAGTGCAATAATCGCAAATCCACCAACAATACAAATCATTGCTGTAAGAAGTCCTGCTTGCGTGGTTAACGGAGCAAAGACTCCACCCCAAAAACTGCTTTTGGAAAGAACAACGCCTTTAATTTGAGGAGAATCAATTGCTATTGTTTTGTTGCTTTGCTGCAATGTGATGCTACTAGAAGTAGTATTTAAAACAACATCAACAAATGGGACTGACTGGTTATCGGAATTCGTATGATAATAAAGAACTTGATTCCCTTTTTTGATGGTAGTATTTTGACGAATGATTAACAAATCGGTCTTTTTAGGATTGCCATTGGCATTATTTTGATATAGGACAGCGGAATGGCCAAATAATTCTTTTTGAGTATTGGCATTAAAATAAAGTAAACTGATGCTGACAAATAAAAGCAAAGCTATAATTGTAATATTGATTATCGTTATTACTATATGTATACACTTTTTCATAAGTCGGATGCCACCTCATTTCATCAAATTCTGTCGACTTAACAAAAGTATATAACATATTTGTAAGATATTCAAGAAGGTTAATAGAAAAGTAGATAAACAAGTAGTGAACTCATAATAAATCCAACTAAATCGCCGGTTAACGAGCAAGCAAGAGTATGACGAGTCTTTTTGATTTGGGTTGCGCCATAGTAAACAGCAATCGTATAGAATGTAGTTTCAGTTGAGCCCATTAAAACGCTGGCGATTCGTCCAACTAAGCTGTCGGGGCCATTTGTCACAAGTACATCTTTATAAATACATAATGCTCCACTCCCTGAAATAGGGCGGAGTAATGCTAGGGGGATAATTTCGTTTGGTATATGAAAAAGAGAAGTGATGGGTTGAATTGCATAGGTGATTAAATCGATTCCACCTGATACTTTAAACATTCCTACGCAAGTCATTAAAATAATTAAGGTCGGAAGAATGCGTATGCTTGTAGTCAAACCTTCTTTTGCTCCGGCGATAAATTCATCAAAAATATCTACTTTTTTAATCATACCATAAATGAGTATAAAACCAAAAAAGCAGGGGATAATGAAGTTAATCATTTGTTTCCTCCAATTAACCTATGTATAGGGAAAAAGCGATTTAACGTATAGGCTAGCATAAGCGCAACAGTAACAGATAAGAGCGACGAGATCAATATTGCGGGAAGAACGTCAAGTGGCGTTTGTGAGCCATATTTCAACCGTAATGTAGCAATGGTGGTAGGTATCAATTGAATGGATGCCGTATTTAAAACAACGAGCATAACCATATGGTTTGAAGCAATTCCTTTGTCATTTTCCGGAACATCCTTGTTAAGCTCGGTAATTGCGGCTATGCCTAATGGAGTTGCTGCATTACCAAGCCCTAAAAGATTTGCTGTGATATTCATACTGATTAATTCAAGTGCATATGAGTTTTTATCGAGTCCTTTAAATATGAGTCTCGTAAGTGGAGATAATAATCTACTGATTTTTTTTGTTAAGCCTGATTTTTGCGCAACACGCATCATTCCGCTCCAAAGACATATTGAGCCAGTAAGTGTAATTGCTAGTTCTACTGCTTTTGTACATTCAATAATTGCGCTGTTGCTTACATCACCCATCTTGCCGTTTAAAGCTCCAAATAATATAGCAAGAATGATAAGCACCGTAATTACCCATTTCATCATAGCGTGTTACCTTCTTTTATTAAATTTAATTAATTATATGAAACTTGTTCATAAAATATTAAATACTTTTATTGTACAAATCGTTGACTATTTCTGTAAAATAATGTATAATGTATTCATAGAAACAAAAAACATGTAATTTAGTGCAATTTTTAAGAGATTTTTGGGAAAGGAAGGGATATTATGAAATCTACAGGTATCGTTAGAAAAATCGATAACTTAGGAAGAGTAGTTTTACCAATCGAATTGAGACGTATTTTTGATATTGACAAGGAGGATCCAGTTGAGATCTTTGTTGATGACAACTACATTATGCTCAAAAAATATCAACCAGCTTGTATCTTCTGCAATGATGCGAAAGATGTAGTAAACTTCAGAGGCAAAAACATTTGTGTGAAATGTCTTGAAGAAATGAAAACGAAAGCTTAATTGTAATATTTTTACATGGATCATTTCTAATAATTCAAACGGCTATAAGAAATCTATGATTTCCTATAGCCGTATTTTGTTTGAATTAGTTCAGGTGTAACCTAATTAAATTGAAAGCCACTTGTCCAATATAGTTCAATCCGTCATTCCGCACTTTTTAAATGAGGTTTCAGTTTTTTTAATAATGCTGTTTTAACTGAATCTTCAATAATATTAGATAAATCTGCAAGCTCTTGCGCTGTATAACAATCTGCACTAAACATAAGTGCCGGATTATCCATAAGATTTTGCGTGATTCCTTTTGCCATAGAATCCACATCAAAGCTGGATACCATATCATTTGCGCAAATTAAATAATCAACAGAAACATCGAATATTTGTGCTATGCGGAGAAGTGTTTCAGGGTCGGGATCTCTTCGTTCTTGTTCATACATTCCAATAGCACTGGCAGATATACCAATCAATGAAGCAAGCTCGCTTTGCTTCATTTTTTTTTGCAATCTTAATTCTTTAATTCGGTTTTTCATATGTTAATATCAATCCTTTTCTATGGGTTAAGAATATATCTTGTAGAAGCTGTCAAGCTGTATTTCATTGATATAACAATATCATAAACCAATTTAATTGTCAATGTTTTCTAATGAATTTATTGACATATCACACAATTCGTGTTATCATAAAATTATAAATAACACGAATTGTGTGATAAAGTAAAGGAGTTGGAATGTGAGATTGGAAAGCTTGGCAAATGAGTACATGAAATCGGCTGAACTTTTAAAGGAAAGGGTAAATGGCCTTAAAAAACTGCAAAAGACCAAAAATTTTGAGGAACAGCAAAAAATCGAAGATCGGATTGTTTTGCTGGATGCCGAATATTATCATCTACTGAATATTGCAGCATATTTAAATCAATATTACGAAAAATCAGAGAATTGTAATCAACTGGAGGTGTAACTCATAAAAAGAACAAGCTTTGATGAAACCCAACTACTAGTTACAATACCAAAGGAAGAGGACGGCGAGAATAACCAAAATCAAAGGCAACAGTTGAAAAAAATTATGCGGCAAATAATTTGTAATGATTTATCGGAACGTCAAAAGCAAATTTGTTATTTATATTATTATAAAAGGCAAACGATACCGCAAATTGCATCATTACTGGATGTCAATAAATCTTCTGTTTCAAGGACACTTGCAAGGGGATTACATAATGTTAATGAACGGATTAAATATTATAAATTAAGATAGTATAAAACTTAATTGGTTATCTGATAAGGAGTAATATAATGGCACAATTTCAATTTTAGGATATTTTTTTGAAAGCCGTTGTGCTTCATCTACAACAAATTCCGCTTCGTTATCAATTTCAAACATGGGTGCATAATTCAAAAAATGCTCTTCTGCACGTGATTTATCCCAACCTGCATTTTGCACAAGTCCATCAATAAATTGTGTTCGTTTGGACATTAGGTTTACCATACCGCAGCAATCATGTGCAATTAAAGCAACTTGCTTAATTCCGCCAATCGCAATTGCATAAGATACTTTGAATTCGCTGTATCTTAAGTTGGCTCCTCCTGTTCGAATAATATATGCAAAATTTTCAGGAATTCTAAGCTGTTTGCGATTGTCCATACACATACTTACAAGAAGTTGTGCGGAATGATATTCATCTAGTTGCTTCCCGAGGTTTTGATATTCTATTAGTTTTCCGAGTGGTGTATTCTGATATTTTTGTGGAATTTGGTCTTGAGAAGTAATCTTAATAAGCTGCATATGCTCGCCTCACTTTTGTTATTAATTATTTCCATTTTAGCTGAAAACAATAATATATGCAACTGTATTTATATAGAAAAGGAATCCCCACTTTATAGCGGGGATTCCTTTTCCGTTTATATAAAACTCTTTTTCATATATTTATTCTATCTCTATTTTTGTGGGGGGATTTTTGCCTCTTCTGAGGCTGCAGGAAGGTGCTTTCTTTTTTTGACAATACGTTTTATCCACAATATAGCCAAAGTAACAACACCTGCAAATAAAATGATGAAGATAATATTAGATAAAAGCCAAATGAAAAAGGCTTCTAGTCCATATCCGATTTTATGAAGGTTGTTGCTAAATCCGGTAGCAATTTTACTCCACATGGTTCCATCATCTTTTTGGGTAACACGTTCGACTTCATTTATGCTCAATTGAACAGTGCTGTAATCCACTTGATTATCATAGGTACGAAGCTGGGATTCATAGGTTTGGATTTCATATCGAACTTGCGATAATCTTTGCTCTAAAGCAATAATATCTTCAAGTTTGTTTGCTTTTTCTAGTAAAGCAAGTAATCGGTCTTGCTCTACTTGAAGTGCTTTTTTGTGGCTGTCAACGTCTATATAATTGAGTGTGATGTCTTGGGTAGTTTCTTGCTTACTAATAACGGTACCCAATCCGCTTATGGTTGAAATAAACTCATCCAGTTTTGTTTTAGGAATACGAATTACCATATTGCAATTACGGGAACTGTTTGATAGTTTGGAATTCCCGAAAACTTCTGAACTTTCAACATATCCGCTGGATTGGTATATTTTTTGTGATATTGCTGTATTGAGCTTATCGAATTCCTTTGTTTGAATGGTAAGCGAAACGTTGCGAATGAGTTTGCGATTTGTTTCAGGAACAGTAATTTTGTTGTCTTTCGCAGTACTTACTCCGTCTTGTGCAATTACAGAGTCTTGCTCGGCTTTATTAACTGAATTGGCTGTTTTATTTTGCGAGTATCCGGGGGCATCATGTTTATCTGAACGTTGACATCCTGTTAATAGGAAAGCTGTAATAAGAACAATGCTAACGAGAATGGTAAAGAGCCTTTTCATGAAATCATCCTCACCTTATATTATTTTATTATAGACAGCAATATGTTGATAAACTCTTCTTGTGTTAAACATTGCGTTTCCATATAATATCCAATATCCTTATAAAGAAACTGTGTAAAATAAACATCGTAAGTTTTAATTGGCTCTTTTTTTTCGTTTAGTAAAGTTTTGCTTTGATACCCAACGTTAATCGGGATATCTTTTATCTCCGAAGCATTTTCTTTATCAAAATAAAAAAGCAGCTCCGACTTTGGAATTTTATCTTTACCGGTTGTAATTTGAAGTTGTCGATGCACAACAGCTTTTTTATCATCCTTTGCACAATAGGTAAACGTAATGTTATCATTTGCTACTGTGCCATCTTTATGAACGATAAGTTTTAATTTACTGTCATGATCTAAATTGGTTAAGGATAAATCCAAAGGAATTTCAGTTGGTCTAGGATCTCGCCCTAAATACTTGAAATACTGTTCTTGTGTCCAATCGGTAAAATCGGGTTTGAAAAAGCTGAATGCAAAAGGCTTTATAAAAGCTTTTTCCGGTGATACAAAATTTAAAGAACCATTATTTAATCGAACCGAATTGGAATGTACACCTGGCTCTAAATAGGTTAGAATTGTATTAGAGGTAGCAGGAGGGGCTTTTTGAATTTCCAAACTTGGATTTTCGACATTAGCAGGTTGGCTGGAATTTTCGTTACCATTGGTGTTTTTTGACTCAGCGTTAATAGAAAGCTCTTTACTATCATTTTTTGCTGATTCTTGTGATTGAGAAGATGTATTTGCTTGTTTACTTTCAGAAGCTGTAGCGGCTGAATCTTTCTTGCTCGAAGAATGTGTAACATCAGAAATCATAATATCATTTGCAATGCCACTCGTTGCTGAAGAGTTATAAATGGCAGCTTTATGCGTCATTTCTTTAGCGACATTTGTTATGTCGTTCCAGCAATAACCCGTTACAGCCACAAAGAGAAAGCAAGCAGCTGTAGCGGTAGTTCGATAGATAATTTTCATTATTTTCTTCGATTTTTTTTGTTGGAGAGCTTGATGCATCTTTGATTTTGTTTGTTCAATTAAGGCATCACTAGGGTTAATTTGCCGTTGTAGTTCCTGAAAGTCGTTTTTGAACATTAGTCAATCTCTCCTTTCAGTTGTTCTTTTAGCAAACCCCTTGCACGGGTAAGCCAAGTTCGAACAGTAGCAGGTTTTGCCTTTAAAATCTGACTGATTTGTTCGATGGATAGATCTTCATAATAAAATAGTTGGATGACAGCTCGATAGTTTTTGGGTAAAGAACAAATGGTATGATAAAGCTCATATTGCTCGGGCGTTTCAAAAGCAAGAGATTCATCTAACTCTGTAGTTTGCTTTCTCCAACTCGAATTCCATAGGTTTTTACAGCAATTCAAGGTTACACGAATGAGCCAAGCCTTTCTATGTTCTTCACTATCAAAATTAGGAGCATTCTTGATATAACGCAAAAAGACGTCCTGAAAAATGTCATCTGCATCGCTGCTGTTTTTTGTTTGCGACAAAGCGAGGCGATAAACCATTGCGGAGTATTGCGAAATAACTTCATCAATACAATCGTCTGTTCGCAACGATTTTATCATAAAAGAACCTCCTTCATCTTTAATACAAATCAAAGTGGCAAAAAGCTACAATTAAATTTTATTAATTTTCCAAATAAAAACGAATGAAAAATAATATAAACAGCAATATGTTATTGCATATTACCTTGTTTTTGTTATAATGAAAGCAAGACAAAAGTATATATTTTCTTTTTATATTAGAAATATTTACCTTAATATAGTATAGCATAATTATTTCATTTGTACTAGAGCAATGTTAAAATTCATTGAAACGTTTGGTTGGGTAAAAAATATCCATCTAATCTTAACTCTATCAAGATTAGATGGATAATGATTTATGATAAATATCTTACTATAAAACGCTATTTTGCCTTTTGATTACGATTCTGCGTAATATATTGTGTCGGAGAGCAGTGAAATTGCCGTTGAAATTGCCGTTGAAAGCTAGATTGTGATTGATAGCCAACCTCAATTGCAACCTCCAATACGGATAAATCTGTGTTAATTAATAGCGACGATGCCGTTGTGGTACGTACTTTATGTAGATATTGGAGTGGTGAAGAATGAATCGAGTCAGAAAACCAACGTCGCAATGTTGCAGGACTGATATGAAAAGAAGAAGCAATTTCATTTACCGATAAACTTTGCTTGTAGTTATGGCTGATATAGTTTAAAATAGGGCCGATACGTGTTAGGATAGAGGCACTATTGGGGTTGTTGGAGTGATTTGAGGTTACTCGGCTATGCTTCACCAAGATACTTTTTAACAAACCAGTTGCACTTTTTAAATAATCCATTTCTTTGTTTTGTAATTCTATAATTAGCTCTTTAATTAAAGTGAAAAGAATGTTATTTTGATAGTAAATTGACTGTGAACAATCGGGAGCTTGTAGTACCGGCCCAATGAAATTGAGATGCGACAATGGCATTTGGGGCGAAAAAGAAGCAAACTGCCAATCGCTATATGAGCTACCTGTGCTTTTGGCTTTATGAAATTGCTTTGGATAAATAATGGTAACACACGGGGCTTGAAATGAAATGATTTCTTTGCCTATAATAAAAACACCGCATCCTGAACTGCAGTAGCCAAGTTCAATACCATCATGATAATGCAGTTCTTCAATTAGGTATGGTAATAAACAATGTTCTAAGTGATAAGGAAGACGGTCTTGGTTATTAAAATCAGAATAAGGAGAATAACGGACGCTATATTTGCTGGATGATTGATTTTGCATATATTTACCTCGTTTTTGCGTAGAAAATAATAATTAATAATATTATTATATATATTATAAAAAATTTGTAAACCAAAGTAAACAAAAAATACTCTTTAGGGGAAGAAAAATGAAATATACGGATTTTAATTCTGTTAATCAGCTGATTAACCAAATAACAGACTATGCTAATTTGAAAACTGAATACGGTTGTGAACAACAAGTTGAGAAAATCAAACAAGAAATGGTTCAAAGCTTAGAACAAAAGCTTTTTGAAATACAACATATAGAGGAAGACGAAGAACTGGCAAAAAAGGAACCTGATTTATTAGATGAAATTAAACAGTTAAGAACTTCAGGTCCAAGAAAACTGACCTTTGAATATGGAAAAAAAGAATTTACTAATAAGATGGCCGGTGCAATTTTAGGCCGCTTTATCGGCTGTACCCTTGGCGTACCCGTTGAATCATGGCCAATTCCTAAAATGAAGCAACTGGCAAGCCAATTTGATACTCCTTTTCCACCAACTCACTATTGGAATGGCGTATATTATTCTGATGAATTGCATTATGGTATATCTCCACTTTCTGCTTACACAAAGTCAGGCATAAACGGGGTTCCAGTCGATGATGATATCACCTATACCTTAATTCCGATTTTTACGATTGAAAAGTATGGATACAATTTTACAACAAGAGATGTAGGCGAAATTTGGAAAACATTTTTGCCCGTAGCATGTACCGCTGAAGAAGTTGCATTAAATAATCTCAAAAAAGGTATGTCAATTGAACAGGTAGGCGTTGTAGGAAATCCATACGTGCAGTGGATTGGTGCCGATATTCGTTCCGATGGCTGGGCTTATGTTTGTGCAGGAAATCCGGAACGAGCTGCTGAGTTTGCATATCGAGATGCATACTTAAGTCATAGGAGAAATGGAATTTACGGAGAGATGTTCTTTGCAGCTGTACAGGCTGCCGCATTTTGTGTAGATACACCTCTTGAAGCAATAGAAATCGGGTTAACCGAAATACCACAAGAATGCAATTTATATCAAGATGTGCGATGGGCAATTGAAGAAGGTAAGCGAATTAGTAATTATCAAGAAGCAAGAGATGCTGTTGATAAGAGATTTGCAGGCATGCATCCTGTACATACCAATAATAATGCTTGTTTAACGGTTATGGGTCTATTGCTTGGTAATGGCGATTTTACAAAGACAATTTCTGAAATAGTTGCAATGGGGCTAGATAATGATTGTACAGCGGCAACTGCGGGAAGCGTTATTGGTGCGATTTATGGAGCTCACAATATACCATCTCATTGGACAGAGGGCTTTCATAATACCGTCTATACTTATATGAATGGTGTACCATCTATGAAAATTGATGATATTGTCAAACGATATTGTCGCTTAGCATTGAATAATCAATAAATTAGGGGGGGTATTGTGAGGGTATTAAATTTTGGTTCACTTAATATTGATTATGTTTATCAAGTAGACCATTTTGTACGTCCCGCTGAAACAATCTCATCTCACGTAATGGAACGGTTTTGTGGAGGGAAGGGCCTGAATCAATCTATTGCATTATCACGAGCAGGAGCGGCTGTATGTCATGCTGGATGCATTGGTAGTGATGGCTTGTTTTTAAAAGAACAGCTTGAACAATCCAAAGTCGATACCAAATATGTAAGGCAAGTCGGCGAACCAACAGGCCACGCAATCATTCAAGTAGATAAAAACGGTCAGAATTGTATTTTGCTATATGGTGGCGCAAACCAATGCATAACAAAGCAACAAGTTGATGATACCTTGAAAGGATTTTCAGAAGGAGATTTGCTTTTACTGCAAAATGAAGTCAATCAACTTGAATACATTATAGATCAAGCTTCAAAAAAGGGGATGCAGATCGCATTCAACCCATCTCCTTTTGACAGAAATATAGTATCGCTTCCATTAAACAAGGTTAACATCTTTTTGTTGAATGAAATTGAAGGTGCAGAGCTTTCCAATGAGCTGTCCCCGCAAGCCATTATCGAAAAACTGAAAATAAGATATCCAAGTGCAAAAATTGTATTAACACTTGGAAAAGATGGCGTTTATTATTATGACGGTAGTCAAGTTTATTTTCAATCCATATTTTCTGTGCCGATAGTGGATACAACCGCAGCAGGGGATACTTTTACCGGATATTTTCTACAAGGGTTAACACAAAATGTTGAAAGTTCGATGCTTTTGAAACGAGCATCTGCTGCCGCTGCACTGGCAGTATCCAAAATGGGTGCAGCACCGTCTATCCCAACAATAACCGAAGTAAATCAATTTCTATCAAAATAAATACATTCCCCATTATAAGAAGTAAAAACTCCTACTACAATAACCGTAGTAGGAGTTTCAGTCTGAAGAAAAAGCCCGATTTTGGCGTAACCAAAGTCGGGCTTTTGAATATATGGTTGAAAATTTGAAAAAAGTGGAAAGGATACAAAAAGGAGAGTTCACCCTCCACTTATGTATTGCCAGCTTTTTAAGGTTCATGCACGCAAATTTAAGCCTAACCCAGTTTGTTACTTGGGCAAGACCTCGATAAGGTGTATAACGCATTGCGTATTTTTCTTTCGCATCAGCAAAAACTCGCTCAATCGTTTCTTTTCGCTGTGCATAAAGATCTTTGTATTTTATTGCATAACGAATATCTGAAACTTGCTCTAAGTACTCATGCCAAACATGAACTGTGTATTGTTTCTGGAATTCTTTACTTTCAGTGCATTTGTAACGAAACCCACAGATTTTACAGTCGTTTGGATTGCTTTTAAATTCTTTGTATCCTTCTCTATTCGTGGTGGAATAGTGTAAAACTTTATTGTTTGGACATACTACACAGTCAAAATATTCATCATATGAAAAATCATATTTCTTAAAAAAGCCTTGTTTTGTCATTGGTCTACGATATGGTACTAATAAATCTTTTCCATCATCTATAAGTCTTTTTGCAATATAGGGAGTATTGTAGGCACTATCTGCCACTATTGTTTGGATTTCGGGGTGGTTTTCTTTTAATTTATCATACAAATCATCGAATGCTACGCTGTCATGTACATTGCCTGCTGTTACATGAACATCTACAATGTAGCCTTTTTTGTCACAAGCTGTATGTGCTTCATAAGCAAGGCATTTCTTATGCTCTCCTTTATGAAATACACCGCTTTCAGGGTCAGTGGTTGATTCATTGATGATTTTTTCTTCTATTTTAGGTGGCTTTGTATCGTCAAATGGCTTTTTTTTATGTTCTTCTCTATCTTTATTGATTTCGTCCATTAGTTGTTTCTCATAATGTTTTGCTGCTACGGGGATTGATTTCTTTACAACCTTTTTTATATTTGCATTTGCTTTTATATGGGTTCCATCTACAAATACCACCTCTGGGTCAAGATATCCCATATCATTGATTTCATTCAATATCCAGTTGAAAATGCATGCAATAGTATTCTCGTTAAATCTATGTTTAAAGGCATAACTTATTGTTGTAAAGTGAGGTATTTGTTCTGTCATTAAATATCCTAAAAACCAACGATATGCACAGTTCATTTGTACTTCTTCTACCAATTTGCGCAACGAACTTATTCCATACAAATGTTGTATTAAGACCATTTTGATTAGTACTACTGGGTCTATGCTTGGTCTTCCATTATCTTTACAATACAAATCCTCTACGAAATCATATATATGACAGAAATCCACTGCACTATCTATTTTTCTAAGCAAATGTTCTGCTGGAATAAATTCTTCTAAGCACAAAAACTCTACTTGTGTTCGGTCTTTTTTAGCTTTAACTAACATTTAATCACCCTATTTAATTATACCATTTTTCGCGTCAAAAGTCCCCTAAATCATCGAATTTAGGAGACTTTTTCTACAAGCTGAAACTCCTACTACAATAACCGTAGTAGGAGTTTTTTGCTTCTTTTATATTTCGTTTTCCACTATTTGATTTAGTGTTTGTCTTTTTCGAATCAACTGTAACGTATTTTCAGAAGTAAACAAAACCTCAGGAATTTGCGCATGAGAATTATAATTAAATGGTGTCATAGAAGAGCAATATGCACCTGTTCCACCGATTACAAAGTAATCGCCGACATTAGGCTCTATCATCTTTCTTGGTATACTCGTATCGTTATCATCTAAGCTTTGGGAATCACCGCTTTCACAGCATCTGCCAACAATTACAGCTTCATAGTCAGATTGTGCAATATTATTGATATCAAATTCAGAAGATAAAAGCTTACCATGTTCAGAAACCATATAAAACGGATGTAGTGAACCATACATAATAGGACGAGCGTTAATTTCCATACCACCGTTGGCAATAATGAAGTTAAATCCGTCGTTGCCCGTACGCTTTTTATCGATTACTTTTGTAATGGCATAGCCGCAGTTTGCAACGATATAGGTTCCTGGTTCGATTTCCATTTTTAATTTACGATTGGTTCTTTGATAAAAAGCTTCTATTTGCTGCTTTGCATAGCTTCCAAGCTCATTAACATCAGCACCGATTTCATATGGCATACGTGCTTCTTTTAAGCCCCCTCCAAAGCTGACTGTAGTGGCATCGGGGAAGTATCGATCAATAATATCTAATTCTAAGTCAATATTCTGTCGCCACATGAGAGGATCAGCTCCTGAGCCAATATGAACGTGAACCTGTGTAAATAGAATACCTTTTTCTTTAGCAAAATCTAGAGCTTGTCCAATATCAGAAAGATGAATTCCAAAGCAAGAATAGTTATCTCCGGTGTTTCTACTTGCGGACTCTCCTGATCCAACACCTGGATGCACACGAATCGATAAGTTAATCTTGTTTGCTTTTGCAAAATCTCCGATCAAATAAAGCTGACGTAGGGAACACACATTATATTTCAAGCCTTGAAGTATCATTTGTTCTAAATCAATTCTATCATCATTTTCAGGAATTTCTTGAGTTGTTAAAATAATATCTTGATAGGGAATTCCTGCAAGGTGTGCACGGCGAACCTCATTTAATGAGCTGGCATCAATGCAAAGCCCACATTGATGGATTGTTTGTAGTAGTGTTCTATTTGAGTTTGCTTTCATTGCATAACGAACCGTCAAACCAAATGCATTTGGCATAGATAATACCATTTGGCATTTTTCTCGAATGGTATTTTCATCATATAAATATACTGGAGTACCATATTCTTTTGCAACAGTTGCTATTGTAGCAGAGTCAATTTTGCTATAGTGATTTAAGAATGACATGAACTTATTCCTTTCCGATATTCTTTCTATCTGTTGATTCGATTATACCATAATTCATGAAAAATGCAATATCATATAGCGTAAACTTGCAAAAATAAGCTGAAATTCGTGTATTGTAGCAATAATCGTGCGAAAAATGCAACTCTATTGATAAAAATGCAGTAACCGAATTCATTTTGGTTACTGCATTTCTTGAAACAAAAAGGTTAGCCTCTGTTTAAAATTTGGTCGAGATTTTGTTCCGGTGTTGTAATTGGAGTTAATCCAAAGGTATCTACAAGTGTTTTCACTACAGTTTCAGATAAAAATGCAGGAACGGTAGGACCAATATAGATATTTTTTACCCCTAATGCGAGAAGTGAAAGAAGTATACAAACTGCTTTTTGTTCATACCACGATAAAACAAGGGTAAGCGGCAATTCATTTACGCCACATTTGAATGCGTCAGCAAGTGCAAGAGCTACCTTGACAGCACCATATGCGTCATTGCATTGTCCCATATCTAAAATACGAGGGAATCCGGCAACTTCGCCAAGATCTAAATCGTTAAAGCGGAATTTTCCACAAGCCAAGGTTAAAACAATACTATCCATAGGGGTTTGCTTTACAAAATCTGTATAGTAATTTCTGCCCGGATGAGCGCCGTCACATCCACCTACTAAGAAGAAATGCTTAATCTTTCCTTGTTGAACAGCTTCAACAATTGAGCCTGCATTTGCAAGAATGGTGCCATGACCAAATCCAGTTAGCATTGTATGACCACCGTTAATGCCGCTCATGCTATGGTCGTTTTCATATCCGCCTAAAGCAATTGCATGCTCGATAATTTTTGAAAAATCTTTTTTGCCGTTTTCGTCTGCTTCAATATGAATTAGCCCTTCGTATCCAACAACAGATGTGGTATAAATTCTATCTTGATAGCTTGGACGTTGCGGCATGAGACAGTTGGTAGTAAATAAAACGGGGGCAGGGATATTGTCAAATTCTTTTTGCTGTGATTGCCAAGCGGTTCCGAAGTTTCCTTTTAATTGAGGATACTCTTGAAACTTAGGATATCCATGTGCAGGTAGCATTTCGCCATGTGTATAGACATTAACGCCTGTTCCGTTGGTTTGTTCTAATAACTGTTCTAAATCATGCAAATCATGTCCTGAAATAACGATGAAAGGACCTTTTTCAATATCACATGGTACTTTAGCCGGAACTGGTGTGTCATAATGGCTTGTGTTGGCATGATCCAGAATTTCCATACATTTAAAATTAACAAGCCCAAACTCCATAATGAGTTGAAGCCATTCTTCAATGGTATGGTCCTTATTTAACTCACTAAGTCCTTTATAAAACCAGTTGGTAACTTCCTTATCCTCTTCTCCTAAGTTCATTGCATGATGAGCATATGCTGCCATTCCTTTCATGCCAAAGAGAAGGGTAGAACGAAGCGAAACAATATCGGTTTCGCCGTTCCAAAGTTCTTCTAAAGGGAATGGCGCTCCTTCACCAATTTTATTGCGCTCGGCTATTACTTTATCAATTGTCTTTTGAATGACTGCATTATCAAAATTGACATTGGTTAACGTCATGAACAATCCGTCCATCACCAAACGGTCTGATTGCTTGGTTGGATGATTTTTTACAACTGCATCGGCTAAGCCAATAAGTTCACAAACCAGTTTATCTTGAATTTTTGCTGTAGTTGGTTGCTTCCCACAAACACCGACATTGACACAAGCCTTTTGACCTGCCGTTTGCTGACATTGAAAACAAAACATATTACTCATAAGATACCTCCAATATTTTTAATTATTATTTGCAAAAAAAACGAAATAATCGTATGAGATTAGTATATTGGAAGTATCAGAATAAATCGGTTGCTTTTGCAACGTAAAATGAATAAAAATAAAAGAACCACATGTAAAATGTGGTTCTTTAAAGAAATAATTTAAAACTATTTCAATTCAACTTTAGCGCCAGCAGCTTCTAATTTAGTTTTTAGCTCTTCAGCATCAGCTTTAGAGATAGCTTCTTTGATAGTTTTTGGTGCATTGTCAACCATTTCTTTTGCTTCTTTTAGGCCAAGACCAGTAACTTCTTTAACTAGTTTGATAACGCCCATTTTAGATGCACCAGCATCAGCAAGGATAACGTCGAACTCAGTTTTTTCTTCAGCAGCAGCTGCAGGAGCAGCGCCAGCCATCATTACAGGAGCAGCAGCAGATACGCCGAACTCTTCTTCGATTGCTTTCACTAATTCGTTTAGCTCTAATACTGTAAGAGCTTTGATATCATCAATAAATTTCACGATTTTTTCTGAAGCCATGAAAATTACCTCCATTATTTTAATAAATTATTTTAATTGGAATAAATCCGAATGTCAGCTTTCGCTGATTAAGATTCTGCTTATGCAGATTCTTTTTGTTCCGCGATAGCGTTAAGAGCAACAGCCATACCACGGATATTTCCTGTAAGAACAGAAAGTAATTGACCAATAAGTTGTTCCTTTGAAGGAAGTTTACCAACTTCAGTCATTTTAGCAGCGTTTAATACTTGACCATCCATAAAGCCGGCTTTAATATCAAAACCTTTTTTAATTTTGTCAGCGTATTTAACAGCAACTTTTGCAGGAGCAACAGCATCAGATGTGCTGAAAGCTAATGCAGTAGTACCTTCAAGGTAAGATTCTAGACCTTCAAGACCTGCATTTTGAGCTGCAAATTTTAGCATTGTGTTTTTTACAACAGCATATTCAACGCCTGCTTCTCTGAACTCTTTACGAAGAGCAGTATCATCAGCAACGCTAATACCTTTGTAATCAACTAAAACGCCGGAAGTTGCACTCTTTAACTTTTCAGTTAAATCAACAACTAGTTGTTTTTTAGATTCAAGAACGTTTGCACTTGGCAATGTATTCACCTCACTTAGCAATTTAATATGAAGTGCTATTATTAATAAGAAACGAAAAACCCTTTTCTAATCATTCGAGTAGAAAAGGGCATAAATAACAAATATATTTATACACAGTTTCTCTCGGTTGGATGGTTAAAACCAATTATGCTTTGTAATAGCATCAGTATTACAATTACTCCAACTGTCTTAAAGAAATAACAGCTACAATTATATTAAAACAATTTTTGCAAAATGTCAATAGAAATATATACTAATTCGACTATACGCCGTATTTAGCAGTATTTACTTTTACACCAGGTCCCATAGTAGAAGCTACTACGCAAGATTTTAGGTATTGACCTTTTGATGCTGCTGGTTTTGCTTTTACAACTGCATTCATTAGAGTATTTAAGTTTTGTTCTAGCTTTTCAGGGCCAAAAGAAACTTTACCAATTGGGCAGTGAATAATGTTAGTTTTATCTAAACGATATTCAATTTTACCAGCTTTTGCTTCAGTAACAGCACGTGCTACGTCTGGAGTAACAGTACCTGCTTTAGGAGAAGGCATCAAGCCTCTTGGACCTAAAACTTTACCTAAACGTCCAACAACGCCCATCATGTCAGGAGTTGCGATAACTACGTCGAAATCCATCCAGCCTTCGCCTTGGATTTTAGCAACGTATTCATCAGAACCAACATATTCAGCACCAGCAGCTTTAGCAGCTTCAACGTTTTCGCCTTTGCATAATACTAAAACTTTAACGCTTTTACCAGTACCGTTTGGTAATACAACAGCACCACGAACTTGTTGGTCAGCGTGACGAGAGTCAACACCTAGACGAATGTGTAGTTCAACTGTTTCGTCAAATTTTGCTTTTGCAGTAGAAACAGTAAGAGCTAATGCTTCGTTAGCATCATATAGTTTGTTACGATCAACAGTTTTAGTACTGTCAACATATTTTTTACCGTGTTTCATCTTTTTTCCTCCCTAAAAGTGGTTAATAGCGGAATTTGTCCTCCCACCAGGGTTAATTAATCGACAACTTCGATGCCCATTGAGCGCGCAGTACCTGCGATCATGCTCATTGCAGTTTCAATGTTTGCTGCATTTAAGTCAGGCATTTTTGTTTCCGCGATTTGTTTAACCTGTTCTTTTGTGATTTTTGCAACTTTAGTTTTGTTTGGCACACCTGAGCCACTCTCAATACCACATGCTTTTTTAATTAAAACTGCAGCTGGTGGAGTTTTTGTTACAAATGAGAAAGAACGGTCAGCATAAACAGTAATTACAACCGGAATGATAAGACCGATGTCATTTTTTGTACGCTCGTTAAATTCCTTTGTAAATGACATAATGTTAACACCATGTTGACCTAATGCAGGACCAACTGGTGGTGCTGGAGTAGCTTTTCCAGCAGGAATTTGTAGTTTAATGTAGCCTACTACCTTTTGAGCCATAATTTGCACCTCCAAAATTTGTGGTAAATGGCGGAACAGTTGATCTGCTCCTCCCACTAGCGTTTATTTATATAAAAGTAAACGCCCACAAGCAAAAGCTTGTGTTCTTAATAAGTATTCACTTATTAAGCTGAAATTACTACTTGATTTAATTCAAGTTCGACTAAAGTGTCTCGACCAAACATTGAAACAGTAACTGCAACAAGGTTTTTCTCAGTCTCAACAGATTCAACGACGCCAACAAAACCTTCTAAAGGTCCGGATACCACTTTTACTGTATCCCCTGCAGCGTAATTAACTTCAACATGAACAGTTTCAACGCCCAAAGCTTGTACTTCTTTTTCAGTAAGAGGCACAGGTTTTGACCCAGGTCCAACAAAGCCTGTAACACCACGGATGTTTCTGATAACATACCAAGAATCATCAGTAAGTATCATCTTGACAATGACGTATCCAGGGAAAATTTTACGTTCCACTTCACGTTTTTTGTTGTCTTTTACCTCTACGACTTTTTCAGTAGGTACTCGTATCTCTTCTATTAGTTCTTGTAGATTTTGGTTTTCGACAACAGTTTCGATACTTTTCGCCACCTTATTCTCATAACCGGAATAAGTATGGATCACATACCACTTTGCGGTTTCTGACATTGTATCAGTCCCTCCAAAATTGTGGATTTCCAATTTGGTAATTAGAACATCAATTTAAACAAGTTAATGAATAAAAAGTCCAATATCCAAATTGCGATTGCAGTGACCAACATAAAAACCAAAACTACGCCAGTATTGTGTAGTACTTGTTGCTTTGTAGGCCATACAATCTTTTTGAATTCGCTCTTTAAGTCCTTAAAGAAACGGGCTGTTTTTTTGAAAAATCCAACCTTAGGTTTTGCTTCTTTTGCCTTTACGGCTACGTCTTTAGACATCTGTCAAGCCACCCTTTCGTTTACTTTGTCTCTTTGTGAGCCGTGTGCTTCCTGCAGAAACGACAATATTTGTTCATTTCTAGTCGGTCAGGATCATTTTTCTTGTTTTTCATTGTGTCGTAATTACGTTGTTTGCACTCAGAGCAAGCTAATGTAACTTTAACCCTCATATCGGCACCTCCTGATAACTTGGGGATTTTTGAACCAAACGCTCAGCATTGCAGCTGTACGTTTGACGTTTGCCTCCCTCTCGAATGAGTTTTTCTGTGCTTAAAATTGGGCACAAAAAAATAGACCTTCTTCGAGGTAATACCTATGATAGCACATGCTTGTAAACTTGTCAATTATTTTTTGCGAATTTCCTAAATTTTCAATTTACTTGCAATTTTTACTTCTGTACATTATAATATATACAATAACAATACTGCATAAAAGGAGAATGGTAATGAAAGTTTCAAAGAGAATTCCTTTTACAATATACACTATTATTTGTGTGGTGCTATTGCTGCTACTATTATTGGGAATCGGCTCTTTAACAAAAGTAAATCGATATCGTCATCAAGAAAGTCAATCAAACGGCTCGCTTTTATATGAAAATCAAAATCATCCTATTGATGCAAAGGATGCTGTGAATTATAGAATTGATTGTGGCTATGGTAAGGTTACAATTAAACCGACGAATGATAAGCCTTATATTAACTATATTAATGGAAGGCCACTTCGCATTTCAACTCAAACCAACAACGGAGAATGTGAAATCCGCTTAAAATCCTATAAAGAGATGGGCTATGATTTTTTTAATCATATATTCGAGAATAAAACGAGAGAAATCGAAATTTATCTTCCGAAAACGAAGCTCAATCAGGTTATTATAATTGCTGCAGCAAATACCATTAACGTTGAGGGACTTCAAGTAAGGAAAATGGATATTGATTTATCTGCGGGGGATGTTTCCGTAAAGAATTGTGAAATAGATGAAATGAAATCCGAATTAAATGCTGGAAACTTGGATTTTTATGCGAATAAAGGGATTCAAAAAATCGATAGTGAAGTAAATGCGGGTAATATGGATTTGTATTTGCCGAAAGACATTAGTGGATTTTTATGTGATTATGAAGCCGATTTAGGCAGTATAGATCATAACGCGAGCTTTACTGTTCATGATGAAAAGAAAGATGAATTTGTGAATACCAACGGCACGCTTACATATGGTGATCAATCTTGTAAAATAAAGCTAGAAGTTTCAGTGGGCAATATCAGTATTGACGATTATGATAACGAATAAGCATATTGTGAAAAAGAATATATGATACGATATGTTATAATAGTTTTAAGATATGAGTATATTAAAATAATGAGCATATAATTGTAAAGTATCTTGGCTTTACAATTTAGCTTTCATATACAAATATCAATAGAAAATATTAGAATAAACTTGACATAATAACCAAATTATTATACACTAGAAAAGTGGAGTATTCTACAATGTGTTGTAGACTTTTAAATACTCATTGGAATGTACGATAATATTCGTGGATTTACGTATACTATAGTTGAATATTAGGTAGCTACAGCTCCATATGATATGATTTTGAAAAAATAATAAAAGGAGGTTTTGTCTATAAATGGAACTGACAACAGCGATACTGTTATGCTTGATTTCATGCGTTGTAGCAGGCGGAATATTTGGGTTTGTGGCCTTTAAACTAGGCGTTAACTATAGAAAAAAAGTTGCAGAAGCTGAAATCGGAAGTGCTGAAGAACAAGCAAAGAAGATTTTAAACGATGCAATTCGTGATGCAGACACAAAGAAAAAAGAAGCAATAATTGAAGCAAAAGATGAAATTCATAAGCTGCGAACAGATGCCGACAGAGAAATAAAAGAACGCAGAGGCGAGCTTTCAAGACAAGAACGTCGTATTGTTCAAAAAGAAGAGACATTAGACAAAAAGATTGATAACCTAGAAATAAAAGAAGAGAACTTAGCGCAAAAGCATAAGCTGGCTGATGAAAAACTAGAAGAAGCAGAGCGCATTAAACGTAGTCAACTTGATAATTTGGAACGAATATCAGGTTTAACAGCAGAACAAGCAAAAACACAATTACTCGATACTTTACAAGACGAGTTAATTCATGAAAAAGCGGTTCGTATTTCAAATTATGAACAACAACTAAAAGATGAATGTGAAGAAAAAGCAAGAGAATATATTTCCTTTGCAATCGCTCGTGTTGCAGCAGACCAAGTATCTGAAGCAACCGTATCTGTTGTAAACTTACCAAATGATGAAATGAAAGGTCGTATTATCGGTAGAGAAGGAAGAAATATCAGAGCAATCGAAACGCTTACTGGTGTTGACTTAATTATTGACGATACTCCTGAAGCTATCACATTATCTTGTTTTGATCCTGTACGACGTGAAATTGCTCGTCTATCTCTTGAAAGGTTAATTCAAGACGGACGTATTCACCCAACTCGTATTGAGGAAATGGTTGAAAAATCAAAACGTGAAGTTGACCAACGCATTAAAGCGGAAGGTGAACGTGCAGTAATGGAAACAAACGTTCATGGTATCCACCCTGAAATCGTTAAATTACTCGGCCGTTTACGTTATCGAACAAGTTACGGTCAAAATGTTTTGAATCACTCAATAGAGGTTGCTTATTTAGCAGGCATTATGGCTTCTGAGCTTGGTATGGATGCAAACATAGCAAGACGTGCCGGTTTATTACATGATATCGGTAAAGCCTTGAACCACGAAATTGAAGGTTCACACGTTGAAATTGGTGTGGATGTTGCTCGGAAGTTTAAAGAGAATCCACAAGTAATTCATGCAATTGAAGCGCATCATGGTGATGTAGAGATTAAAACAGTAATAGCGGCATTGGTTCAAGCAGCAGATGCAATTTCTGCAGCACGTCCGGCAGCTCGTCGTGAAAACTTAGAAAACTACATTAAACGTTTAGAAAAACTTGAAGAAATCGCTTGTTCTTTTGAAGGCGTTGAAAAATCTTTTGCAATTCAAGCAGGACGTGAAATCCGCATTATGGTTCGTCCGGAAGATATTAAAGATGAAAAGATGGTTATCGTTGCCCACGATATTGTGAATAAAATTGAAAACGAGCTTGACTATCCTGGTCAAATAAAAGTTCATTTGATTCGTGAAAGTCGTGCAATAGATTTCGCAAAATAAATTAAATAAAAGTCCTCTTCGAAAGAAGGGGACTTTTTTAATGGAATAAATCTACCAATACCGCCGTTGAGCAAGAATGTGAGATAAAGGCAAAAATAAAGCTCCTGTATATTAAAGTTAAGGTCTGCCAACCTAACAAAAAAATATACAGGAGGTCTTTCAAAAGGAAAGATATAAATAGTTTAACACATACATTAGTTTACCACATACAAAGAAAAACTGTAAATATTAAATTAGTTTACATCTAATATTTAAGAGTGGTATTATATCTAAGTAATATGAATAGATACGATAAAAGTTTGGGGTTGAAATAATTTAAAATTCCGTTGGTCCATCTGGTGTATCAATAACAACTTTTGTTTTTCTCCATTTAATAACAACCATCCAAAGCCAAAGGATTAGGCCGATTCCCATATATACCGCAAGCGAAACCCAAGAACCAATTCCTTGTCCTAACGTACAGAAGAAAGCAATTACTACTGAAATAATGAGTGCAAGATAACGAACAAAATTACCGCCTTTTAGATGATAGTCTGATTTCCAGTTCGAATGTTTTCTGTGAATTCGAATTGCTGAAATCATGGTTATAGCATAAGCACATGCACAAGCAAATGACATCAAATTGAAAAAGTCGTTCATAAAGGTTCCGGAATTTTGCAAAATTAAGAAAACAATTGAGACAACCAATAGCATGATGTTAGGCAGAATAGGTTGATGATGCTTATTAAGCTTTGCGAAGGATTTAGGTAGGAAATTAGAACGTCCCATAGCGTAAAGCAAACGGACTGTAGATAGCCAAAATCCGAGCAGACAGGTTCCAATAGCACAAAGAATCGCACAGATACCAAATAAAACAGCGCCTACTTTCCATCCTCCTCCTAGCTGCTCCATCATTGTAATAGCTAGGAAGCCTCCATTAGCGGCACCGCCTTTTTCTACAAGTGCCTTAACCGGCATACCTCCAAGTCCAACGAAGAAAAACGCATAAACAACTCCACAACTAACAACAGAACCCCAAATAGCTTTATTGCTGTCTTTCATTTCAAAGTCGCCCTCTTCTATCATTTGAGGAACTGTTTCAAATCCAAAGAACGGGGTAATTAAAAAGCCGAGTCCGATAATCCATAACGGAATACCCAAGGCTGGCTTTGCTTGTGAGTCAAAGAAGTTTGAGAAATTAGATAAGCTCCAAGAGCCTGAAAAAATAAATGCCAAAGACGCAATAATACATCCGCTTATTGCCAATATAAGCATAACTAATTGAATCTTTCCTGCTACTTCAACGTTTTGTAAACTTAATATAAAGTATACAATTAGTAAAACAGCAGCAATGATTTCAATAACTTTAAAGTTACTGCTGATTCCTGTGACACGAAAAACCCATTGTACAATTGCCATAACTGCGGCAGGAGGAACGGCTATCCATGCTGCCATAATCAACCAAGCAGAAAGAAAACCGAAATGTTTGTTAATACCAACAGTGTTGTAGATTAATTCTCCACCCGCCTTAGGAAATAGAGGTGCCATTTCGCAGTAGACAAACGCAATAGGAAGGATTAAGAGTGTCATGAGTATAAAAGCTAAAAATGTTCCTGATCCACAGTATTCATAAAAAATAGAATCCCAGTATCCTATAAAAGTAAAAATTGCACCTGCAGCAATTGCATAAACATAAATTAGCTTTAAGCTTCGATTCAACTTTGATTGTGTTGGTTGGGATTGATTTGAATTTTCTTTATTCATTAATTTTTCCACCATTCATTAAAGCATATAAAGGGTATATCCTTAAAAAAGAGCATAGTATAAGTGATATAATCAAGAGTGGTTATATCACTTATAAAGCTCCTTCATTTTGTTACATATAATATTAGTTTGTGCCGATACTCATTGTTTCAGGAAGTGTGCTACCACCATCGATAACAAATTGAGAACCAGTAATGTAACTAGACTCATCGCTTCCCAAGAAAGCAAATAATTCGCCAACTTCGATTGGTTTTGCCAATCTCTTCATTGGTACGCCTCTTGCGATGTCATTGATTGCGCTTTCTGGGTCTTCAGGATTAGATTCCAAAGCCATTTTCTCAACCATTGGTGTTCTTGCATAGCCTAATTGTGAGCAGTTTACACGGATGTTTCTGTCTGCATACTCTACAGCAAGACATTTTGTCAAACCAACTAGAGCTGCTTTAGACATTGCATATGCAGCTTCACCTGCATCTGCTACGATGTCACCTGTTACAGAAGATGCGATTACGATATTTCCGCCGCCATTTTTCAACATATAAGGGATAGCAGCTTGACAAGTGTTCCAAACGCCTTTGATATTAACATCAATGTGGAAGTCACGAGTTTCATCTGTCATTTCCTCAAATGGAGCAAGTCTGCATACGCCGGCATTGCAACATAGAACATTGATTTCGCCGAATTTTTCAACTGTTTGAGCAACAGCTGCTTTCATTTGCTCTTTGTCAGATACGCTGCCAACAAAAGTAATGATTTCTGCATTGTATTCTTTGCGAAGTTTTTCTGCTGTTTTTTCAACTTCTTTTGAAAGGTCTACCATGCAAATTTTTGCACCGTATTTTGCATAAGCAGTTGCGATGCCTTCTCCAAGTCCAACTGCGGCACCAGTAATTAGTGCTACTTTATTATCTAATTTAGCCATTATAGGTCCTCCTGTTAATTATGTAATGTAAATTTATTAAATATGAAATAAGAATTAATATTCTTTAATTCCTTCTGGAGTTTCAATAGTAACTTTGGATTTTTTCCATTTTACTAATACCATCCATAACCAAATAACTGCGCCCACGCCCATGTATACACCAAATGAAATCCATGAACCTTTACCTTGACCAAGGGTGCAGAAGTATGCGATAGTAACCATGATAATCATAGCCAGAATACGTGTGAAGTCTCCACCTTTTACCAAGTTCTTGTTGTCTTTATACCATTCGCCATGTTTTCTGTGAATTCTTACAGCAGAAATCATGGTTATTGCATATGCACAAGCACATCCGAAAGACATAAGGTTAAAGAAGTCATTCATAAAGGTAGTAGCATTTTGAATTAAAATAAATACTAAGCTAACTGCAAGTAAGAATATGTTTGGAAGAATTGGTTGTTGATGTTTGTTTACTTTCGTGAAAACTTCTGGAAGGAAGTTCTTTTTACCCATAGAGTACATCATACGAACAATTGACATCCAGAAACCTAGGATAGAAGCAGTCATACCCATTAGAATAGAGATGCAACCGTAAACTAATGGCCAAATTCTCCAACCTAAAAGATTCTTCATAGCAGTGATTGTCATAAATCCGTTTTGTGCGTCGCCTTTTAATAAGTTATCAAAAGAATCCAAGCCAGCTACGCAGAAAAAGAAGAACGCGTAAATTGCTCCACAAGTAATTACGGATCCGCAGATAGCCTTTTTGGTATTTGAAGTAGGGAAATCGCCTTCTTCTACCATTTGAGGTACAGTTTCAAAACCAAAGAAAGGTGTTATTAATAAAGCCATACCAATTACCCAACTAGGAATTCCGCCTGCAGGTTGTAGATTGGATTGGAACAGATGTCCAAGGTTTGAAAAGCTCCAATGTCCTGAAAACAGAAGTAAAATACCTGTGATTAATGTGGTAGCAATATTGGCAAACAGACATGTTGCTTGTGCCTTAACAAGAAATTTGATATCCTGAAGGCTCATGATAAATACCAATACTAAAATAAAAATACCGATCATCATAATATTTCGGAATGTTAGCCCCAAACCGAATGTACGGCTGATAAAAGTTGCAACTGCCATAACAACAGCAGGTGGAACTGAAATCCAAGCAGCCATGATTAGCCAAGAGGATAAAAAGCCAATATGCTTGTTAAATCCTACCGTATTGTAAATCAATTCACCGCCAGCCGTATGAAACATTGGTGATAGCTCGCTGTAAACCAGTGCAATTGGTAGAATTGCAAGAGTCATAAGGGCAAATGCTAGAAAGGTTCCAGCACCACAGTATGTAAAAAATACAGAGTCCCAATAACTTACGTAAGTAAATATGGAACCCGTTGCTACTGTGTAAACAAAAATTAATGCCAGACTTTTTTGTAGTCCTTTTTCTTTTTTTCCATTTGTAGTCAAGTTAGCCTACCTCCTTTTTACAAAATATTATATTCCAATGAAATTATCTATTCAAGTTAATTTTTTAACAAACATAATGAGAATTTTTTATGAATTTTTTACTAAAAAAAATATATAATCGATATTTAAATATCATTAAAATATAATAAATATTTTGTTTAAATAATAAGTGTTATTAATTATATTTTATTAAAGATTTAATATATTTTGTAGAAATAATAAAAAAATAACTTTTGAGGTAAAAAGATTTTTCTAAAGAAGCAGAGTTGAAGAACGTAATGATAGTATGAAATCGTAATGGTTTAAAGTAAAAAAGAATTTTTTGCGGTAATAGTTAAATATTATTATTATCGATTGACAAATAACCATAATTGGTATATTATGTATTGGTTGACTGTTACTTGTGGGAAGTAATACAACACTTGTTGTTTTGCAAAGTTGCATCATGTTAATTTAAAATCACTCTTTATACTTTTACAAGAGTAACTTTGCGTAAAACGGGATGGGGATATAAAATAGTAAATGGAAAAGGAACGCTTGTGGCGTTCCTTTTCCATTTTAAGAGGAAAGAAAGTGTATCGATCAAAAGAGGACTAGCTACAGAATAAATGTTTACCTATACGTTTAATAACAGGTCGAGTACGAATCCATTTGTTACTTGTTTTATCCGGATTGTAATAATAGATTGCTCCACCGGAAGGATCTTGTCCATTTAACGCATCTTTAGCGGCTTTATAAGCGGAATCAGCAATGGGTTCGTTGAATTGTCCGTCTACAATAGCTGTAAATGCACCTTCTTGATAAATTACACCTGAAAGTGTATCCGGAAAGCTGGGGTGTTCTACACGATTTAAAACAACTGCTCCAACGGCAACCTGTCCAGTGTAAGTTTCGCCACGTGCTTCTGCAGATATAATTCTCGCAAGTAAGTTTACATTAGCTTCGGTTGCGGAAGGCATGGTACCAATTGAAATGCCCAATTTTTTCAAAGTTGCAGGTCCTACAATACCGTCTTGGGTGAGCTTTTGTTGTTTTTGAAACTTCTTAACAGCACTTTCGGTTGTAGGACCAAATATGCCATCAACTGTGCCATTGAAAATGCCACGCTCTTTTAACTTTTCTTGAATTGCCTTAACTTCACTTCCTTGTGAACCAACTTTAGAAAGAGTAGGTTGAATCGTATAAGGGGGAGTAGAAGTATTGTCGAATATGATTCCGGTAATCAGCAAGCAAAAACAAATGATAAAAGGAACAGCAAGATATAGTCTTCTTTCCAAATCACCTTGTTTGTGTGGTTTACGAAATCCAATTTCGATAATTTTAGGTTCTTTTTTATTATGAGTCTTATTATTCATGCAATCACCTTTATCTTATTGGGATGGTTTGGAATTATTTTATCCGCTTTTCAATTGTATATACAACTACTTTTCACGAAATATAAAAGAAATAATATAATGTAGTGAGGTTGGTGATTGCAATGATAGAAGATTTAATATGTGGAATTATAATTTTGACATTATCCATTCTAATTACATACATGATAGAAAAACGTAAAAAATACTATCAAAAAAAGCATATGCAAGAATCACAAAAATGCGAACGTGAAGAAACAAATAAATAGTTTTTGGGCAAGAATACTTGAAATAACATTACGTATTTTACTGCGATTCTGGCTAATCATTATTTGAGATTGGTTGCATACCAATCTTATTTTTTTATGAAAAAATTATTTGATAATATTGCAATGAGTAGGTTGTGTATTTGTGTTAAAAACATTGATTTCATACCCAAATTATGTTAAGATATTAACAAGGTTTGTATTGATTTTGCATAAATACATATATACAACATTTATGACACATATCAAGCAAACAAATATGGACGAAATAGGGGAGAATGAATGGATAATTTTAGAGTAATTGAGATTAAGAAAAGTGTTTTCGAAGATAACAACCATCAAGCGGATTTACTAAGAAAAGAGTTGAAAAGAGAAAAAACATTTTTACTTAATTTAATGTCATCACCAGGTTCAGGCAAAACGACCACTCTTTTAAGGACAATTGAAGCTTTAAAAGATGAAATGAAAATTGGTGTTATGGAAGCAGATATCGATTCCGATGTGGATGCAAAAACCATAGCAACAACTGGAGCAAAGGTAATACAGCTTCACACGGGCGGAATGTGTCATCTTGATGCAGGAATGACCGAGCAAGGACTTCAGGCACTTGATACAAAGGACATTGATTTTGCAATTCTGGAAAACGTAGGTAACCTTGTATGTCCTGCAGAATTTGATACAGGTGCATCTAAAAATGCAATGATTTTAAGTGTACCGGAAGGTGATGATAAGCCTTTAAAATATCCTTTGATGTTCTCAATTGTTGATGTATTACTCATTAACAAAATCGATACTTTGGATTACTTTGATTTTGATTTAGAAGCGGTAAAAGAGCGTGCAACAAAGTTGAATCCGAATATAAAAATTATTCCTATTTCAGCAAAAACCGGTAAAGGTATTGATGAATGGGCAAATTGGATACGTACTGCAGTAAAAGAATGGAACCAAGCATAGGTTGTACAGTTTACGCATATTGATTAACATACGACATTAGAAATGAAACAGATGAATATAGGAGGTAAATATGGTAAAGCAAAAAGTACTTCAATTTGCAAATCAAGTGAGCAATAATAAACCTGGATCAAAAGGCTGGTTTAATGAAGAAGATCCACGATATAAAATTTTAGAGCTGGTTGTAACGGAGGAAATGGCAGATCTTTTATTATGCATGAAAATTCGTACAAAATTTACAGCTCAACAACTTTCAGAATTAAGCGGTAAAACTTTGGAAAAGACAACAGAGTTAATGCTGAAACTTGCAGAGATAGGTGTGTGCTTTGTTGACGATATCAACGGGGTTGACCATTTTTGGTACGAAACATGGGTACCCGGAATTATGGAGATGATGGTTAACAACAAAGATAACGTTGCAAACTATCCACAAATTCCTGCAAGCTTTGACGCTTATGGTATTGTAAATGGACCTCGTTCAACAGGCAGTTTCCCTCCTGGTGTTGGTTTAATGCGTGTTATCCCTGTAGAAAAAGCAATTGACGGCGAAACAAGAAGAGCATCTTATGAAGAAATTTCAAAATATTTGAATGAGAGTACTGATTTTTCTGTTTCCAACTGTTCTTGTCGTACAGCAAGAGAGGCCGCTGGTGAGGGCTGTGGTCACTTAAAAGAAGATATGTGTATTCAATTGGATCACGCAGCAAGATATTATATCAGAACAGGAAGAGGACGTAAAATTACCAGAGAAGAAGCATTTGAGATTATTCAACGTGCAGAAGAGAATGGCTTAATGCATCAGATTCCTAACCTTGATGGTTCTGGCAAAACACATGCTATTTGTAACTGCTGTGGATGTTCCTGCCTTGCATTAAGAGGCGCTGAAATGTTTATGAACGCAGACATGGTTCGTTCAAACTATGTTTCACATGTCGATAAGGATAAGTGTGTTGCATGTGGCGAATGTGTGGAAAACTGTCCTGTAAACGCATTACAACTTGGCCAAAAGCTATGTTCTACAAAACCGGTTGTTGAAGCAATCGTAAGAAAAGAAACTCCACGTAATACTGAATGGGGACCTGAAAAATGGAATACAGATTATCGTATTAATAGAAAAAATGTTGTTGAGACAGGAACAAGCCCATGTAAAACAGAATGTCCGGCACATATTGCAATTCAAGGATACATAAAGCTTGCATCACAAGGTAGATATAGTGAAGCACTTGAGCTGATTAAACATGAAAATCCATTTCCTGCTGTTTGTGGACGTATTTGTCCAAGAAAATGCGAGTCTGCTTGTACTCGTGGCGATTTAGACGCACCGATTGCTATTGATGAAATTAAAAAATTCATTGCAGAGCAAGACTTGAATGCAGCTCATAGATATGTACCAAAAAAGCGTCATGAATATGGCAAACAAATTGCAATTGTGGGTGCAGGACCTGCCGGCCTTTCTTGTGCATATTTCTTAGCAATTGATGGCTATAAAGTAACCGTATTTGAAAAGCAAAAAGCGTTAGGTGGTATGCTTACTCTCGGTATTCCATCATTTAGATTGGAAAAAGAAGTAGTAAACGCAGAAATAGATATTCTTAAAGAGCTTGGTGTTACATTTAAATCAGGTGTTGAAGTGGGTAAGGATATAACCTTAGCTGAATTAAGAAAACAAGGCTTTGAAGCGTTCTATTTAGCAATTGGTGCACAAGCTGGAAGAAAGCTTGGCATTGAAGGTGAAGATGCTGAAGGCGTTGTTTCTGGTGTCGACTTTGTACGAGAAGTAAACCTTGGCAATATCGCACATATTGAAGGTAAAACAGTTGTAATTGGTGGTGGCAACGTGGCGATTGACGTTGCAAGAAGTGCAACCAGAGTTGGCGCATCACAAGTTGAGATGTTTTGTTTGGAAAGCAGAAACGAAATGCCTGCTTTAGAAGAAGAAATTGAAGAAGCATTAGAAGAAAACATTGCAATCAACAACTCATGGGGACCAAAACGCATCGTTGTGGAAAATGGTCGTGTAACTGGCGTTGAATTTAGAAAATGTGTTTCTGTATTTGATGAAAATCATAGATTTAACCCTGTATATGATGAAAACGACACTAAGATTGTACCTTGTGACCATGTTTTATTATCCGTTGGCCAATCGATTGATTGGGGCAATATGCTTTCAGACAGCAAGGTTGAGATTAACCCAAATCAAACAGTAAAAGCAGATGGATTTACCTATCAAACAGCCGAACCGGATATTTTTGTTGGTGGCGATGCATACACAGGTCCGAAATACGCAATTGATGCAATTGCTGCAGGTAAACAAGCTGCAATCTCTATTCACCGTTTTGTTCAACCTGGTCAAAGCTTGGTAAACGGTCGTGACCGTCGAGAGTATCATTCTTTAGATAAAGATAGTTTGGTAATCGAAGGCTATGACAATACACCAAGACAAAGTGCAGGCCATAACAAGGAAAGAACAGCTCATGATGTCTTTAAAGATTGTCGTGTTACATTTACAGAAGAGCAAATGAAAAAAGAGACAGAGCGTTGCCTAGGCTGCGGTGCAACTGTTGTAGATGAGTTCTTGTGTGTTGGTTGCGGTCAATGTACAACAAAATGTAAATTTGATGCCATTTCTCTTGTTCGGAAATATGACAAAGAAGGCGTTGCTTATGAAAAGCTAAAGCCTACTATCGTAAAAACGGTATTAAAACGTAAGGTTAAAATTGCCGCTAGAAAGCTTTTTAAGTAATACTTGTTGATATTAGTTTGAATGAACAAGAATAACAGACACTAATTGTAGACGAAAGGGGACGTTAAGTTCCCTTTCGTTTTTAAGGATAGGGATGAGGTGAAAAGACTTGCATGAATTAGGAGTGGTTTTTGAGGTAGCAAAAACGGTAGAGAAAATCGCTGTACAAAATCAACTAACAAAAATAGACACTATTGTTTTGCAAATTGGAGAGTTATCCTCTATGATTCCAAAATATATTGAAGAGTGCTATCCTGCCGCAGTAGATGGCACTTTGCTGCAAGATACCAAATTAGAAATTGAGATATTGCCGGGTAATGCGCTTTGCAAAGAATGTAATAAGGTATTCAATTTGAAAGAAAACAAAGGTATTTGTCCATGCTGTAATCATAAAAATTGGGAATTGTTAAGTGGTAAAGAATTTTTGATAAAAGAAATCATTGCCTGCTAAGATAATGCTTCCTAGCTAAATAAAAAGAAGAGAGCCGACGTCGTGTCGGCTTTTTATTTCGTTTCCATTTTGTTACCAGTAAATACTTGACATTTTTGATATATATATATAATATGGGTATTAAGAGAAGTTGGTTTGGAGTCCTCTTAATAATCATTCGTCTGAAACATTGGATACGAATACGTATCGGTAAAAGTAAGGAGAATTATTATGAAAAAGGTTAACAAAAGGATTTCGGCTTTAGTCAGTTTAATGTTAGTGGTAACAATGGCATGTACCCTTAGTTCCAATGCTTTTGCATTAAATGTTCCGTCATCAGGTAGAGTTATACCAGACCCTGATCGTGCAGAGTTTTCAAAAGATCGGATAGAAAAAGTAGATAGCGGTTTATCAATCACACCATTCTCTTATAATAATGTTTCTATGCCAGGTGAGGCGGAGTCAAATAATACAATGGGATCTGCTGACTCGATATCATTAACTAGTGGAAGGACAGCTGCGATAAATACTTCATCAGATATTGATTGGTTTGTGTTTAGCCCAACTTCATCAGGTAGATATCGTATTGATGCGTCTGATATACCAACGGGTACGGATTACGATATGCAATTATATGATGCAAGCAATAATTCGATGGGATCATCAACAAGCGGAAATCCGTATGAAACAATTATTGTAAACTTGGCTGCTAGTGCGAATTATTATCTTCGGGTATACTCTTATAATAGTGCAACATATTCAAATTCTAATTATTGTGTAACTGTTACAAATGACTCATGTGCTTTGCTTAATTGGAACTATCCTTTTGCAGGAACAAATCTGCCTAAGTACGTATCTTCTAAATATGGATATAGAACAGGACAATATGCGGGTAATCATTATGGAGTCGATTTGGGTGATTGTTCAGGCCTTCCACTCTATAGTGCAACTGAAGGGACTTGGCTTTCAAAGGCTCGGATTTATCAACTACTATGGGTCACTATGCTGGAGTCCAAGCATCGTCCTATTCAGCACCAAATTCAAATACGATTGTTACATATATGCACATGACGGATCCGACACCTATAGCTGTATATGATTCAGTATCCACAAGTACGCTTTTGGGATATGTTGGCGGTAGTGGTAAGGGTTCAGAAACAGCCTATAGTCCTCACTTACATTTGCAGGTTAGCACTAATGGTTCTGTTGCAGCTCAGAGTTATGCTGATACATTAAATCCACTACGTTTTTTCCCTAATATAAACTTTATAGGTGATGTAGATTATAATGAAAAAAATTATTTAGCAAGCTCTACTACTAAAATCGAATCAAAAGCAGAAAGCATCCCTGAATCATACTATTTATTGGATAGCAATTTAATTGATTATGTTGGTCAAAAAAAGTTTGATTCTTGGCTAGAAAAAGTGAATGAAGTAGATTGCAATGTACCTGGATTTTTAAAGTATTTCAATATTAGCGATAGTAAGTGTACTGAAATTCTAACAACGAAAGGTGTGAGCAAATACTATGGTATTGAAAAAGTATTTGCATACAGAGACAAACTTGCTAAAGAAAAATAGATGTAATTGCCTTAAAGCTATTACCATTGCACTTGCTTTTTTACTCTTGTTTTTTTCGGCAGCGTGCATGAAGACTAGGCTAAATAACAATAATAAGCTAGAGAATGGTGAAGCTGATGCTTCTTTTTATCCAACTTCAAGTAAAACGGAAGGATCAAACGAAAATACCAGTACAGAAAGTGAACATAGTATCGCCATAGAAGAAAACTCAATATATCGCCGATTTGATGGGGGGAGTAAGCTTACGAATTTGTTTGGTAAACGATGCTATGAGTTGATAGAAGGAACTAATGAGTCTGAACTGGTAAAAGTACTTGATATGATAGATGACCTTACCCAATTATATAATGTAGGACAATACCCTTATAAAAAAGGTGATAAGGTTGATTTAGGCGGTCATGTATTACAACTAGCGAGAGGAGAAAATGCTCAAAATGTTTTTTCGGTATTTTCTGCACGTGCAGCTGACTGGATTAACAAATACCCTAAAACTGATACTTTTATAGGTGCTCAAGAAAATTATGTTGAGAAGAAATATGTTGATGAAGTCATTGACCGGTATTTTTGTATTGATAGGCAAAATATAACCTTCGATGGTATACGGCAAAATTATATTCAAGAAGAAGATGTATATACATTTCCCAGTATAGGAAAGGATGTAGATACATTACCTATTTTGTTATCTTATGAAGAAAAACAGAATAAGATAGAATGTGTGTTCAGTTTTGTAAGCCATAGTTTAGTGTATCATGATAGTAAATTGTTAATTGAAGTAGAAGAAGGTAGTACTATACCAATTGGCAAGTTCCAAGTGAGCAAAAGGACCTTACCTGAACTAGGTGAAGTCAATTACGCACAACCATACATTTCTCTACAAGATCAGAAGAAACTGAATAAAGTAAAATTCATTTTCTGCAAAGATGGCAATAACTTAAAGATACATAGTATAGAATATGTATAACAACCGCCAAGAGCCGACGTCGTGTCGGCTTTTTTATCTTCGTTTCCCTCATATATAATGAAGCGTAATCAAAAACAAGACTTCCCCAACAATTTCCTTACATAAAACGGTTGACAAAAGGGAATAGCTATGATAATATAGACAAGCTGTCTTTTGAGAGCAACGCTAATAATCAAATATTAGTGTGGTCAAAATCGAATGAAGCTACTGGATTTGTGGTAACAAATTGGAGTTCTAGAAACATGGGGAACATGACAACGAGGAGCAAAGATAACCGAGAAAAAAGAAGAAAAAAGATGTTGACAAAAAGCTTCGCATATGATAGAATATAAAAGTTGTCAAAACGACCTACTAAAACGGAAACGAGTTAGAAAAACCTCGAAAATCAAGTAAAAAAATGCTTGACAAAAGAGAGCGGTTGTGATAAGATAATAAAGCTGCTCGAAAGAGTAGACACAACGAGCGAAAGCCGTTAAACACTGAAAAAACTTTAAAAAATAAAGAAAAAAAGTGCTTGACAAAAACGCTTGAGTGTGATAAAATAATTAAGCGTCAAACGACGGAAACGTTGTGAGACAAGCTGCTGAAAACAGCAGAGTGGATCTTGAAAATTAAACAATGTAAATTTAAAATGAATTAATCATACCCGATAAATTCAAAAAAACAGGAAAATACGACAGTAAGTAATGAACCAGATTATAAAGCTTGATTAAAAGCGTATAATACAATTTTAATTAAGAGTTTGATCCTGGCTCAGGACGAACGCTGGCGGCGCGCCTAACACATGCAAGTCGAACGAAGTATGAGGGAGCTTGCTCCCGAATACTTAGTGGCGGACGGGTGAGTAACGCGTGAGTAACCTGCCTTTCAGAGGGGGATAACAACCGGAAACGGTTGCTAATACCGCATAATATATTGAAACCGCATGGTTTTAATATCAAAGGAGCAATCCGCTGAAAGATGGACTCGCGTCCAATTAGCTAGTTGGTGAGGTAATGGCTCACCAAGGCGACGATTGGTAGCCGGACTGAGAGGTTGAACGGCCACATTGGGACTGAGACACGGCCCAGACTCCTACGGGAGGCAGCAGTGGGGAATATTGCACAATGGGGGAAACCCTGATGCAGCGACGCCGCGTGAGGGAAGAAGGTTTTCGGATTGTAAACCTCTGTCCTTGGTGAAGATAATGACGGTAACCAAGGAGGAAGCCACGGCTAACTACGTGCCAGCAGCCGCGGTAATACGTAGGTGGCAAGCGTTGTCCGGAATTACTGGGTGTAAAGGGAGCGTAGGCGGGGGTGCAAGTTGAATGTTAAATCTATGGGCTCAACCCATATTCGCGTTCAAAACTGCATTTCTTGAGTGAAGTAGAGGTAGGCGGAATTCCTAGTGTAGCGGTGAAATGCGTAAATATTAGGAGGAACACCAGTGGCGAAGGCGGCCTACTGGGCTTTAACTGACGCTGAGGCTCGAAAGCGTGGGTAGCAAACAGGATTAGATACCCTGGTAGTCCACGCTGTAAACGATGATTACTAGGTGTGGGGGGACTGACCCCTTCCGTGCCGCAGTTAACACAATAAGTAATCCACCTGGGGAGTACGACCGCAAGGTTGAAACTCAAAGGAATTGACGGGGGCCCGCACAAGCAGTGGAGTATGTGGTTTAATTCGAAGCAACGCGAAGAACCTTACCAGGTCTTGACATCCTAAGACCACTTAAGAGATTAAGTTTTCCCTTCGGGGACTTAGTGACAGGTGGTGCATGGTTGTCGTCAGCTCGTGTCGTGAGATGTTGGGTTAAGTCCCGCAACGAGCGCAACCCTTATTTTTAGTTGCTACATTCAGTTGAGCACTCTAGAGAGACTGCCGTTGACAAAACGGAGGAAGGTGGGGATGACGTCAAATCATCATGCCCCTTATGACCTGGGCTACACACGTACTACAATGGCTATTAACAAAGGGAAGCGAAGCCGCGAGGTGGAGCAAATCCCCAAAAATAGTCTCAGTTCGGATTGTAGGCTGAAACTCGCCTATATGAAGTCGGAATTGCTAGTAATCGTAGATCAGCATGCTACGGTGAATACGTTCCCGGGCCTTGTACACACCGCCCGTCACACCATGAGAGTTGGCAACACCCGAAGTCGATAGTCTAACCGCAAGGAGGACGTCGCCGAAGGTGGGGTTAATGATTGGGGTGAAGTCGTAACAAGGTAGCCGTATCGGAAGGTGCGGCTGGATCACCTCCTTTCTATGGAGTCAGACGTTACAGTAATGTAATGGATTGAGTGTGAGCATAAACACACAAAGAAAAAAGATGCACGATAAATTTCTTACAAGTCGTCCTGATTTACATTGTTTAATTTTGAGGATCCACTATTAAGAGAAATCTAAATAGTATCTTCAAAAAATGGGAATAGCGGTAAAGAACCAAATCCTGAAGCGCATAGCAAAAGTAAATTTGCAAACAAATTAACTTTGAATATGTGGGGGTGTAGCTCAGCTGGGAGAGCACCTGCCTTGCACGCAGGGGGTCAGGAGTTCGATCCTCCTCATCTCCACCAGTAATCGAAAGATTACAACTAAGGGATAAGGAAGAAACCGAACAAACCAGAGCCGAGATTCTAATAAGACGGGCTAATAGCTCAGCTGGTTAGAGCACACGACTGATAATCGTGAGGTCGGTGGTTCGAGTCCACTTTAGCCCACCAGTAATTCAACATTCAAGAATCTTAGATTTGCGAAACGAGAATTACAAAAATAGCAGAAACTGAGACGCGATATTGCGTTCGCAGGCACTGCGATGGTATCTTGAAAACTGAACAATGAAAGTAAGAATGCGAAATAAATTAAAATATTTTATGCGACTAATAAAGTGAAGAACTAATTAGGGTAAAAAATACTACAAATAATATTTTTGCGTTGTGAACTTAGAATAATCATTATGAATTTAATTATATAATTCGAGGTTAAGCTACAAAGGGCGCAGGGCGGATGCCTTGGCATTAGGAGCCGATGAAGGACGTGGCAAGCTACGAAAAGTTACGGGGAGTCGCAAGCAGACATTGATCCGTAAATATCCGAATGGAGCAATCCACGTGAGGTAATGCTCACGTATCATATACTGAATACATAGGTATATGAGGGGAACCACCTGAACTGAAACATCTAAGTAGGGTGAGGAAGAGAAATCAAAAGAGATTCCGCAAGTAGTGGCGAGCGAACGCGGAACAGGCCAAACCTAAGGTAGAAATACCGTAGGGGTTGCGGACTGCATTTAGCATTGACGAAGTTTAGTTGAAGTGTATGGGAAGGCACACCAAAGAAAGTGAGAGTCTTGTAAACGAAAAACAGAGTCAGCGAGCAGTATCCAGAGTACCGCGGGACACGAGAAATCCCGTGGGAAGCCGGGGGGACCACCCTCCAAGCCTAAACACTACCTAATGACCGATAGCGAAGAGTACTGTGAAGGAAAGGTGAAAAGCACCCCGGGAGGGGAGTGAAATAGAACCTGAAACCCTGTGCCTACAAGCACATAGAGCCCGTCAACGGGTGATATGGTACCTATTGTAGAATGGTCCGGCGAGTTATATTATGCAGCAAGGTTAAGCACTTAAGGTGTGGAGCCGCAGGGAAGCCGAGTCTGAATAGGGCGAAATAGTTGCATGATATAGACCCGAAACCGAGTGACCTATCCATGTCCAGGCTGAAGTGGGAGTAAAATCTCATGGAGGGCCGAACCGACCTCCGTTGAAAAGGCGGCGGATGAGGTGTGGATAGCGGAGAAATTCCAATCGAACTCGGATATAGCTGGTTCTCCTCGAAATAGCTTTAGGGCTAGCGTTATGTTAGATTACCGGAGGTAAAGCACTGAATGGGCTAGGGGCCGAGAGGTTACCGAACCCTATCAAACTCTGAATGCCGGATAATTGATGCATAGCAGTCAGACTGTGTGAGATAAGTTTCATAGTCAAAAGGGAAAGAGCCCAGACCCACAGCTAAGGTCCCAAATTACATTTAAGTGGAAAAGGATGTGGAACTGCTAAAACAACCAGGATGTTGGCTTAGAAGCAGCCATTCATTCAAAGAGTGCGTAATAGCTCACTGGTCGAGTGGTTCTGCGCCGAAAATTTAACGGGGCTAAAATGTAAACCGAAGCTTGGGATTTGTCGTAAGACAAGTGGTAGAGGAGCGTCGTATAAGGGGAGAAGTCGCAGCGAAAGCGGCGGTGGACTTTATACGAGTGAGAATGCCGGAATGAGTAGCGAGAATTATGTGAGAATCATAATGGCCGAAAGCCTAAGGTTTTAGGAGGAAGGTTCGTCCGCTCCTAGTAAGCCGGGAGCTAAGGTGAGGCCGAGAGGCGTAGCCGATGCACATACGGTTGAAATTCCGTAGCCTCCAAAAGATTTAAACAAAGGGACACTTTCAAAGCGCTTGAGCCGGGCGATGGTAGACCCGGTCGTAAGGGACCGAAAATTAGTAGGGAAGCAAGCGTAGAGGAAGGCGAGAAAAGCTTTGTGTATATCTTCGGAGCCCGTACCGCAAACCGACACAGGTAGGTAGGAAGAAAATTCTAAGGCCAACGGGAGAAGGGTTGTTAAGGAACTCGGCAAGTTGACCCCGTAACTTAGGGAGAAGGGGTGCTCTTGGAAACAAGAGCCGCAGAGAATAGGCCCAGGCGACTGTTTAGCAAAAACACAGGTCTCTGCTAAATCGAAAGATGACGTATAGGGGCTGACACCTGCCCGGTGCCGGAAGGTTAAGAGGAGGAGTGAGAGCTCTGAATTGAAGCCCCGGTAAACGGCGGCCGTAACTATAACGGTCCTAAGGTAGCGAAATTCCTTGTCAGGTAAGTTCTGACCCGCACGAATGGTGTAACGATCTGGGCACTGTCTCAACAACCCGCCCGGCGAAATTGTAGTACCGGTGAAGATGCCGGTTACCCGCGACTAGACGGAAAGACCCCATGGAGCTTTACTGTAGCTTAATATTGGATTTCGGTATATGATGTATAGGATAGGTGGGAGACTAGGAAACCAAGGCGTCAGCTTTGGCGGAGTCACTGTTGGAATACCACTCTTCATGTGCTGAAATTCTAACCTGCGCCCGTGAATCCGGGTGGGGGACATTGTTAGGTGGGCAGTTTGACTGGGGCGGTCGCCTCCAAAAGAGTAACGGAGGCGCTCAAAGGTTCGCTCAGCACGGACGGAAACCGTGCTTTTGAGTGTAAACGCATAAGCGAGCCTAACTGCGAGAATGACGGTTCGAGCAGTAACGAAAGTTGGAGTTAGTGATCCGGCGGTATGTGAGTGGAAATGCCGTCGCTCAACGGATAAAAGCTACCCTGGGGATAACAGGCTGATCTCCCCCAAGAGTCCACATCGACGGGGAGGTTTGGCACCTCGATGTCGGCTCATCGCATCCTGGGGCTGTATTCGGTCCCAAGGGTTTGGCTGTTCGCCAATTAAAGCGGTACGCGAGCTGGGTTCAGAACGTCGTGAGACAGTTCGGTCCCTATCTGTCGTGGGCGTAGGATATTTGAAAGGAGCTGTCCCTAGTACGAGAGGACCGGGATGGACGCACCTCTGGTGCACCAGTTGTCAGGCCTACTGGCACAGCTGGGCAGCTATGTGCGGAACGGATAAACGCTGAAGGCATCTAAGCGTGAAGCCGCCCTTAAGATAAGATATCCCACTGAGTTAATCAGGTAAGACCCCTTGTAGACTACGAGGTTGATAGGCTCAAAGTGTAAGTGCAGTGATGTATTTAGCTAGCGAGTACTAATCGGTCGAGGGCTTAACCTCAAATCATGATGGTTTAAGTTCATGAAAATCTTACAATCATTGTTTAGTTTTGAAGATATCAAATTCTTCAATAGACGGTGCTGATAGCGATGAGGATCCACCTGTTCCCATACCGAACACAGAAGTTAAGCTCATCTACGTCGAAAATACTTGGCTGGCGACGGCCTGGGAAGATAGATAAGTGCCGTCACAATAATGAATAGTGATTAGCAGCTTTGCCTGCTGATCGCTGTTTATTACTTTAAAAGTAAACTGTTGAAGCTGTGCTCAGATGCACCAATAGCTCAGCTGGTAGAGCAACTGACTCTTAATCAGTAGGTCCAGGGTTCGAGCCCCTGTTGGTGTACCAAACTTTTTTTGTTGTTCTATTTTAACTTCAGAATACATATATAAATTAATATACATTCCTCTTTAGCTCAGTTGGTAGAGCATGCGGCTGTTAACCGCAGGGTCGTTGGTTCGAGTCCAACAAGGGGAGCCAAAAAGAAAACCAAGAACTTTTGTTCTTGGTTTTCTTTTTGCTTACTAAACTGAATTCAATCAACCCTGAGTTTCCATTGCAGTATTGCGGCTGTTATCTGCACCGTGCTACCGCGCTTGCCTGTGGCAGATGAAGCGGTAGGGCGGTGACCGCCGAAACAGAAAGATTTGCGAAGTGAATAACGAGCAAAACGACCATGTTTCAAGGAGAAAAGGTCATTGGTTCAAGCCCAACTTGTGTTGAAGAGAAATAGCTTTATTAATAGTCTTATTTTGTTGTATCTTGAATATTGAAATGGTATAATTATACTATAAATAAAAAATTATTATGGTGTACAATTCTATAGTTAACATATTCTTATTAAGTTTAGGTGATTTTATGAAAATTGAAGTAGCCAATTCATTATCGGGATACATAGAAACGTTATATATCCTCAATAAAAAATTAATTAAATTGTGTGGAAGTGATTATTATACACCTGATTATGAATTTGATAGTAAAGCAATCTTGGATATAATTCAAGATATTCCAAGGCTAATTCCATATTCCAAAAGTAAGGATGGTAAGAAACTTGAATATAAAAATAGAGATGGACTATTAGAATATAGTAATGACATTGATTATTTAAAGAATGATTATGATGAAATATTAAAGAACAACTATGATTTTTTAGATAAAATAAAAGACGTCAGAAACAAATATGAGCACAAGTTACATGATATACAGTTATTATCATATGGTGGTGGCTCTTTGATCATATTTGAATTTATATTAAAAATAGAGGATAAAATAATTAAAATAGATTCTGATAATCTTATTAAGCTGATTAAGCAACTAAACAAATTGTTTTCTAAAATTATAATTGACATTAAAGCTTGTGCAGAAGCAAATAATAAACAGGAGTATCCGTATTATAAAAAAATTTCAAGATTCGATTTTAATGATTTTAATTTAATATATGAATCTGATTTGTTAAGAAAAATTGGTAAAGCTCTGTATAACTTTTAAAATACTATACAATTTATTATAGCATATCATATAGTAGGAAAGCTACAACATGATGTTGTAGCTTTCTTTGTTTATATAATATGTTGCGAAACGTGTTCTGTTGGCGGCGATACTGTTACCTTGGGGTTCATTACAGTACCGGAAGTGGTAAATGTAGTACAAATATCTGTTGGAAGATTTCTTGCATCACATGCTCTTTTCCACATGTCCCAAGCAAGACCGGTGCAGGTTTCAATGCTTACACATAAGTTGATTACTTTTTTATTCGAAGAAATGATATGGGTAAAATTGTTTTCCACAGAATGAGAGTAATAACTTTTCGTTGTAGATTGTTCGTTCGTGGCTGTTTCGTTGTCAAGTTCTTCCCAAGTAGCAATAAAGCGAGCAATAAAACAACCGTTATGTATTAACTTTATTAAATCAGCCATTCTTTTACCTCCTTGTTTTTTAATATGCAAGGACACGTAAAAATATACCTTGTTTGAGATGATATATGAAATACAGCTTAAGAAACAATTAAAGTCAATGTAATATTAACGTTGCTTTAAAAGTTGGACGAGCACATGATCAATAACAGTGATATTATTTTCCTTGTAGTGTTCAAGTCCATAATATATAACATTGTAGATTTCAGTTGCATTTTCAAAGGCGCATTGCTTGCTAAATTTCATTACTTTTTCCGCTATTTCTATCGTAGTATTGGATTGGTTGATTGGCACACCTAGATAGGTTAAGCATTTTAACGATAAAGAATAACCAAATTGATATTTTGTAAATGAATTCTCCATAGTACAAAAGTTCTTATATTGCCTTTTTAATTGACGCTTTGAAGTTTTCGTTTGGTCATCTTGTTGTGATATGGATTCTTCAATATCAATATACTCTTTGTTCACATGACTACTTTTTATCCATTTGGTTTTACTCTTGAAGTAGCCCGAATGATTGCTTACATATCTGATTACTGCAAAACAAACACAGAATAATATCATCAATAGAATGATGATGCCAATAATTGCAGGCCATGGGAATACTTTTCCTGATGGCTTTAATTTTGTAGGTTCATGTGATACAGCCCATAAAGGAGAAGGGGCTACAGGTTTTAATATATTCAAATGAAATATACAAGACAATAAGTACAATAAAAAATCTTTTATTTGGATTGAAACTTTGATAACCAAAGGCTTTAATGGATAAAGTAATGCTGTAACACTTATTAAAACGCCGAGCAAAACGAGCATCAGTTTATTGTTAAATGCCAAAATATGAGCAGGGAGGAATTTATCATTGAATCTTCTCCTTTCCATCAAGTTGTTAATGTGATAGTAGCTTTTTGTAGGAAAGTATACAATGATTATAAATAAATAGATTAGGGTATATTGCAAAATTGACACAGGAAAATCAAATAAATAAAATACGAAAATTCCGATTAAGAATGTGAGAGAAATATAATAGAATGAGTTTTGATTAACAATCTCGTTATAATTTTTTTCGGCAAGACAATACCCTCGAATTTGCACAATTAAAAAGAGCAAAAACCAAAGAATATATTCCTGCAAAGAAAAGCCTTTAAAATAATAGAAAGCGATGATTAAAGAAATAATAGATATACTTCCAAGAATACTATTTTGAAGTAAGCGGGGTATGTTGATTATCTCGTAAACAAGATACCCCAAAAAGATTGCGGACAATCCTATGAGTAGTGTACACAATAACATATTGATTTGAATGGAATACGTATAGTGAAAACAACCACATAGAAAAATTACATATGGGGTAATAGCAAATATTGCAGCTAAGAACGAAAGAAGAGACAATAAATTATGCCGGCTGTTTTTCATTATTCGTACCTCGTTCTTTCAAGTATTCATATAAAGAGCAAATATCGCAGTCTTTGGGGATATTTGAATAATAAGAATATCCAATTACAATAATTTTTACATTACGGTGCATTTGCGCAAAAGATATGATTGCTTGGTTTAAATATGAAGTAACCAAGATAATGTCGGTAACCGTATTATCTATTACCAGATTTGATAAATAGGAGTCGAATTCAATGTCACGTTTACATTCTAAGTGTGCAAGAATGCGACATAAGTTCATTGCATGAAAATGTCCGGTGCCTATACTGCTTATAACAGGGGTGTTATTTACTAGAGTATTGGATAAAAAGCAGATTGGAATATTATATTGAAGCGATTGATAGATAATATCTGTGGTAACACGAATGCAATCCTCTACAATATCTTCATTGATTGCATAATCACGTTCATATTCTTGTGACTGAATATTTAAAATAAGCTGTATGCTTTGTTTGGTAGTATAACCATTTTGGTTAATCATAAGTTTCTGCTCTTTTGCAGATGCTAACCAGTTTATTCGATTCATTGGGTCTAAATCCGTATATTCCCGTATACCACATAGGTAAAATGGATCTTCAATTAACTGATGTCTTACTGCAATTTCTCCAATAAGATATTTATTAGATGCAGTTATCTCTTCAATCGGAATTGGTTTAGGAAGGACTACAATTTGGATATTGAGTGAAACAGGAAGAGAGCCTTCAAAGTTTCCAAGCAAATCACTTCCAATAAGGGTTACTTTGTCAATGGTAAATACGCCACGTTTAGCACACTTTACTTTCCAAATACGTTTCACCTTTTTATTCCCTTTTAATAAAAAGAAGCTGGATATAAATCGTTTTTTATCCGTAATAATAGAAAGAGTTTGTGCAAATTCAAGGTATTTTGAAGTTGTAAATTCAGATTTAAACCAAGGAATCGGAAGCCATTTCGCATTGCAGATTTCCTCCGTTAACTCTACAGTATCTCCTTCATAGACCTCGCAATTGGAAAAATAGCAGTGATAATCAATTTTATGAAACATTCGCTTCGTGTAAAGTTTGTTTTGTATATACACAATCAAGCAGATTGCGACAATTAGAAAAAAGAGAAGCATGAGTCCACCTCAATTCTTAAGGTATATTACTATATGATTGGGACTTCTACGGTATCCAAAATTGTTTGGATAATTGTCGGTGCGAGAATCTCTTGTTTTAATAGATGAGAGTTCTTTACAATGATTCGATGACATAAAACCTCTTTGCAGATTGCTTTCACATCATCCGGTAGAACAAACTCTCTGCCGTTAATTGCAGCAAGACTTTGAGATGCTCTCATTAACGCAAGGGAAGCTCGTGGGCTAACTCCAAGCGTAATGTCCTCATGGGTTCTGGTTGCATTCACAATACGGACGATATAGTCTTTTACAGCATCACTAACTGTAATTGCCTTTACTTGCTCTTGAGCGGTTAAGATATCTTGCTTTGTAACAACATTCTCTAACGTACTGAGCGGGTTATGTAGTATGAAGTTATTTAAAATTGCAATTTCTTCTTTATCAGAAGGGTATCCCATTGATAATTTCATAAAGAAACGATCTAATTGAGCTTCGGGAAGGGGAAACGTACCCTGTGTTTCAATTGGATTTTGAGTTGCAATAACGATAAATGGTTCTTCTATAGGATAGGTAACACCATCAATTGTAACTTGATGTTCTTCCATGCATTCTAATAAAGCAGATTGTGTTCTTGGGGTTGCACGGTTAATTTCGTCTGCTAAAAGAAGATTGGTAAAGAGAGAACCACGTTTTAATACGAATTCGCCTAGTTTTTGATTATAATAGTTTATGCCTGTAATATCAGATGGCAATAAGTCGGGTGTAAACTGAACTCGTTTGAATGCACAATCCATAGACTTTGCCAGTGATTTCGCAAGTGTTGTTTTACCAGTACCCGGATTATCCTCTAAAAGAATATGCCCATTACTAAATAGGCTAACTAACATTTTTTCAATTAACTCTTCTTTGCCAATAATAACTTGGCTTATGTTATCCGTAATTTTAACAGCGATATCTTGAACGAAGTTGCTCATAATAACCTCCTAAGTAAAGTGAATAATTTCTCTCCATTATATACCGATTAAATAGGAAATTCAAGAGAACAAAAAAGACCTATCTACACGAAATGCAGATAAGTCCCACTTATTATTTTGCTTTGGTTAATTGATAGCTGATTTGTATCAAATCATATATTTGATTTTCATCCATACTTCCATCAATCGTGACAGTGTTCCAATGCGTTTTATTCATATGATAAGCAGGTGTAACTGCAGAAAATACACTGCGAAAAAAATCTGCTTCCATCGGATTACATTTTAAATTCATACAAAGTTGATGATTGCGATGATAAAGAAAAGCAAAGGTCTTTTTGTTACTTTGGTGGCGAATAGCTGCCCATTCTTCATCAAAAGGGTAATCTAAATAGGTGGATGGATAGGTTAAGCAATAATCGATTAGCTCTTGTTTTGTCATAGTAACACTTCCTATAGAACCAATTTTACTGATAAATCGTATTCGCCTTTACTCTTGACTCGCTTGTTGAAATCCTTGATTGGATAGAATTTGTTGTACGATACAAATAAAATCTTCTTCTGCACCCCAAGAGAAGTTAATTAAGCTTCCTTTACCCGCTATCGTGCAAATAGCATCTACAATGGTAGTGTAAGGGTTACCTGTAACCACTAGGGTTAATGAAGCACGATTCATATTACGTGTATAGAAGCGTTCAAACACCATAACGTGCATGGTGAGTTCTCCGTATTTTCGCTCTACCATATCAATTAGCTCACAAGAATGTCCTGAGCTTTTTATTTCTGTTTTTAATAGTAGTGCAATATCGTCTACATTTGCATTACCTTTCATCATAATTCTAGCCATGGTACACTCCTTATGAAAGTTTATTAAAAAGGGTTTTTGCTATGATACGAATTAGTATACCATAGTTTATAGATAGGGTAAACAATCTAATATGAATAAACTTAAATTTCAGAAAAATTGAGTCTCTTTAATGCAGACAAAACAGGATATAAAAAATCATCTTCAGCGCCCCAAGAAAACTTAAATAGTGCGCCTTGACCGCCTCCCGAAGCAATCGCATCGACTAAAATTGAATTGCCGATTTGGGTTACAAGCACTGATAAAGAAGCACGATTTGAAGAACGCATATAATATTTTTCAAATACCATGAATGTGACATTCCCATTGTTATAGGTGTGCTGCTTTTGGTCAATCAATTCGCAACTCATACCACTATTCAACACACTTGATTGAATTGCGTTGATAACTATTTGCAAATTGCCTTCCCCCTGAAAACTAACAGATGCCATAATTCCGCCTCATTTCATTTATTTGTAAATTCAATTATACCAGTATAAAGCAACTGTGTATATACATACTTCAAGAAAACATAAGCAAATCAATTATATAGTGGTTTGAAGTTCAATCCATTCGAATCGGTTTTTATAATAATAAAGTGCAGATAATCCAATAGTTAAAATTTCAGCAACAGGAACGGTTAACCATACTCCATTTAATCCGAATAATTTTGGTAAAATCAAAATTACAATAACGACAAAAACAAGTGATCTTGCAACAGAAAGGATTGCGGAAACTTTTCCGTTTCCAATTGCAGTAAAATGAGTAGAAACATATATGTTACTGCCAATAAACAAGAAACAGATGGAAAACAAATGGAGTCCGTTGAGTGCAAGTGGCATTACGTTTGTATCTGTTGTAAAAATACCGATAATTGGCTTAGCAAAAATATTAGAAATTGCAAAAATAACAATACTGGTCCATAGTAAGGTGATTGCACTGTGGCGAATGGCACGGGTAATATTTTTAAAGTTTCTCGCACCATAATTATAGCTGATAAGTGGAGCAATACCACCAGAAATACCGAAGAAGAACGAAATAAAGAAATAATATAAATAGGTAATTACGGATAATGCAGAAATACCGTTTTCCCCTACTATTTTTAAAATCGTAATATTAAATAAAAAGGTAGTAATACCGGTAGACATTTCAATTAGCATTTCAGAGCTTCCGTTGAAACAAGCCGAGAAGAAGTCTCGGAATGCCCATGTAGGCTTGCAGAATTTTGTTGTTGATTTTCCTGATAAAAAATAAATACACCCAATCATACCGGAAAGAAAAATGGAAAGCCCCGTTCCGATACCAACTCCGTCCATTCCCATATCTAAAATAGCAACAAATATGTAGTTTAAGACAATGTTAAGTACCAAACCCGAAATAGAAATTGTCATTGCAAGCTTTGGTTTTCCATCTACACGGCAATAATATTCAAAGTAAAGCTTGAACATAACCGGAGGGGTGATGATTACAGTCCAAAATCCATATTGCATTACTAGGGGCATTAAACGGTCAGTAGCGCCTAATAAACGCATAATATCTTTTAAGAAAACGAATCCTACAATAGTTAGTACAATAGAGATGATGAACAAAGCGATTGTAACGAAAGTGAAAAATTGATGTGCTTCTTTTGTTTTTCCTTCTCCCATTTTTATGCCAACCAAAGCTCCGGAACCAACTGCCAACATTACGGCGATGCCATAGCTAACACAAGTGACAGGAATAACTATGTTAATTGCAGCAAGTGCATCTGGCCCAATCCAATGGGAAACATAAAAACCATCAACTGTTGTGTAAAAGGACATAAAGACTAGAGAAAGGATTGAGGGTAATATGAATTTTAAATATCCACCGTAACTAAGTTTTTGAGAGAATGTTTTTTCCATATTAATTTCATTCCTTTCTTATAATTTTGATTTCATTTGACTAATATAGTATAATGTATATAGTAACTATATAGTCAAGAATAATATTGCATAAATAAGTCGTTTTAATAGGAGAACTTTACAATGAAAGAATTTTTTTCGCCCGCTGAATTTGCAAAATTACATGGAATATCAAAACAATCTCTTTTGTTCTATGATAAAATCGGTTTGTTCCAACCTAATACAACGGATGAGCATAATGGCTATCGCTATTATAGTGTCGATCAGCTTGAACAATTAGATACTATTTTAATGCTAAAAGAAATCGGAGTTCCGTTAAAAGAAATGAAGCAATATTTACAACATCGAACCACAAATGAAGCAATTTCCTTATTAGTGAAACAAAAAAATGAGCTGATGCAAAAAATTCATAATCAAAAACGTATAGCAACAAGACTCGATAAGAAATTACAAATGCTGAAAGGAATCAAAGAGCTTAATGTAAGCGATGGAATTGAAGTTTCGTATTATGAAGAGCAATATTTATATGAAGTGGATGTTGAGCCGCCGTATTCCGAGTTTAATGTAAATGTTGCGGTAAAAAAGCTTGCAAATGAAGTTACCCAAAAGGGATTATATTATAATTATCAAATCGGTGTAAACGTAATGATGGATGATATATTACAAGGTCAGTTTTTAAAGCCACAGCGGGTATATACAATATTAGATGAATGGATTCCCGATTCCCATGTTCGAAAAAGCAACGCAGGCTATTATGCAATCATCTATCATAAAGGGGCATATCGAGAAGCTGCCAATTCCTATCAAAAGTTGCTTTATTGGATTGAAAACAATGGGTATGAAATTTGCAGTGATTCTTATGAGCTTTGCATTGTTGACAACCTTACAAGCGGTAATGAAAAAGATTATTTAACCGAAATTTCCATTCAAGTTCGCAATAAGAATGAGTAATACGCATTTCATTTAAAATGTAGGTGTTTATTTTCAAAACAAACGCAACATAATCCGTCTTAAAAATGTAGTTGAATGAACATAGTTGAGACTAGTGTAAATAAAGCTTAATATTGAAATAATGAAAGATTATTTTGAACGAAATTATTATGAGAAAACAAACAAAATCAGTTTCAACAAAATGTTTGATTTAATTTACAATATTATCTTGCAAAAAATATGCCTTTCGTTTATAATGATAACGATTACATTATATTGTGTAATTTTGTAATTATATTTATGATGGAAAACGTGCATGATAACAGTACACTAGTATCCAATCTGCAACGATGTTGTAGAAAAAATATAAACATTATAATAAAACAAAAGAAAAATTAAAGGGGAATATGACTATGGCTAAAATTATCGGTAATGCATTGCCTAATATGCCTTGGCAAGACAAACCAGCAAATTGTAAAGACGTTCTATGGCGTTATGACCAAAACCCAATTATTAAAAGAGATCAACAAAAGAACTCTAACTCTATCTTCAACAGCGCAGTAGTTCCATGGGAAGATGGATTTATTGGTGTATTCCGTTGTGACAGCCGCTCTCGTTCAATGGATATTTTCGTAGGTCGTTCTAAAGATGGTATCAACTGGACTTTTGAAGATGAACCAATTTCTTTCGTTGGCGAAGATCCTGAAATTCTAAAAAGAGAATACAGATATGACCCTCGTGTTGTAAAAATTGAAGATAAATATTATGTAACATGGTGCAATGGATACCATGGCCCAACAATCGGTATTGGTTGGACAACTGACTTTGTAACTTTCCACCAATGTGAAAACGCTTTCTTACCATACAACAGAAACGGCGTTTTATTCCCAAGAAAAATTAACGGTAAATACGCAATGGTATCTCGTCCATCTGATACAGGACATACTCCATTCGGCGATATTTTCTACTCTGAAAGCCCTGATATGACTTACTGGGGTAAACATCGTTATGTTATGGGAACTATTAATGATGACCGTTCTGCATGGCAATCTAAAAAAATCGGACCAGGCCCTATTCCAATTGAAACGGATGAAGGTTGGTTAATGTTCTACCATGGTGTATTAAACAGCTGTAACGGCTTTGTATACTCTGTTGGTGCTGCATTATTAGATATCAACGAGCCTTGGAAAGTACTTTACCGTACAAAACCTTACCTAATCTCTCCACAAACTATGTATGAGTGTGTTGGTGATGTTCCAAACGTTGTATTCCCATGTGCAACTTTAACTGATGCTGATACTGGAAGAATTACTATTTACTATGGCGCAGCTGATACTGTTACAGGTCTAGCATTCACTACAGTTGATGAAGTTTTAGCTTACATGAAAGAAAACAATCTAGACGCATAATTTGCTGAGGAGGATATGTAGTTGAAACAGTTATTTATTATTGTTTTAATATCTTTTGCATTTTGTCTTTCATCTTGTCAAAGTAATGATATATCAATAAATAATAGTTCAACTCCAACTAGCAGTGTAACTGAGCAGTCAAGCGAGAGCTTGACTGCTTTGCGTGTTTCAGATAATGTATTAGAAAATAAATTGTTAGAAAAGACAACCAAAACAGAGCAGTTATATCAATTTCAATGTGCCGATTTTGACCATAATGGCAAAGTAGAAGCATTCGGAATTATCGGGCATAAAGAAGGTATCGAGAATATACCGGGCACACTTTGGTTTGCCAATGATTTAGGTGCTCAAAAGGTTTCCACTTTTGTTGGGGAACGAGAATGCGATGAATTTCGTGATCAAAGCGAGATTATCGAAGAAAAGAATTGTTCTTTGGTTTCTTATGCAGCAGATTATGCAACAGGAAGCCCAAGTATATTGCTTCAAGTGAAAGAGGGAAAACCTGTTCAAATTCCTTTGTTTGGTGATGGCTTGACGAAAACCGAGAATGAATATCTAATCTATCAAAATCGAATTGATGCCTCATCTCTTGGAGGTCGTACTCTAAAACCGTATTGGCTCTATTGGGATGAAAAGAGTAATTCCTTTCGAGAGTATGGTGCAATCAAAATTACAGCGAAACAATTTGAACAATTAGATGGAGCAACTAAAGTTCTAAAACAGATTCAATCTGAGGGTGGCAAAATTGTCGATATCCTTTATCGTGAAAACGCAATTATCAACATTAACTATCAGCTAAATATCCAATATGAAGATAATAAGTTGATAGCGGATAATCGTTACTATACAGTAAAAGTACAAGGAAATTCCGTTTCTATTATAGAAGAGGAATATCGTGATGGCATTTATGATGTCGCCTCCAATCCGAACATTGCAACAATGCCCAAGAAATTTATAAAATAATATGAGGTAAAAAATATGGAGAATTACAGATACGAACGTGTCAAAAAAATCTGTGAAGACCTAAGAGGTCTGATTACAGTACAATCTGTTGCCATTCCATCTTTTCAAATGAAAAAGGGATTATTTTTAAGACCTTCTGAAGTAGATGCGCATGAATCTGATTGGGTTACTTTTAATCCTGAAACAGATTTTTGGCCAGGCCCAGATGAGCATTACTGGTTTAGAGCAGAAATCGAAGTACCAGCTAGCTTTGATAAAAAGCCATTATGGTTATCTTTTGTAACCCAAACAACATTTTGGGATGCTGTTAACCCTCAATTTTTACTATTCATCAATGGTGAAGTAGTACAAGGCTTAGATACGAACCATAGAGAAGTTAAATTAACAGATAAAGCAAAAGCAGGGGACAAGTTTTTAATTGATTTACAAGCTTATACCGGTCGTGATAATGACCACAACAGAGGAACAACGAGCAATCTTCGCCTATTTTCAGAAATGATTGAAATTGATCCTTCCATCAATGAAGTGTTCTATAACCTAGAAACACCAAATCGTATTGTTTCACATTTAGACAAAAACAATCAAAGCAGAATAAAATTACAAATTGCATTAGAAAAAGCAATCAACCTATTGGATTTAAGAGTACCATATTCTAAAGAATTCTATGCTTCTGTTAAAGAGTGTAATGCGTTTTTAAAAGATGAGGTATATGGTAAATTAGCAGGAAATGATGATGTAATTGCAACTTGTATCGGTCATACTCATATCGACGTTGCTTGGTGGTGGACTGTTGAACAAACAAAAGAAAAGGTTGTTCGTTCTTTTGCAACAGTATTAAAATTGATGGAAGAGTTTGATGATTATAAATTCATGTCAAGCCAGCCACAAATCTATAAATTCTTGAAACAACGCTATCCTGAATTATTCGCAAAAATTCAAGAGCGTGTAAAAGAGGGTAGATGGGAAACAGAAGGCGGTATGTGGCTAGAAGCAGATTGTAACGTAACATCTGGTGAAAGCTTAGTTCGTCAATTTTTACATGGTAAAAAGTTCTTTAAAGAAGAGTTTAATCAAGATAATAAAATTCTATGGCTTCCTGACGTATTCGGTTATTCTGCAGCATTGCCACAGATTTTAAGAAAATCTGGTATTGATTACTTCATGACAACAAAAATTGCATGGAACCAATTTAATAAGCTTCCAATGGATACATTCTGGTGGAAAGGTATCGATGGTTCTGAAGTGTTTACACATCTTATCACCACACAAGACGTTGAACAGCCAAAAGATAGCTTCTATACAACTTATAATGGTAAACTAGATCCGATCTGTTTAATGCGTGCTTGGGATAGATACCAACAAAAAGATATCAATAACGATGTGTTGATTTCTTACGGCTATGGTGACGGCGGCGGAGGACCAACTCGTGAAATGATCGAGCATGGTGTTCGTATGGAAAAAGGTATTACAGGTGCACCAAAAGTAAGAATGGAATCTTCACGTAAATATTTTGATGAGCTATATGATCGATGTGCAGATAATAAAAACCTACCTCGATGGGTAGGCGAGCTATATCTTGAATATCATAGAGGAACTTATACTTCTATGGCAAGAAACAAACGTAGCAACCGTAAATGTGAGTTATTATGGCAAGATGTTGAGTTCTTCTCTGTATTTGCTGAAAGACTAGGCTTAGAATACAATGCAGAAGAAATCTACAACAGCTGGGAAGTTATCTTAATGAACCAGTTCCATGATATTCTTCCTGGTTCTTCTATCAAAGAAGTATACGAAGTAACAAAAGTAGAATATGAAGCACTAGAAAGCAGAGCAAACGAAATCATTAACGAGAAAGTAAAAGCACTTGCAAACGCAGTGAACGCAAAAGAAAATGACTTAGTTGTTTTCAACAGCTTATCTTTTGACCGTGATGATGCAGTAATCGTTGATGCTTGTGGTTATGAAGCTGTAACTGCATTTAAAGATCAAGAAGGTAATATTCTTCCTGTAGTAAAAACAACGGAAGGCAAACTAAGCTTTGTTCCTGAGTTCATTCCTGCAAAAGGTTACGCAGTATTCACCCCTGTTACCGAAGCTGTAGCAGTAGACGAGAGAATATCTGTAGACGGTAATGAAATTGATACTCCTTTCTATCATATTACATTAGATGATGCTTGCCAATTTACAAGCTTATTCGATAAAGATGCTAACCGTGAAGTTTTAAAAGTTGGTGAAAACGGTAACGTACTTCGTGTATACGAAGACAAACCAATTTATTATGATAACTGGGATATTGATATTTATTATAATCAAAAGAGCTGGGTAGTAGATGATGTAATCTCTATGGAATGGGAAGAAAATAACTCTGTTCGTGCTGTGTTAAAAGTAGTTTATAAATTCTTAGATTCTACAATTACACAAAGAGTGATTTTCTATACAAACAGCCGTAGAATTGATTTTGATACAACTGTTGATTGGAAACAATTCAACTTACTATTGAAATGTGAGTTCCCAGTAGACGTAAATGCAATTGAAGCAACTTACGACATCCAATTTGGTAACATCAAACGTCCAACTCACAAGAACACTTCTTGGGATTGCGCTAAATTCGAAGTTTGCGGTCATAAATGGGCTGATCTATCCGAAGGCGGATTTGGTGTTGCATTGTTGAATGACTGTAAATATGGTTATGGCATTACAGAAGGCAAGATGACCTTATCTCTTGTGAAATCCGGTAATTGTCCTAACCCAACAACAGACCAAGAAATGCATTACTTCACCTACGCATTATTACCACATGATGAATTCAATGCAGACGAAATTGCAAAAGAAGCTTATTGCTTAAACGTACCAACTTATGGCGTAAAAGTAACTGCTCCTGAAGCAAAACTTGGCTTTGATAGTTTAGTTGCAATTGATGTTGACAACGTTATGATTGAAACTGTGAAAAAAGCAGAAGACGGTAACGGATTCATCATTCGTATGTATGAGTTTGAAAACAAACGTACCAATGCAACGATTACAATTGGAGCAGGTTGTACAAGCGTTTCTGAATGTGATTTGATGGAAAATGATATTGATACTATTGATGTAAACGATAGTGAATTTAATATCACAATCAAACCATACGAAATCAAAACTTATAGAATTCAATAAAACAACAAAAACGAGCCGAAAGGCTCGTTTTAGCTTGTAGAAAAACTTAAAGCGCAAGAATAAAATGAATATTAGAAGAATTTTACTTGCGAAAATTGTTTTTTCAAAAATGACATATAACATCAATTATATATTTTATCAAATGTTATTCGCGTGGAACAATTGCTGGTCGCATAACGATTTTACAAGAAATGATCTAGGGGAGCAAATAAAGAATAATTTAGCACAAGCTTTACCTTTTTCAATTTCGTACAAACTATGACGCGATGTCATATAAAAAACTATTTTAGAAATAAAGCATTTTTTATCTATGCTTTTTGGGGCGATTGCCAAAAAGCATGGTCAGGTTTGGGCGGATAGCCCAATATACATAATCGCAAGAATAATTCTTATATCTTGCAGATATTAAACTAAAATTCACTTTTTCTTCAGACTGAAACGAGCCGAAAGGCTCGTTTTTTTACTTCGTTAATTCGGGTAAGCTAAACTCATTTAATGAATAATCCAATATTTCTTTTGCCTTTTTAGCAAGTTCGATCAGTTGGTCATCTGAGAGCTTTAGCTTTGGTTCTTCCTGTTTTGTGGGCTGTAGTTCAATGGAGTTTGCATCAAGATTGTAAGTATAAAGTAAGGCTAAATTTTTATCTTGGTATCCCGAAATCTCAATCTTATTTCCCCAAAAGTCTCTTTTACATTCATAGGATATGTCTGATTTGCTTTCAAGTATTTTAGAGCTATTAAAAGTAATAGTGGGTTGATGCGAATAATGAAATAACAAATTGGATACATCAGATTTCGGGTAAGATATTGGTATAATCTCAGTTGAAATGTCTTTTCGCTCAAACTTTGTTTTATTCCATCGATAATAGGTTTTTGGATTATTTAATATTATGCCGTTATAAAAAGACCATCCAAACCTTAAGATTACTGGTCCATTTGTGTCAAGCCTAGATATCTTGCCATTTGAGTCAATGCTATAAAAATACTGTAAATACCCTAACGTTGGATTGGATTGCCCAATAAGAAAATCAGGGTTTTTATCGTTATTGTAATCATAGGGTAGTAAAGATTGATTTAAAATACAATTAAGTTGTGGAAGATGATAATCAAGCGAATTAACATAGTATGTATCTAGTACTTTCTTTTTGCCCGATGTATCAGAATCGGATACTTGAATTTGACCTTGTCCATAATAAACATATTGATTACCAGGGCCATTTCCCGATTCATTAAGATCTTGAATGGCTGTTGCATCTGTTAATTGAAATTCAACGGTTACAGATTTCCCATTCGATAATCGAACAGTATTGGTAGCAATGGTTTGTTGCTTGAAAGTTTTGGTTACTGTAGTAGTTGCTGTTTTCATATTAGTTCTAGGTGTATTGCGTAGTTCTCGCCAAGCTAATATGCTCCCAAGGACGAGTATAATCCCACCAAAGATAAAATAGGGTAAATATTTGCGCTTTATGATAATTCTCATTTTACAGTCCCTTTCTATTCTATAAATTCTGTTAGTCCTTTATCTTTTAAAGCATAATCCATTGCCGCTTTGCAGATTTTCCCGATTTCTTCGAGCTGGTCATCGGATAATTTAAGGTTATCTTTTGAGCTGGTGTTGCTTTGAAGAACAGAATTTGTTTTATAATAGTAGGTATATATGAATAATGTTCTCTCATTTGATCGGACAAAAATTTCGATACCATTCGCCTTCATATCAAGCTTACAGCCAAAGTTAACAACATCTGTACTATTTGGGATAATAGAAGCACTATTGAATGAAATAGATGGTTGCTCAGAAATATAGAAGACTATTTTTTCAATTCCATTTTTGTTGTAATTTAAAGGTTCAAAACCAATTTTACTTTCATCTATTTTATCAAACTTTGTTTTGTTCCAACGATAGTAACAGTTAGAACCGAAAAAGACACCTTTATAGCAATCCACTTGTGCAGATAGATTGCCATGCGTATAAGAATTTACATGAACAAATCCATCTGTATCGAGCCTAGATATCTTTCCACTATTATTAATGGTATAAATATAAAATATAGAACCTAAATAAGGGTTTGATTGCACTAAAGTAAAATCTAGATTCTTATCGTTGTTATAGTCTTGAAAAGTGAATTGAGATGGCTTTAAGCAACTAAGCTGTGGCATATAATAATCAACTGCGTTAATTTTATAGGTATCCAGTATTTTTGATTTGTAGTCTGAGTCCAATACTTGAATTTGCCCTTGACCATAATAAATATAGTTATCTTTCGGTCCATTACCAAACTGATTATAGTCTTGAATTGCCATAACATCCGTTAATTGAAACTCAACTGTTACTTTGCGCCCATTTGAAAGGGTAACATTATCGGATGAAATAACTTCTTTAGCAGAATTTTTTGAGTTTGGGGCTGTTTGAGCCATTACATCATCATTGATTGCTTTACGAAGTTCTCGCCAAGCCAAAACACCGCCTAGAACTAAAATAATACAGACGATGATAATATAAGGTAGGTATTTATGCTTGTTGTTAATTTTCATATTATTTCCACACCCTTCTAAATGAGTATAGAATAATTTTGAATTAAAGTCAATTCATTCTATATATTTATTCGAATTTAGTTGAATTTGAATTTCAAACATGATATAATAAACAAAAAAATAATTGAGGGATATTATGTATAAAAGATTGACACAAATTTTAATCTCCACTTTAATCATTGGAACATTAGTAGTGGGATTTGCACCCTCTGTTTTTGCAATGCAAATTTTTGTGAGAACATTGAATGGAAAAAATATCACGTTGGATGTGGAAGCGTCAGATTCCGTGTTGAATTTAAAGGAACAAATCAGTAAAAAAGAAGGAATCTCCGTAAATGAACAACGTCTGCTTTTTAACGGAAAGCAATTAGAAGATACTTCTACATTATCAGATTATAATATTGGAAAAGAATCAATAATCCATCTTGCAATGAAACATATTCATTCTTACGGAGATTGGGTAGTTACGATTGAACCAACTTGTAACAAAGAGGGCGAACGTAAAAAATCTTGTTCTTGTGGCGATAGCATAACTGAGCCAATTCCAATGTTGGAAGAGCATAAGCCATCAGAATGGGCTATTGTCAAAGAACCTACGTATGAATCCGAAGGGCAACAGATTAAACAATGTACAGTTTGTAAAAAAGAGCTTGAAGTGAAAGCAATATCTAAATTGGAAAAGCCATCACCCCCTCAGACAAGTACAGTTATTAAAACAAATACAGTACCGCAAACAGGAGATACAACACCCGTAAGACCTGTAATGGTGATTTTTTGTATAGCTGGGTTTGCTTTATTGGCTGGTATTTTGCTATTTGTGCAAACCAAAAAAGAGAAGAAAAGTAAAACGGATATAACAGATAAAGAAGAACAAACAAAGAATGATGAACAATAAAAAGAACGAGCCTCATTGGCTCGTTCTTTTTATTGTTAGTCACCTAGATAATTTTTAACCAGTGCTTGTAGCAGTTCATCACGATCAATATGACGAATTAAGCTTCTAGCGTTGTTATATGTTGTGATATAGGTAGGATCCTCAGACAAAATATAACCGACGATCTGGCTAATTGGGTTATAGCCCTTTTGGCTTAATGCATCATAAACGGTAGTGAGTATTTTTTTCATTTCATTATCTTTCTCATCGTTTACGGAAAAAGTCATTGTTTTGTCGTACATATGTTAGCCTCCCTATATTTTATTAAAGTAATTAGATATCATTAGGTTTATTATACTATATAAATCTAAATTTCACAACAAGAAACGTAAAAATATTTCCAAATGTGTTTTTACATTATGCTCTTAAGGTAACATTAATCTTGTCAAGTGCCTTTAATACACGCTTTATAGCAGCATCAGCTTCGGTATCTGTTAATGTTTGCGTTGGGGAGCGCATGATAATAGAATAAGATACACTCTTCTTATTTTCGGCAATCTGAGCGCCTTTATACACATCAAATAATTTTACTGCTTCTAATGTATTGCCAACAGCACCTTTAATTGCTTTTTCAATCTCGACAATTGGAAGCTCATCATCACAAATTAAGCTTAAATCACGAGTAGAAGCAGGATATTTTGGTAGTGGCTTATATTGTGTTTCTGTGTTTGCAAGGCTAAACATTGCGTTAACATCAAATTTTGCAAGATATGCTTTTGTTCCAATGTTGTAGTTTACTAATACTTGCGGATGAACTTCACCGAGTATACCAATTACAACATCACCTTTTGTAATCAGAGCTGTACGGCCTGGATGGAATGATGGATCATCTTTAATCGGATGAATATCCCAATCTTTTACTGCTAAACGTTCAAGCATTGTTTCTACAATACCTTTTAATTGATAGAAATCACAATTTCCATACATACCGATTGTTACTTGTGGATTTTCGTTTGGAAGCTCACCATCTTTTGTAGGAATATATTCAGAACCGATTTCGTAACCATAGAATTGTGCGTTACGGTTATTGTAGTTACGAGATAATACTTCAAGCATAGATGGAAGTGTAGTGGTGCGCATAACACTGGTATCTTCACCAAGTGGGTTTGTGATTGTTACACAGTTGCGAAGAGAAGAATCAGCAGGAAGGTTGATTTTATCATAATATTTTGGGCTAATAAAGGAGTAAGTAGATACTTCATAGCAGCCGGATGCTTGCAACGCTTTGTGAATTTTGCGTTCAAACTTTTGTTCTTCTGTTAGCTTACCTCTTGCAACGCCACGAACAGCAGTTGTTGGAATTTTATCATAGCCATAAATTCTTGCAACTTCCTCTGCAACGTCAGCTTTGTGGAATACATCTGTTCTGAAAGAAGGAACAATAATCATTTCGTTTTTTACTTCAAAGCCTAGCTTATGAAGCATAGCAATCATTTCGTCGTGAGCTAAGTCAATGCCTAAGAAGTTGTTAATCCAATCACATTCTAATTTAATTTTAACAGGTTCTTTTGGAGAGTTGTCAACATCAATAATGCCATCAACCACTTCACCCGCACCAAGCATTTCAACCAATTCACAAGCACGCATAATAGCAGGTAACGTATTATGTGGATCTAAGCCTTTTTCAAAACGGCCTGAGGAATCGGTACGAAGAGCTAAGTTTTTAGAAGTGATACGAACAGAGCTGCCTAAGAAATTAGCAGATTCAAAAATAACGGTTTTAGTAGTATCGATAATGGAACTGTTTTCGCCACCCATAACACCTGCAACTGCAAGTGGTTTATTTTCATCGGCAATTACAAGCATATTCTCGTTTAATACACGATCAATACCATCTAGTGTTTGCATTTTTTCATCCTTCATTGCATTTCTTACAATGATTTTCTTGCCATCAATGAAAGAAGCATCAAACGCATGAAGAGGTTGACCATATTCCAACATAACATAGTTTGTAATATCAACTAGGTTATTAATAGGGCGAACACCACTTGCACGAAGTCTTTCTCTCATCCATCTTGGAGATGGTTCGATTTTAACATTTTTCACTGCTTTTGCAATGTATCTTGGGCAAAGTTCTGCGTTTTTTACTTCAACAGAAATATAGTTTTTAATGTCATCTCCGCTACCTTTTACAACTGGTGCATTTAGTTTTAAAGGAACACCATAAGTAGCAGCAGTTTCTCTTGCTAAGCCAATAACGCTTAAGCAATCAGGACGGTTAGATGTAATTTCAAATTCAACACACGTATCATTAATCCCAATTGCATCATGAATATCATCACCCGGTTTGCAATCTTCTTCAATTAAGAAAATACCATCTTCAATTGCATATGGGAAATCATGAACCGTAACATTTAATTCTGCAACAGAGCAAAGCATACCTTCGCTCACAACGCCACGAAGCTTGCCTTTTTTAATTTTTACACCATGTGGGAGTGTAGAACCGTCTAGTGCAACAGGAACCAAAGCACCAACTACAACATTTTTTGCGCCTGTTACAATTTGTAAAGGCTCATCTTTGGCAACATCAATTTTACAAACAACTAGTTTGTCTGCATCTGGGTGCGGAGTAATTTCCAATACTTTTCCGACTACAACGTTTGTAATCTCTTCGCCTTCGATTTCGTAGCCCTCAACCTTTGAACCGGACATAGTTAGTGCATGGGCATAATCACGAGGCTTTACATCTATATCAACATAATCTGATAACCATTTCATTGATAAATTCATTTATCGTTCATCCTTTCAAGATATATGATAGGTTTTACTTTTGTAGGGAGTGTAATTCTAGTGTGCAAAACGGATAAAAAAATCCAAACATTAAGACTCCCTCAGTCACCTGCGGGTGCCAGCTCCCTCAAGGAAGGAGCCTAAGATTGCCTTCCTCTTTGACGGATAGAGTATAGTAATATACAAACTCTTCTCAACAATACACAAAACATATCATATCTAATTTATTCAGCGCAATGCGATTATAATAGGGGATAACCCTTAAAATTGGTCTAGGAATCTTAAGTCATTCTCAAAGAATAAACGTAAGTCATCAATATTAAAGCGACGCATAACAACACGCTCTAATCCAAGTCCAAATGCAAAACCACTATAGACTTCAGGATCAATACCGCAGTTTTGAAGAACTTTTGGATGAACCATACCACATCCTAAAATTTCAATCCAACCTTCGCCTTTACATAAGCGGCAGCCTTTACCACCACAGCTGAAGCACATAACGTCAACTTCTGCGGATGGCTCTGTGAATGGGAAGTGGTGTGGACGAAAACGAACAACAGCATCTTCACCATAAAGTTGTTTTACGAAGATTTCCAATGTTCCTTTTAAGTCTGCCATTGTAACGCCTTTATCAACAACAAGACCTTCTATTTGATGGAATAATGGAGAGTGAGTTGCGTCTACAGCATCAGAACGATATACACGTCCAGGAGCAATAATGCGGATTGGTGGCTCAGTTTTCTCCATAACACGAATTTGAACAGGAGATGTTTGTGTTCTTAAAACGATATTTTCATTGATATAGAACGTATCTTGTGTATCTCTTGCAGGGTGATCTTTTGGAATGTTCAATGCTTCAAAGTTATAGTAATCCAATTCAACTTCAGGGCCACTTTCTACGCTGAAGCCCATACCTAAGAAGATCTCTTTTATCTCATCCATAACCATTGTGAGCGGGTGAGGCTTGCCTAGTGTTGGTTTAGTACCTGGCATAGTAACGTCGATACGCTCTGAAGAAAGTTTTGCTTCCATTGCCTCTGCTTTTAAAGATTGTAGCTTTGAAGCAACAGATGATTCAATTAACTCTCTCACTTCATTAGCAAGTTGACCCATTGCAGGGCGTTCTTCTGCTGTAAGTTTACCCATCATTTTCAAAATGCCGGTTAGCTCGCCTTTTTTCCCTAGGAACTTAACACGAATGTCGTCAAGCTCTTTGATGTCATGACAGCTTTCTAAAGCAGAAATTGCTTGCAGTTTAATTTGTTCTAGTGCTGTTTTCAATTTCATTACCTCCAATAAAATATACCATTAGTAAAAATATGCATTAATAATACGAGAAGATGAGGCTGATACTCTTTATAAAAGTAAAAATTAATATAAAAAAACCTCGCTCCTCGGCCTATAGCCAAGGGACGAAGTTGTATTCCGCGGTACCACCCTTAATTCTTGCATCGAGCAAACACTCTTACTGCCTTATTAACGTGGGCAAATCCGTTGTTGCCTACTTTGAAACGTTCAGCAACACCACTCGTAAGGGAACTTCAATCTAATCTATACAAAAGTCGCTTCCAGCTATTGTACCTATTCGGAAACAATTACGACCATTCTCTAGTTTGCATAATGTTAAATCTACTTTTCTTAGTCAACGTGTTTTCATATATCAATTTGAATATATCATTTAGTATATCAAATCTATTTCTAGTTTGCAAGGGGTATTTCACTATTATTATATTTTTTTCCAATCGGTTTATACATTGTATCTAATATATCATTATGCTATGATAAAGAAAGTAAATTTGTTAGGAAGTGATTTTTTGTTCCAAATACGAAATTTAAAGTTTAAAGATATACTCGATATTGATAATTTAACCATTGATCAAACAATAACTTGTATTTCAGGAGCATCAGGAAGCGGAAAAACAACCTTGCTAAAGCTTTTAAATCGATTATATGTAGCCGACCAAGGAACAATTTTATTCAATTGTGACTCAATTGATAATATGGATCCTGTTCAATTAAGGCGAAGGGTGGTTATGTTAGGGCAGACTCCTGTTATTTATGATGGAACAATACAAGATAACTTGCAAATTGGGCGTGTGTTCTCTGAAAAGCCAAAAGTAAGTCGTGAAGATTTAGTAAAGGTAATGCAAGCAGTTGGTTTGGATAAAGCGCTGGATGATTGTTGTGGTACGCTTTCGGGTGGAGAAAAGCAGCGGCTTTGTTTAGCTAGAGTCATGCTTATGGATACGGAAGTTTACTTGTTGGACGAACCATCTGCGGCATTAGATAAAGAAACGGAACATTTTATTATCAACAACTTAGCTGAGTTTGTGTTGAAAAACAATAAGCAGCTGATAATGGTAACACATTCTCCCGAAGTACAGGCGATGTATGTTGATTCTCAGTTTATGATTGCAAATGGAAGGGTGTGTGAGCATGAATAACACCGTTATGGATTTATCAATTTTTAATCTTGCTATAGCATATGTGTTTGTGCTTGTTTTGCTCTTTATTTTCAAAGCCAGAGGAATTAAGCGTGAAAAGCTGATTTTAATTGCAACAACAAGAATGACAATCCAACTTACGATAATGGGATATATTTTAATGTATGTATTTCAAAATCCAAGTTGGTGGCTTACTATTATCATGCTAACCATAATGATTAGTTTTGCAATTTATAATGTGTATAAACGAGTGAAAAGCGAGATGTCAAAACCATTAAAGCAATTAGTCGCACTTTCTATGGTGTTTGGCTATCTTGTTACCGTTGGTATTTTCTTATTCTTAGTACTGCGAATAACTCCGTGGTTTAAACCGCAATACATAATTCCAATTTCAGGTATGATTATCGGAAATGCTATGACGGGTATTTCGTTGGGAGCAAACAAGCTATGTAGCGGTATGAGAGATAAAAGGGAACTCATTGAAAACTCACTTATGCTTGGCGCAACTCCCGCAGCTGCAACTCGGGATATTGTCAATGATGCGTTTGACAGCGCAATCTTGCCAACGATGAATAATATGCTGACAATGGGTATCGTTTCTTTACCAGGTATGATGACAGGTCAGATTTTATCTGGAACATTTCCGATTACCGCTATTAAATATCAAATTGGCATTATGCTCGCAATTTTAGGATGTACCGCTCTTACGGTTGTGGTGTTTGTAACACTTGGATATAAAACATTCTTCTCAAAAAAAGGAACACTAGAATAAACAAAACGGACACATTGCGTGTCCGTTTTTTGCGTAAAAATGGAGAGGATTATCCTATGGAGAGGTATATGGGATAATCCATTCAATGTTTATTTTGATATAGCGTTTCACTTCCGTTTTTATCGTTTTTTATCCTCGCCATTTTCATAGACTTTGATTGTCGAAAGTGTTATAATTGTGTCATAAAAATAATGAAAACAATTCATATTAGAAGTAAAACATAAAGGAGTAAAAAATGAGTAAAGTAATTTTAGGATATGCACTACAAGAGGGCGAAATTCATATCAGCGAAGCAGATGCAAAAAAATATACACATCTGAACATCGCTTTTGGTAAACTACAACTAGACCAAACAATTTCTACAGAAGGATTAACTCTTTTAGATGAAATAAAGACTTTAAAAGGATATAATCCAAATTTAAAAATTTCACTTTCAATTGGTGGGGGACATAAAGACGCATTTAGTGACGGCGCCAAAACTGAAGCAACCAGAAAGAAAATTGCAAGCGAATGTGCAAGAATCGTAGAGGAATATAAGCTGGATGGTATTGATTATGATTGGGAGTTTCCAACTTCGCCCTGCAACTCAATCAAATGTGATGAAGCCGACAGAGAAAACTTTACTTTGTTAATGAAAGAAATTCGTACTGCGTTAGATGCAATTGATGGTACACATTATTTATTAACAATTGCAGCTGGTGGAGATCAATATTATGTTGATTTTACCAATATGGCAGAAGTACAACAATATTTAGATTACGTTTTCTTAATGACATACGATTTAAGATGTGGATTCCATGGCTTAACAGGACACCACACAAATCTATATACAACCAACGGTGATATTTTCCGCACAAGTTGTGATGCGGCGGTGAGAATATTCCATAATGCAGGAGTTCCAATGGAAAAACTATGTATCGGCGCAGCATTTTATTCAAGAGAATGGTATGGCGTGAAAAACGTAAACAAGGGTTTATTGCAATTAACAGATGGAAGTGGACCTGTTGGTTATTATGGCCCTGATTATACGGAATTGGTAAACAACTATATTAACAAAAACGGTTTTGTTCGTTATTATGATGAACAAGCACAAGCACCATATTTATTCAATGGCAGCAGATTTATTTCTTATGATGATGTACAATCCGTTGCTGCAAAATGTGATTATGTAAGCAAAACAGGCTGCGCAGGAATTTTCCATTGGCAGCATTCTTATGATTTAACAGGTGAGCTGTTAGATACAATGGCAAAAATACTTAAATAGATTCACGTTATAATTTTTCTGATTATTAGGCATACTAGAATGGATGAGGGGAATCTGAATCGGTTCGGTCTCTGATAGAGAAAGAAGGTTATAACTATGAAAAAGATACTTGCAATATTGATAGTAGTGTCCATGATTTTTACGTTGTGTGCTTGTAAAAAGAATAAAGATAAAGATTCTAGCAGTACGCCATCCAGTCAAGCTTCGAGTAATCCATCCAGCAGTATGCCAAGCAGTACACCCTCCAGCTCTCCATCTTCTGATGAATCTGTTGTTTCGGACGATCAAGCAAAGCCCACTGTGGCTCATATGATTGATGTAGGAACCGTTAATATTTCGGGCTTAGAGAAATATGAAAATAACAAAAAAGGCTGGGGACAAGGTAAACAAGTCGACGCAGATAATCGCCCTATTACTTGTGATCCAATGCAAAAGAAATTTGGGGAATATGGTGGTATTTTTATTATGCCCAAAGACGAAAAGAAAATATATCTAACATTTGACGAGGGCTATGAAAATGGATATACGGCAAAAATTCTGGATGCATTAAAAGAAAAAGATTGTAAAGCTGTCTTTTTTGTAACTATGCCATATGTGAAAGCAAATGCCGACTTAATCAAACGAATGATTGATGAAGGGCACGTTGTCGGTAACCATAGTGTGCGCCATAAATCTATGCCAACATTGACTTCCGATGAAGCGGCAAAAGAAATTACCGAGCTGCACAATTATATGGTAGAAAATTATAACTATCATATGACATTATTTCGACCACCAATGGGTGAATGGTCGACTCGAACTTTGGTAATTGCAAAAGAGCTAGGTTATAAAACAGTTCTATGGAGTTATGCTTATTTAGATTATGATACCAATAATCAAATGGGAGTAGAAAAAGCATTTCCAAGAGTCACAGGAGCGGCTCATTCGGGTGCAGTATATTTGCTACATGCAGTATCGAAAGATAATGCCGATATGATGGCAAATATCGTAGATGATTTACGTGGAAAAGGCTATGAATTTAATTTATTAAAATAATAAAAAGTACAGGAGCAAACGAAAGTTTGCTCCTGTACTTTTATATGACTTTAAAATGAATACTTCAATATAATTCTGACTAGTTAATTTTGCTTATTCACTTAAGTTCGCAATGGCATTTGTAACAAATTTCTCTACAGTAATAGACCATTCCTCTACCATGATAAGACCGGTTTTCTTCGCTTGGGCTGTAAATGCAGCAATCATATCTAATTGTTTTTGTCGAGAGCCGTATTTTAAACAAATTCCTGCATAGTAAAGTGGAAGTCGTACAGTTTTAACCCGGAATAAAGTTTCCAAATCATTGCTGACAGCATTTTCTGCACAGTCAAAATAGTTTTCGTATGTTTCAAAGAGTTCTGGGGTTAAGAAAGTTTCTTCATAATCACTAGGAGATCCGAAAATGCTTAGTTCACCGCCATTTTGCTCCAAAGCATCGTGCATAGCATTGATATAGTCTATGATATATGGAGCAGCTTGCTTATAATAACCATCTACGAATTCTTGTATGACAGCTTCAGCGTCACAATATGGATCCCACATCATCTTAGCAAGCAGATAACCCCTTAGTTCAGAAAACTCTCCGCCATATTCACGATTTGCTTGGCTGAATAGTGAACGAACATTGTTTTCTACAAAAAAACGGATATTTTGTGGAATAACTCTAAGGTTAGGGAATGGACTTACTAGATTCCGAAATTGAATACAATAATCCCATAAGAAAACATTCTTGCAAATTTTCTTCCATGCCAATAATTCATTTTTACTGTCAATTGATTTTGTATCCTTTTCGATTGGTAAGCCACGGTTTGCTTCAATATTACATAGCATAATATGAACATTATTAGCAGGACGAGTATGTTTTGGCGGAGTTCTTGTATACCAATAAGCTAAGGTAGAGATAATTTTATCTGGGAATTCAGCAGCAACTTTGTTTACAAAATGTAATACAGATCCCATTGGGCTTTCATCATACTCATTCATTTTGCGGCATTCTTCACATTGACAATATGCGTTATTGTCATTTTGACTAACAGACCAATAAAGTGCATCAGGATTTTGTTCCATATGTTTTCTTAAATTTTCAACTAATATGCGGTAAACATCGGGATTGGATAAGCAAAGCTGTGCATTGGTTCCAACACGTTGCCCCTCATACAGCGAAAAATATTCGGGATGCTCGTTAAAGTACTCTTTCGGATTTACTAAGGTTTCAAAGGAATGACACCAAAAGCCCCATCCGTTGTGTTTGGATGCAGGAGACATTTTATGCTTTTCGCAGAAGATTTCATCTTCAAACCCTTTATAGAAATCTTCTCTGTATTGAAGTATTGGTTCAAATGCGTACTTTTCAAAAAATATAGTAAGGTTAACATCGGAAGGAACATATTCCTCTGTTTTCGTATAATAGCGACAGCCAACAATACGCTCTAAAAAGTCATAAACCGCATAAACAAATCCTTGTTCAGATGCAGATTCAATCATGATATCTTTATCAAAAATATAATAGGAAAAGCCATCATGTTTGATTTCAGGGTTGGTTTTAAAAATAACGGATGGTAAAACGGAAGTTGTTTCCACAATATCAAATTCAGCTTGCGTGATACGATTGAAATAGTGACTAAGGATGTCGGCAGGTCGGGTAAATTTGTTACGAACAATTTTAACTTTTGCTTCTCTGTTTATTGCAATTACAATCGGTTTTTCTAGTTTCATAGCTTTATCCCCACTTAAATAAGTGTTATCCTCTCTTGATATGATGTGAATATTATAAAAACAATTATATGCATTGCAAAAAGTAAAGTCAATGCGATAGCTCATATTAAGAGATAGAAAGAAGATTTATAGCTATGAGATATCAATGATTTCTTCCAACAGTCTATATTAGCAAATATTAACGAATTTCAACTATTATTTAATGATTATCATTAAATAATAGTTGAAATTCATAAACTAGCAGAGTATAATAATGGATAATATAGTGAATTGGAGGCGGTCCTATGGAAAAGAAGTTAGCTAAGATGCAATCTACTTGTAAGTGGATGCATACGGTGATTGGTGCGTTTTTTATATTATATGTAATTTTAGCAATAGCGTTATTCGTATACTTGATTCTTAATATTATTACTCCAAGTGGAGACGCATTTGTGGTGAGTAAAGCATCAAATGGCTGGAGTATTTGGAATAATAATTATTCATTTGGATTTAGTCCGACTATTGGTTATGATATTCTTAATCCCACTGCTCAATTTTCCAATCAAGCCAAACCGGTTTTAATAGTAACAATGATAGTATACTTGTGTTTAAGAATGTTACCAATGGCAATTATCATTAAATTAACCAAAGATACATTTTATAATATGGCATTTGGTAAGTCACCATTTTCTCTTGAAAGTGTAAGGAATTTAAGGAAAACCGCAATTATTCAAATGATAAGTGAGAATTTTTATATGGCAACATTGTCTCTTGCGTTATCCTATATTTTAGATAAACAGTTTTCTATCAATTTTAGTTTTGATTTAGTAAGTATATTCATCGGGCTTTTGATTCTCGCAATTGCTTATATTTTTGATTACGTTTGTGAGTTACAAAAAGAACACGAAGAAACACTTTAAGAAGGGAAAAACAATGGCAATTATTATACGATTAGATCGTGTGTTAGCTGATCGAAAAATGCAGCTGAACGATTTAGCAAATATCGTTGGAATATCCAACGTAAACTTATCCAATTTAAAAACGGGTAAAGTAAAAGCAATTCGATTCTCCACTTTAGGGGCAATATGTAAAGCGCTTCATTGCCAACCGGGAGAGCTAATAGAATATGAAGAAGATTAAAAAAGCTCCCCAAAGAAATTTTCTTTGGGGAGCTTTCGTATATTCGCTTAGTAGCTTATTTTAATTGTTTTGATTTCAAAAGGCTTGAATGCTAAAGCAACACCATCTTGACAAGCAAGCTCGGCTTTTACTTCTTCAAGCATATTGGTTTCTTCAACTTTCGCTGCAGGAATATCAATAGATAGATCAGCTTTTGTATAAGTTCCTTCTGCTTCATATAGACGCACGATAAATGCACGTTCATTTTCTTCACAAGGTTTGATTGTTTCTATAATGATATTTGCTGCATCTACACCAACGAGTTTTGGCATATTGTATTCACCGCTCACGATGATTGGTTTGTAGTTTGCCATATAAGCAGGTTTAATAACGCTATCTGCGCCAAATGCTTCGTTATGTGGTAAAAAGCTATAAGTTACTTTATGAACACCTGCATCACCTCTAGGGTCAGGACGGATACCACCCTTATGAAGTGATAATCTCATGTTTCCGCCTTCAACAGAAATACCGTATTTACAATCGTTTAAGATTGCACAACCATATTTTGTTTCTGATAAATCAGTGTATTTATGATTTACAACTTCAAACATAGCTTGTTCGGTTTCAGTGTTTCTTGTTGTTGGTTTGTTTACATAACCAAATTGAATTTCATGGCGAGCTTGACGAGATAGAATGGTAGTATCGAATGCAGTTTTTAAGAAACGGCGTTTATCGTGCCATGTAATTTCTGTTTCAAAGTCAATACGTGGAGTATGCACATTGAAAATCATATCTTGCTTAATAGAAGATAGTTCGGTAAGCTTATAGGTTCTTCTAATACGAAGTTGTGCAGCACCATTAGAAATTACTTCTTCGCTTAACAACTCTGCAGAATCCTTAAACTTCACTTGACAATCAGCGTCAAAGTCCCAGTTATCCCAAGCACTTGGCACATCTTCAGCCATTAAGAAAGTATTGAATGCATAACTGTTTCCAACTAATTCACGTCCGTTAGCTTTATCGATATAAGAAGCAATGTATCCTTTTTCGTTAAATGTAATTGTAGCAAATGGAGTGGTTACCTTGTTACCTTCGTAAGTGAAGTTTGTGTTGCTACAAGCGCATTTATCACCATATTGTAATACAGTAGAAGACAATGCAGGTAGTTTTATACCTACAACTGCAACTTTTTTGTTATCATCCAAGTCACGAATGTGTTGTTGACATACGGTATCATCTGCATCAATGCAACCGTTATCGTCTAAATAGATCACATCGTTTACATCAAAGCTCAAAGTATTGATAACGCTGACTTTCTTTGCATCACCATTGTTTGCTGTATTTTCACTAATAATTGCATTAGCATTTGCAATTACAGCAGTTGTTTCTTTGTGAGATTGTTCATGTGCTGTTTGAATACAAGTACCAGGAAGAATGTCATGGAATTGGTTGACAAGCAAAGTTTCCAATTGTGGTCTGATTTTTTCGTCAGATGCCACTTTCCCTTCTTTTACTGCATTCGCAACAGTTAGGATTTCCGCATTGTGGATTGCAATTTCTGCTTTCCTGTTGTTATACTTAATTTGGTGTTGGTTTGTTAGAGTACCACGGTGTAACTCTAGGTATAGTTCACCTGCATAAGTGTTTGGATTAACAGCAGTAGCCTCTAAGTCTTTCATAAAGTGAGATACACTCATGTGTTCTGCTTTAGGACATCCATCTAAATCTTTGCAGCGACGAGACATTTCGATCATTTCGAATTGAGGTCCTCCGCCACCGTCACCAAAGCCATAAGATACCAAACGTTTATCGGAAACTGTTTTTTGTTGAAGTGAGTTTACAGCGCCACGTCCCTCTGTACGTTGGATTAAAGTTTCAGGCTCAGGCCAGTTGTGGGTTGTATTAAAATGACAGAATACTTCAGTTCCATCAATACCTTCCCATTTAAATGTTTCATAAGGGAAAGTAGTAGTATCATTCCAAGATAATTTTGTAGTTAAGAAGTAATCTACGTTACAGCCCTTCATGATTTGTGGAATAGCAGCACTGTAGCCGAAAGTATCTGGTAACCAGAAGCAGTCAGATGTGAAATCAAAGTATTTTTGCGTATATTTTTGTCCCCATAGGAATTGACGAATCATAGATTCACCTGAAGTGATATTACAATCGCATTCTACCCAAACCGCACCATTTGGCTCATAACGGCCAGTTTTTACTGCAGCTTGAATCTTTTTGAATAGTTCAGGATAATGGCGACGCATCATTTCCAGGTGGTAAGCACTACTTTGGATAAAACGATATTCAGGATATTGTTCCATTAAGTTTAACTGATTGGAGTAAGTTCTAGCACATTTCTTAATTGTTTCCGCAATATCCCAAAGCCATGCAGTGTCCATATGTGAGTGACCGATGATACCAACGCTAGGAGCAGATTCTGAATTTTTAACTGCAAGACAAGGAGCCATAATTGCTCTTGCTTCCTTTAAAGCTTCTCTCCAAATTGCTTCATCAGTATGTTCAGGGGAATAGTAAACGGTTTCATGGACTTTAGCTAAGCAGTTTATAACATCACCACGACGGAAGCTATACTTGTCCATTGTAGAAGCAAGTTGATTTAATGCTTTTAGGTCAAAGATAAAATCAGCAATATCTTGATTTTTGGTACAAATATCAATGCTTTCGAATGTATATTGAAAAGTTCTTGGTTCTGCAACCTCAAATGGATAACAACCAATTACAAAATGTCCGGCATATGCTTCAAAGCCCAATTCAATGGTTTCGCCAGCTTTTGGCTCTAATCTAACCATATCGCAGTAATGGTTGCCGTGACCTGTTGGAGCAATTTTATAAGCAAATTCACCAAACGGAACGCCATCAACCCAAAGCATTGTTTCATAACTTCCGATATGTGGATAAGCGTATAATGGAACACCTGCTAGCTCAGCTGGAACGGTATATGAGCCTTTAAACCAACAATAATGGCGTTCAGCGCCCCAAACATCACCTTTTGTTACTTCTGTAAACAAAGAATCATCACTTGGAACGGAATATAAATGGTCTTTTGTTTCATACTTTTTAAGATTCAAAGTATCTCTTTTTGTGAAAACGTATGGTTCCAATGTTAACTCAAGTTGTTTTAACTTGGCAAGCATACGTTCTATTTGTGCGTTATTGAGCATAAAAAAACCTCGCTTTTGTTTATAGTAATATAGATAAATTGAATATCTATAAATTATGAGTGTAGTATATCATATTGCTGTTAAATTGTATACTTATATTTGAAAATTGTATTGACAAGCTAATATCATATGATATAATTGTAAATATATTACATATAGTGTGATTTCGTGAATACTTTCCCATAAAATGCTTGGCATATATAATAATTTATTGGTGAAATCATACAATAGTTTATAATTTATGTATATAGTTATTAATATATTATTGCATTATATACACATCTAACAGCTTATTTTTGGGGTGTTTAGTAAATATACATAGACTCCTTCACATTTTTTTAGTATTTTTGTGAAAAAACTATTGCAAAAAAATAATGTATATAGTAATATATATACATACGTTACGAAAGCGACTTGATTATTAAGGCATAATCAGTACATATGTTACAAATATTGTGAGTTACATTGATATGTTATAGTGGGGAATCGTCGTTTGCGTAAAAAAATATGAACAGGAGTGAAGACATGGCGAAAGTTAAAGCTGAAAAAATCAAATCAAAAAAGTTTACTTTTGATGATTTTGAGCTAATTTTATTATCGCTGCCAACAGTAATTTGGTATGCGCTATTTTCTTTTTTGCCTATGATAGGTGTTATTATCGCTTTTAAAACATATCGAATTCAAGCGGGAAAGGGATTTCTTGTAAGTTTGTTTCAAAGTGAATGGTCTGGATTTAAAAACTTTGAGTATTTATTCAAAACAAAAGATACCTTTATTATGTTAAGAAATACAATTTTATATAATGTATTTTTTATTATTTTAGGTATTATTATTCCGGTAACTCTTGCAATTATGATTACAAACTTATATAGCCAAAAGTATGCTAAAGTTTGTCAAACTGCAATGTTTTTGCCTCACTTTATGTCTTGGGTTGTTGCTAGTTACTTCCTAGTTGCTTTCCTTGATACTCAAAAAGGTATGATTCCAAACCTAATTTTATCTATGACTGGTGAACAAATTAGCTTTTATTCTTCCGAAGAATCAACGAAATACTGGCCGTACATTTTAACCATTATGCGTCTATGGAAGGGTACCGGTTACGGAATGGTAGTATATCTTGCTTCCATTACTGGTATTGATGGTACTTATTATGAAGCGGCTGTTATAGATGGCGCAACAAAATGGCAACAAGTAAAAAGCATCACAATTCCATTGTTAAAACCAATTATTATTATCCTATTTATTATGGATGTTGGTAGAATTTTCAGCTCCGACTTCGGTTTATTCTATCAAGTACCAAGAAACCAAGGTGCTATTCAAGATGCAACGCTTACAATAGATGTATACGTATTTAATGCATTAAAGAATCTGAATAATATAGGAATGAGCTCTGCGGCGGCATTCTTCCAATCAGTATGTGGATGCTTTATGATTTTAATTGCAAACTCAATCGTTAAGAAAGTCGATGAAGAAAGTGCATTCTTCTAAGGAGGTGGATAATAGTTATGGCTAAAAAGGTTAAAGAAAAGAAAATCCTAGAAGGTGTAGCAAAGTTCAATCGAATTTCTAAGCCAATGAATCTATTGTTCTCCTTCATATTTTTACTATGTGCATTAGCAGCGGTTATTCCGTTAATTTTCTGTGTTATTATTTCATTTACAGATAAAACGTCTTTAAATAAGATTGGTTTTAGCTTTTTCCCTGAAAAATGGTCTCTATCAGCATATTCAGCTTTATGGGATTCCAAAGAAACAATTATTAGAGCATTCTTTGTATCAGTATTTATAACAGTTGTTGGTACAGTTGTTGGTTTATTGTTAAATGCAACAATGGGCTATGTTTTATCAAGAAAATCATTTAAGCTAAGAAAGCTTTATACATGGATTGTTTTCATTCCGATGGTTTTCAGCGGTGGTATGGTAGCTACGTTCTTGGTAATTACTCAATTCTTAGGACTTGAGGATAGCGTTTGGGCGTTAATACTTCCAATGGCTGTAGGTTCTTTCTATGTAATTATTTTAAGAACATTCTTTAATACTACAGTTCCGGATTCATTAATCGAGTCTGGTAAGATTGATGGTGCATCTCAATTAAGAATATTCTTCCAAATTGTATTGCCAATTTCTCTTCCAGCGCTTGCAACAATCGGTTTATTCTTGTCATTTGCTTATTGGAATGACTGGTTTAATGCGTTAATGTATCTAACCACTGATAAATATGCTCCATTACAATTTGTATTGATGAAAATTGAGCAAAACATTAACTTTATGATTAGTAGTCAGAATATGGATCCAATTGCTCGTCAAGCAATGATGCAGATGCCTCAAGAAGCATTCCGTATGGCTCTTGTAGTTATACTTGTTCTTCCAATTGCTTGTTCTTATCCATTCTTCCAAAAATACTTTGTATCCGGTTTAACAATTGGTGCAGTAAAAGGTTAATCCAGTATACGTTTTAAAATTTAATATTTAGGTAGCGCGCAGTATTTTCATACTGCGCTGTGTATCAGCTGGCAAATTTCTTGCGTTCTTCCAAATTAAATTCGTTAAAGTTATATCATTATAGCCCTAAAAGGCAGTTACAACACGACGTAGTATTTAAATCCATTTCGTTGGATTAAATAATAAAATTTTAGGAGGATTTCGTTATGAAAGGTAAAATCAAAGTACTATCTTTACTACTAGCACTAGCGATGGTAGCATCCATGTTCGTAGCATGTAAAGACAAACCGGCACCTAGCAGCGAAGGTTCATCTTCAGCTCCTGCAAAACGTGAAGATGTAAACCTAATTTGGTATCATTGGGGCGACAAACCAAAACAACCAGACGCAGTAATTGCTGAATTAAACAAAATGTCTAAAGAAGCAATTCAAACAACAGTAGATTTTAGATTTACAACTGGTGATGACCAAAAGTTAAAAACAATCATGTCAACTGGTGGCGAATTTGATATCGCTTTCACTTGTGCTTGGTTTGCTAACTATGTAGTTGCTTCACAAAACAACCAACTAGCTGATTTAACAGAAAAACTACCAAAAGTAGCTCCAAAGCTTTGGGAATACATTCCTGAAAACTGTTGGGCTGGTGCTAGAGTAAATGGTAAAATTTACGCTGTACCAACATACAAAGACTCAGCTGCAACTCAATACTGGACTGTACATAAAGAGTACGTTATTGATGGTGCAAAAGCAGATGCTGAACTAAAAGCAGCTGGTAAAAAATTATCAACATTAACTCCTCTATTAGAGAAAGTTAAGAAATATCATGATGAGTCTAAAAAAGCATATCCTCATGATTTAACAGCTCCTATGAACTATAACTGGGCTGGATTAAACGGCTTAGGAAATGGTTGGGATGATTTTGGTTTAGGTAATGTACGTATGGGTATCAACCTAAGTGCTGGAAATACAAAAGTTATTTCTCAATATGATGATCCTGATTATGTTGCAGACCTAAAAACAATTAAATCATGGTATGACAATGGCTTAGTAAACAAAGGCGCTTCTGAAGTTGAAAAAGAATTTGAATTCCAAGTAGTAGGAACAGGCCAAGGATGGGAAGGCTGTGAAGCTATCTGGGGTAGTGGTAAAGACTACACAATCCAAATGGTTAAGAAATATGGTCCTATTTACACAACTGGATCAATTCAAGGTTCAATGAACGGTATCAGCCCTAACTCAAAGAAAATTGACAGAGCTCTACAATACATTGAATACATGAACACAAATAAAGACTACAGAAACACATTAGGTTACGGTATTAAAGGTACTAACTGGAAATTGAATGACCAAGGTCAAGTTGAAAACTTAACTAAGGATGCATGGCAACCAGGTATGTTTGCTCAAGCTTCATTCTTCGAGTTATACCCACTAAAACCAGCTCCAGCAAATATGTATACTAACTTAAAAGCAGTTAATGACTCTGCTGAAGCATCTCCACTAGTAGGTTATGTACCAGTTGTTAAAGACCTACAAACAGAAATCGCAGCTTGTCAAGCAGTTATCGACAAACAATACAAATATCTACAAACAGGTAATATTAAAGATGTTGATGCAACTGTTAATAAGCTAAAAGCTGATTTGAAAGCAGCAGGAATGGATAAAATTATTGCTGAAATTCAAAAACAAGTTGATGAATTCTTAAAAGCTAAATAGTCTTTGACTATATAAAAAAGAAGACCTTCGGGTCTTCTTTTTATTTTAATACTTTAAATTAAAAAGGAGAGCTTTCGCTCTCCCATTAGTTTGTTAGATAATCTACTACTCCAACAATATTACCTTTATATGTGTATACACGTGGTACACGTCTTCCAATTAGGCACATTAACTCATAGCTAATGGTTCCAATTTTATTGCTAAGTTCGTCAAAAGAAATAAATTCTTTGCCATCTTCACCGACAACCGTTACAATATCACCTTGTTTTATATCATCAATGCTTGTCACATTTAGCATAAGCTGATCCATACATATATTTCCGATAATAGTAGCACGCTTTCCGTTAACAAGCATTTCGCCCTTATTAGATAGCAATCGAGGATAGCCATCGGCATAACCGATTGGTACGGTAGCAATTTTCATTCTTTCGTAAGATACAAATTTACGGCTATAGGAAACAGAGGTACCTTTTTGAATGTCCTTTACCATGGACACAACACTTTTTAGCTGCATAACGGGCTTGATTGGTAACTTTAGAGATTCGCCACTAGGTGCCACGCCATACATAATGATTCCTGCCCTAACATAGTTATATTGCATTTCTGGATAGAATGCAATTCCGGCACTATTTTGAAGATGAACATTAGGAATTGTATATCCATGTTCTTTTAAATTGTAAACAATATCATTGAACCATTTTATTTGGCTTTTTGTATAAGCGACAGAACTACGGTCTAAACTATCGGCACTTGAGAAGTGGCTAAAAATACCATTGACATCCAAATTTTTCAAATTGCATATCTGTATTGCTTCTTCCAAAGCATTGGAACACTCATTATGAATAAGTCCTAACCGGGCCATGCCCGTATCAATTTTAATGTGTACGTTGAGCTTACAATAATGCTTTTCACAATATTGATTCAAGAGGGAAGCGTATTCAACGGAGAATACGGTTTGCGTTATATTAAGCTGAGCTAATTCTAATGCTTTATGGACTGGCGTAAATCCAAGAATAAGGATCTCTCCAGTGATTCCTGATTTTCTTAAAGATAGTGCCTCGTCAAAATTGGATACCGCAAAAAAATCAATTCCATTATCTGATAAAGTCTGAGCAATATATTGATCACCATGACCATATCCATCAGCTTTTACAACAGCCATAATTTTTGTTGAAGCTGGAATTTGTTTTTTTATTTGATTTACATTAAAAATTAAGTTGTCAAGGTTGATTTCAGCCCAAGTTCGTTTTAGAAATTCATGCATAGTGCTTTCAGGATCTCCTTTTCTTATGTTAACACTAATCCTTATCAATTGGTTTGTGTATTATAAAATTTATGCCTATAATATTAAGTAAAACAGAGCAAAGAATAATCCATGTACCATATGATGCGAACATAAGCATAAGTATACCTAAAATTAGCGCGAGAATACCAATAAATATGCAAATGATTCCAATTTTCTTCAGAGCTCCTTGTTTACCGTTCATAAAAGGCACTTCCATTTCCTAATTTATTTAAAATCCAGTGATAATATAACTATATAATACTATATTTTTCTTGTAAAAACAAGTTAAAAAAAAGAGTGGCAAGCAAACTCTACAATGAGTAATTACGACTTTACGAGTTTTCAACGTGTAATTTTGGCGAGTTATAAACATTTTCAACAGAGTTTTCAACATTAAATACCTATGAATAGGGGTGTTATGACTTTTTGGGGGAATATTATTCAAACATTTCAACAGAGTTTTCAACATTTTCAATACACTACGTTGTGTAAAACCGTCATTACATAAGTGTATTTACCTTTAAAAGTCAAGCTATTTTTCAATATTAAATGCAGAAATATGTCATTAATTTATTTGATTTCTTAATTGCTTAAAAAAATCCGAGATAAGTGTCCCACATTCTTCTGCTTCAAAATTACTTATGATTTTAGGACGATGATTAAAACCACATTCACTAAGTTGTATAACAGAACCACAACATCCCGATTTGAGATCTTTTGCTCCAAATACAACGGTATCTATGCGAGCGTTTATGATTGCACCCATGCACATAGGGCATGGTTCAAGCGTCACATAAAGAGTGCAGCCAAATAGCCGCCATCCCCCAAGCGTTTTACAAGCTTCATCTATTGCCATTAACTCAGCATGACCTAAGGCGTTTTGGGAAGTTTCCCTTGTATTATAGCCATGTCCTACAATTTTGTTATCTTTAACAATAATACATCCAATGGGAACTTCTTCAAGCTCTCTAGCTTTTTTGGCTAAAATAATAGCTTGTTCCATATAATAATGATGATCCATGGTTACCTCCGATATCAGATATTACTTTATATTATAAAAACAAAAATGTTCATAGTCAAATCTATGAACACTTTAGAAGTTGTTGGCGCCCTCGACACGAATTGAACGTGCGACCTACTGCTTAGGAGGCAGTTGCTCTATCCAACTGAGCTACGAGGGCATAATAATGATATAAGTACTTTCACAAATTATAATTATAATATAGTTTTTCAAGGAAAGCAACTGATATGAGAAAGAAAAGAAAAAATGTTGTAAGTAAGGATTGCATTGTGTTGCTTTTAGTGATATAATGCGATTTAGCAACTCCCAACATATACCACAATATAGATAGAAGGAGCATCAATTCGTGTTACTACAAACCAAAATAAAGAATACAAGATTACACAATTTTTTTCATAATCCAACGAGAATTATTGTGTCTAGTTTTGCTTTTTTAATCTTATTTGGAGCTTTTCTTTTAATGCTCCCAATTTGTTCAAGATCAGGGGAAGCAACCAGTTTTACCACAGCATTATTTACTGCAACATCTGCAACATGCGTAACAGGCCTTATAGTAGTAGATACTTATACGCATTATTCAACAATTGGCCAAATTGTTATCATTTCTTTAATTCAACTTGGCGGTTTAGGATTGGTAACTTTCGTAACTTTTTTCAATTTAGCAATTCGAAAAAAACTAGGATTGAAGAGTCTGCAGTTAGCAGGAGAATCTATTAGTGCCGACTCATTTGATGAAGTGCGACACTTATTAAAAATGATATTCAGAATCACTTTTTCAATTGAATTTGCTGGAGCTCTTATTCTTATGACAGTATTTGTGCCGCAGTATCAGATTAAAGGAGTTTTTATCTCAATCTTTTTAGCAATTTCAGCTTTCTGTAATGCGGGCTTTGATGTTTTGGGCTTTCAAGAGCAGTTTGTTAGTTTATCCAACTATAACAGCAATCCAGTTGTTTTAATAACAATAATGTCGTTGATAGTATGCGGTGGTTTAGGTTTTATAGTGTGGCAAGATTTATTGCTTTATCGTAAAACTAAACGTCTTATAATGCATACAAAAATCGTTTTATTTACAACAATCGGTTTAATTCTTTTCGGTGCTTTATTCTGTGCAATATTTGAATGGAAAAATCCAACAACCATTGGGACAATGTCTGTTTCAGATAAAATATTAAATTCATTCTTCCTATCCGTTACAACAAGAACGGCAGGTTTTAACTCTACTCCAATTGATACAATGTATGGTATTACGAAGCTATTTTGTGTATTGTTGATGTTTATAGGTGCATCTCCTGCTTCAACAGGTGGTGGTATCAAGACTACTACATTCTTAGTACTTGTTATGACAATTGTTAGTGTAATTCGTGGAAGAGATGAAACGATTATTCATAATCGAAAAGTAGACAAGTCAGTTGTATATAAAGCTCTTGCAGTAACAGCAACAGCTTTAGTAGCAGTCTTTATAGCAACAGCAACTATATTCTTTACCTCTCATGCGGGCGGAACAACTTTCTCAGAGATTGATGCATTGTTTGAATCAGTATCTGCTTTCGCAACTGTAGGATTAACAAGTGGTGTAACAGCTTTAGCTAATCAACCATCGCTATATGTATTGATTATAACAATGTTCATTGGACGTGTAGGACCAGTGTCATTAGCTCTTTCTCTAGCAATGTCAAAAAAGAAAAAGAATACCGTAATGCCAGAAGCAAAAATCTTGGTAGGTTAATTATAATTAGCAATAAAATAAACTGATTTTACCATAATGTAAAACCAGTTTATTTTTTTTATTTTTCCAGGTAAAAAAGAGTTACGGGGGAAAAACTATATGATATAATAACCTCTATGGTACCCAAAATCAAAGATTTTGACCATGACGAGAACATTTTATCGAGTGAACCTGTTTACACTTACGTGCAAACAGCCTTTTTATGATATAATAAAAAGGCTTGTAAAAATGAGATATAGAAAGAAAAAATCCAAAATTGGAGGATACTATGAATAATGTTTTAAGTTTTATTACGATGGCAGGCGGACTTGCTTTCTTCCTGTATGGAATGAACATTTTAGGCTCTGGATTAGAAAAACTATCGGGTGGCCGTATGGAGAAAACGCTTGAAAAGATGACAAGTAATGTTTTTAAGAGTTTATTGTTAGGACTTATTGTAACAGCTGCAATCCAAAGCTCTTCAGCAACAACTGTTATTGTAGTAGGTCTTGTAAATGCGGGAATTTTAAAGCTCAGAAATGCAATCGGTGTTATTATGGGTGCCAACATTGGTACTACAGTAACGTCTATTATATTAAGTTTAGGAGATTTAGATAAGAATGAAAGCGCAGGCATCATTTTAAAGCTGTTAAAGCCAACAACAATCGCACCGGTAATTGCGATAATTGGAATTATTATGTTAATGTCAGCAAAACGTTCAAAATCTAAAATGATTGCTGAAATATTATTAGGATTTGGTATCTTATTTAACGGAATGTTTATTATGACAGAGGCAGTGGCACCGTTTAGCGACTCACCGTTTTTTAAAGAGCTGTTTTCCACTTTATCAAACCCACTCCTTGGAATCCTTGCAGGAACAATTGTAACAGCGATTATTCAAAGCTCTAGCGCATCAGTAGGCATATTACAAGCTGTAGCATCAAGCGGCGTTGTATCCTATTCTGCTGCGATTCCGATTATTATGGGACAAAACATCGGTACATGTGTAACATCTTTAATATCTAGTATTGGTGCAAACAAAAATGCGAAGCGAGCAGCTATGGTGCATTTATATTTTAATTTAATAGGTACGATTATATTCTTTACTGTTGTATATACCCTACAAAGTATAATCCATTTTCCATTTTGGGATAAAGCAATTTCTATGGCTGGAATTTCTGGCGTTCATATTATTTTCAACCTAGCAACCACTGCTATTTTTATTCCTTTTACAGGGTTACTTGAAAAACTGGCAGTATGGACAGTAAAAAGTAAAAAATCAGAAGAGAATGAGGCAATAATTGAAGTTGTAACACTTGATGATCGATTCCTACGTTCCCCATCAGTTGCATTAGGACAATGTGAAGAAGTTATTAAAAATATGGGAGAATATGCAAAGAAAAACTTTGAAAAAGCTGTTACCTTATTTGAAAAATATGATAAGAAAAAAGCAGATAGTATTCGAGAGTATGAAGAAGCAATCGATAGAATGGAAGACAAGGTCAACAACTATCTCGTTCAATTAACAAACTATGAGTTATCAGAAACAGAAAGTAAAACGATTACTCATTATTTAAAGTTAACTTCGGAATTTGAACGTGTTGGTGATTATACAATAAATGTTGTAGAACTTGCCGAGCGCTTATATGAAAAGCAAATGACATTTTCAGAGAAAGCACAAGGTGAGCTGCAAGCAATCAGTGAAGCTGTTGATGAAATAATCGGAATGGCGATTCAATCTTTTACAGAAAATAGCACAGAAATCGCTGAGAAAATTGAACCGTTGGAAGAAACAATTGATACAATGGAAGATACATTGAAATTCCGACATATCGAACGATTAAAAAATGGAAAATGTGCCATTGAAAGTGGCTTGATTTTTCTAGAAATATTAGCGAATCTAGAACGAATTTCAGATCACTGTTCCAATATAGCAGTTTATATTATAGGCATTAACAATAATCGAGAATCATTGAATAGACATGAATATCTCAAGCGAATCCATAATAATGATACTGGTGAATTCAAAGAGAATGTTGAAATCTATAATAAGAAATATTTCAAACGAATAGAACGATAAGCAATATTAATGAATTTAGTATAGAAAGACTTGCATTTTAGGTGCAAGTCTTTTGCTTTAATCATAGAAGATCAAAAAAAGTATAAAATTTATTGCTACTTGCAAGTTATGTGTTACAATTCTAATCACTATTGAATAGTATAGATTGTCAAAGACTAAAAGGAGGATCTATAATATGAGTAAACTTGTAATCAATGGGATAGATGTATCCAAATATCAAGGGCAGATTAACTGGAATACGGTTAGTAACAGCGGCGTAAAATTTGCAATGATTCGTGCTGGCTGGTGCGGATATGATGGTAATATAAAAGAAGACGAATATTACAGAACAAATATGGAGGGAGCAATTCAAGCTGGTTTGAATGTAGGTGTATATGTTTATTCTTATGCAAAAACGGTTGATGCTGCAGCAATTGCCGCACGACAAACACTCGAATTGGTAAAGCCATATAAAGTAACGTATCCAATTGCATTTGATGTAGAAGATGAAATTTATACAAAATATAAACCACAAGATAACAACGCATTAGTAATTGCTTTCCTTGATGCAATTGAGAGAGCAGGGTATTATGGTATTGTTTATACCTACACTTATTTTGCACAAACTCACCTAGATATGAAAAATTTGAAACGCTTTGATATGTGGATAGCAGATTACAGGGGATATGTAGGCTATAAAGGTGCATATGGAATGTGGCAATACTCTGCAAAAGGAAAGATTGACGGTATTGGCGCTGACGTAGATTTGAATATGGCTTATAATGATTATCCTAAAATTATCCAGACTGCAGGGCTCAATAATATACCAAAAGTAGATTTATCGGTTGTAAACTACAAAAAGTATACTATTCAAAAGGGAGATAGCTTTTGGAGTATAGCAAAATCACAAATGGGTAATGGATTATATTTTTGGAAGGTTGCTCAAGCAAACGGATTAAAAGTAAATAGTGTTATTTATCCGGGACAAATTATAAAAATTCCTAATAAATAATCATAATGGTTATTATATGATACCCTCAGATTTTAATCTGAGGGACTTTTATTTTTATTATTTCCTCGAATTTTTGAATTTGTTATATGAAATGTAAGATATATATTGACTTTTTGGTAGATAACCTTACAATCAATTTATAGATTATTTTTCTTAATGATAGCATAAGTGTATCGACTATTATAAAAAGGGATGGGAATTGAAAATGAGTAATTTGTCTTCCAAGTACACAAATTTGAAAAGGATGGTTGGCGGTAATCGTGAAAAGCTGCATTATGAGGAAACTTTTGGGATGTCAATAGAAGAGTTACAGTATATTACACCGCCGAATAAGTGGATTCGCCGTATTTTATCAGAAATTGAGTTTGCAATTCGTCTTTCTTCAGTGAATGATAATAAATTTGATGAAATTATTGATCATGCAATTGACTATTTACAAAAAGCAATGGACGAAGATGGAGTTTTAACAAAAGCAAATTGTTTTGCTGCTGAAGAACTGTTAATGCTTTGTAAAGATGCTGCAAAGGAGTATCGCCTGATTTTAGCAGGTCATGCCCACATTGATATGAACTGGATGTGGGGTTGGCAAGAAACAGTTGCTGCAACCCTTTCTACATTTCGTACTGTGCTGCATTTAATGGACGAGTATCCCGATTTCTGCTTTTCGCAATCTCAAGCTTCTGTTTATAAGATTGTAGAGGATTATGATCCCGCAATGATGGATGAAATAAAGAAAAGAATAAGAGAAGGTCGCTGGGAAATTACCGCTACTGCTTGGGTTGAAACAGATAAAAATATGCCAAATACGGAGTCACTTTTACGCCATATTCAATATACAAGAGATTATTTAAAAGAGCATTGGGATATCAATCCAGATTCATTGGAAGTGGATTTTTCTCCTGATACCTTTGGACATAGTGCAAATATTCCTGAAATTGATCAATTTGCTAATGTAAAATACTATTATCATTGTCGAGGCTTAGATGGGGATAATGCCCTCTACCGTTGGAAAGGGCAATCAGGCAAGGAAGTATTGGTTTATCGTGAACAATATTGGTATAATAGCGCAATTACGCCGCTTGCGGGCATCGGTATTATTGATATTTCCAAACGTTGCGGTGGATTAAAAACAGGTTTAATTGTTTATGGTGTTGGAAACCATGGTGGCGGACCTACAAGAAGAGATATCGAACGTGCGATTGAGATGAATGAATGGCCAATTTTTCCTGTTATGCAATTCGGAACTTTTCGTGAGTTCTTCCAAATTGCTGAATCAGTTAAGGATAAGCTGCCATTAGTACAACATGAGTTGAATTACATTTTAACGGGATGCTATACAACACAAAGCCGCATTAAGTTAGGAAATCGCCATGCAGAAGCAGCTTTATATAATGCGGAAGGCTGGAGTGCGCTATCCTCTCATACAGTCAAAGCGCCATATATGAAAAACCAATTAAAAGAAGCTTGGCAGAAGGTATTATTTACGCATTTCCATGATATCCTTACCGGTTCTTGTGTACAAGAAAGCCGAGAACATGCTATGGGATTGTTTGCAAATGCAATGGCAGTAACCAATACACAAACAAGCAATGCATTACGCAATATTTCCGAGCATATTGATACATCATCTATAATAATAGATAAGGATATTGAATCATCTCAATCAGAGGGTGCAGGAGTAGGCTATGGTATTGAAAACTATGCCGGTGTCCCAAGTCCGGAAAGAGGAGCAGGTAAGACTCGTATTTTTCAAGTATTTAACTCCTCAGGGCATACTCGTACACAGCTAGTCGAAATAACCGTATGGGATTGGGTTGGCGACATGCGCCGTATTCAGGTTGAAGATACACAAGGAAATGAACTACCTTTCCAATTAGTTGATAGCGAATTAAAATGTTATTGGGATCATCGCTATTTTCGCATTTTAGTTAATGCATCTGTTCCTGCTTTTGGTTATACAACTCTTGTATTAAAGGAATCCGAACCAAAGGAATATACAATATACTATCAACCGGAGCAACGAACACATCATGCTGTATGTAATTTTATATTAGAAAATCGGTTTATTCGTGCAGAATTTGATTTTAAAACAGGTGCATTGATATCCTTTATTGATAAAGAGTCAGGAAAAGAACAAATTCGCTTTGGTGAATGTGGTTCGCTTGTTTATATTGAAACAGAGGCTGATACCTCTAGTGCTTGGGTAATCGGACGTTATAATAATTTAGAAAAAGTATCTAGCACTCGTCGTATACATGATTTGCCGTATTCTTCAAAAGACGGAATACGGCAAGGATTTGAAATGGAACAAGTAATAAAAAATTCAGTGATTAAAACGGTAGTGACTTTGGATAAAGATTCAAAAGCTTTAACCTATCACTTTGAAGTAGATTGGCATGAGGTATCTCGAAATCATAGCCCAGTTCCTGTTTTAGTCTATACCTTGCCTTTGCAAGCGCAGGTGAAGGAATATTTACGTGATATTCCTGCCGGTGCACTTTATCGTTCAGGCGAACACATTGAGGTAGCCGGATTGCAATACGCAGCCGCAGTAGTAGAAGACCGCTTAATAGCGCTTGTTACGGATTGTAAATATGGCTATCGTTGTGCAGATCAAAATTTAACTTGTACTTTGATTAACTCTTCTACAAGTCCTGATCCATATCCAGAAAGAGGAATTCACAAAATTAAGCTTTCAGTAGCTGTTGCTCCAAATTGCCCTAAAACAATGAAAGAATTAGCAAGTGATTTGAATCAACCACTTTGTTATCAACCTTCCGGCTCACATAAAGGCATATTGCCGTCAGAAAGCTCTTTGTTGCAATTTGACAGCGAAACCGCTGTGCTTTCCGCTGTTTTACAAGCAGATGATGAAAGCTTGTTGGTACGTTGCTATGAAACTTGTGGTAAACAGTCAAGCGTTACCATTACGATGAATCAAAAAGTTAATTCTGCTGAAATGATTGATTTAATGGAAAACTCCGTTGATAAAAAAGTAACTATATCAGATAGTAGCGTAACTTTTGAAATAGAACCTCATACAATTCAAGCTGTTAAAATTCAATAATATAAGCTGATTGATTCAGTATAGAAGCCATACAGCTACGACAGACGTTGTAGCTGTATGGCTTTTGCTATGCTTTCATTAAAATAGTTGAATTGTTAATGCAAATCTCAAAAGTATATTTGGATAGAATAAAGCTTAGTTTAAATGAATATTAGGTAGGTTGCAATGATTAATAATATTTCATTATTTCTCCAAGCTGTTATTCTATGTATTTTCAATGATTTCTGCTTGAATAGATTGTAAAGTGATAGGGGCGCCTTTAACAGGTAAATCCTCTGTTTTTAAACTGAGACAGTTTTTAGTAACAATATAGTTTGTTGTCGGCTGTATTACGCCGTTCACATATAGGCTTTGTAACGAACTTTGTTTCGGATCCAGTATTTTTTTGCTGTTATACATAGTTATTTTATTTTCGTTGGTGTAAACTTTATTTTCATTAGCGTACGTGTTAAATTGTAATGTATCAACTTTTAATAATTGACCTTCCAGTCCTCTTACAACAACAGATTCCAGTATAATTGTAGAATCCTTTTTAGGAATGTCGGTAGTAGTTAGGTATAGGACATGGTTTTTTACCGTAAAATTTGTTAAAGGTTGTAAAACACCATTGATGTAGAGATTGAAATAGGATATTTCGCCTGTATCAGGAATGCCTTTATCACCATATTGCGTTAATTCATCGGAATTAGTAAATTCTCTTTTCTCACCATTGGATAACGTATTATATTGATAATTTTCGGCTTTTAATAATTTTTTAGAATTGCTTAGATAAATAACAAAGAAGATATTGATTGGCTGGCCTTTTTGCGGAAGATCTACAGTGGTAAATTCGAGACGCCCGTTTGATAAAATATAATCAGCCTTTGGCTGTAATATACCATTCACAAACACATTATAATAGGATACTTGATTCGGTGAAAGAATACCAATACCGCCATATTTTTTTAAATCATCTTCATTAGTATAAATACGTTTGTCAGATTCAGCTATTGCATTAAACTGATAGATATCGGCTTTTAGCAAAGTTTCTTTACACATTAAGTGAATTTTACTCTCAAAAATCAAGGTGTTACATATTGAATAAGGTGCAATGCTGTTTTGCTTTGATGTATCAGTTGAGGTTACACATGTATCAATGTCAATTAACACGCCGACTTTATCTGGCATAGATTTACATTGAATTAAGAAAGCATCGCAGTAAAACCGACAAACGGAAAATGTTAATTTAGTGTCTTTCGTCGTAATCATATCAAAACATCTAATGCAATGAAATGGAATAGGTTGAGAGAGATTTTTTCCATCAAAGCAATATGCTACAAAGCCAGTGATTAACACGAATACATTTCTTTGCATTCCGGCCTCTGTACCGTTTTGAAAAAACGATAATTGAGTATAAGTAATAGCTTGTGGTGAATAAGGATTTATGGTTTTTCCATTTTTATCCGTTAAATAACAAGTAATAGGAAAAGAATATTTTAACATCATATCAACTCCAACTTTTTATAAAATATCTTAATCTATATGTAACGATGTGGTGAAACAACGTTTCACCACATTAACGAGACTTTATAAGCTTTGAATTCTAGAAATTCTTATAATTCTAAGCGTTCTTTTTGTTATGATGTTACGGTTGTTGAAGATACTGGTACGAAGTTTGTTACATTTAGCGTAATTGGTGCACCTTCTGGAATTGTAAATGTTGCTGTACCTGGAACAGCAATAGTAAGGCTTGCACTAGTAACCGTATAAAGAGCAGTTTGTTGTAACTCACCGTTGATGAATAACATATAGAATCCATTGTTGGTGTTTTTTGTAACGATTGCTGTTGCAGCGTCGCCATTATTTTTTGTAAATTTATTTGCTGCAATTACTTTGCTTGCGCCTGAAAAAGCTGCAGTATTAGCATATAAAAAATTGTTTGCTGTTGGAACAGTAGTAGTATTAGTTGTTGCGCTTATAACGAGTTTAAATAAAGAAACAGCCATTGTATAACCTCCTAATATTTTACTCAATACCTTTATTCTTAGCTACAAGATAAACTCTAAAAGAACGTATTTAGGCGTAAGAAGTATTAAGTCATTAGTATTATATGCTAATGAAATTTTGTTGTGATAAGCATATAAAACTATTTATTTTAAAAGATGATCGACTTTATTGATTTCCTTTTTTAAAAGCCCCCAAGAGGGATGCTGTTTCATTGATTCAGATAGGTAACCTTTAATGGTATTTTTACAAATAGTAATATAAAATTCAATAAACACCATTGTAATATCATAATCAGTAAACAGTGATTCTTTATTTTGAAACCATAAACTACTTGCAATGTAGGATTGAATTAAGCTTTTATTAGATTTGTTTTGTTTTAGTTTAATAAATTTAATGAGAGCTTTATAAAATTGGTGTTTTCTTAAAGCTATAATACCTTGGATAAATGAAATCATATCTTGCTTTTTATGAAACCAACGATTTTCTTGCAAAATGTTGCTGCTATCAAGGCAATCCAATAACAGCTGTGGTTCTTCCTCTAATTCATTTTGTATTTTATCTTGAATATCAGCGTTTACGGGATCACATAGTAAGGCACGTAAATACGCTGTAAATGCTGCCTGATTTCTTGATTTGCTTTTATAATAATCGCCTATTTCCATATGAATTTGAAAAGAGGAAAGATGATTGCTTTGTATTTGTGATACCTTTAAGTTGCGATAAAAATTGAGAAGTGATTTACTAGGCATAATCTTTTGGGTGGTTTTTTCCGGTTTGGCATTACACTGCATTGTATGAACCAAAGAAAGTAAATCTTTTACTTGTTGTTTTGACCAAACAACAAGTTTTTTTTCTTTCGTTAATGTAATATCATTATTCTTAATGAATTGATGCGCTATATCTAGTTGATCTTGATATAATAAAAATCCGATAATTTTTGTTTTAAATAATTCTTGTTTTTCCAAGTCGGAAATAGTTGAATATATTTCTTGTATTCTATCAAACTCACCTTGTAATGCCAATGACCTAGCTAGTTCGACCTCATATTCATCATATGCGTTGTTTGGAAAGATTGGATTTGGGAATTTTGATAATAAATTTTTATCATTCGTTGCTTTTGCAAATAAATAAACCTTATATAAAAGCTGCTGATTCCAATCGTTTGCCACATATGCATTTAAATATAGTTTCAGTGCTTTTTCGTATTGAAAAGTATTATCATAAAGTAATGCTAATGCTTCTATAGCAACAGAAGCATCAATTTCAGGAGGTGGTACTAAAAAGTTTGGGCGTTCTCTGGTGTTAATACAAGTTTCAAAATCCGATACCGCTTGTTCATATTGTTCTCTTTGACAATGTAATTCTCCTCGTAATACATAAAAATCGGTATAATACGGGAAGTGATGTATTCCTTCGTTTAAAATTTCTAAAGCTGAATCTAGTTGCTGTGTAATGAGATAAAGCCAAGCAAAACATTTAAACAGGTGTGGTGCATATAGAAAATCAAGATTTACCTCTTGATAAGCTTTTTGAAAAGCCAAAATACTGTCATCATACGCTTGCTCATTAACAAGAATTGTGCCATAAATATACTGCATATAACTGTCGTTTGAATAGTTTAAAATGAGTTGATGCAAGAGCTGTATTCGTAAGCTGAAATCCCAAGCCATTACATTAGGATTCCTATTGATAAGTTGAATGTCTACATCTTCAATATTGGATAACACTTCATCAGCAATACGCTCAAAAGTAGGATATTGAAAGCGATAGATGTCTCGATTACGCAACAAACGTATTGATTGAATAGGAGAAAACAATGTGAAATTGTCTAAATGATAATCCATGTAAAACATATAAGCTTCTACATTTGGATTGTCAAGAAGTGTTGGAATGAGGCAAAGCTGCTCTATTTTGATTCGCTCATTTGGTTGTAAAAATAAAACCCATTTTCCACTTGCTTTTTCCATACATAAGTTCTTCACAATACTAAAATCATTCTTCCATTCAACAGAATAAACTTTTGCACCCTCTTGTGTTGCAATTTCTGTTGTCTGATCGGTAGAACCTATATCAGCAATAATAATTTCATCCACAATATCTTTTACGGATTTAAGGCAATCAGCCAAATGCTTTTCATCATTATAGGTAATCATGCACAAGCTCAAGAGCTTTTTGTCTTTCATATTAAAAAGCCCCCTTTTTGTTTAATTGAGCTGTATCATATATTCCTAACCGATAGGAAAGTTCTTGGATTTTTTCAATTACAAAAGTTTCGTTTGAATAACGTTTATAATATTCTTTATATAGTAAGAGTGCATTTTCAAGCTTGTTTTGTGTTTCAAGGATTAAAGCATAATGATATAAAATATTCGCATTGCAAGGGGAGTGTTCATATGCTTTATTCAAATACTGATATGCATTTTCAAAGTCTTTTAATTGATATAGCAATACACCAACATCATTATAATATTGAGCATTATTTGGCTCTTTTATCAGCTTTTTAAGTACGATATTAAGATGATCTATATTGTTCATAGCTGTTCACCTGCTTTGTTATTTTGCCATTCTGCTAATACAGTTTTGAGTTCTTCAACAGCTTTTTCAAAATGATTGGAGATACTTTGCGTAATCACATTAAAATGGCTATAAATATCGTAATGTATTCGGAAAACCTCTGTAATCTTTTCTGGCGTGTTAATCAAACCCAAATGGTTAATCGAATAATAATTTGCAATAATAGCTTGTTGTAAAAAACTTCGCATTAAGGAATCAGACATGAAGTCATTAAATACTTGCACATTTTCTTGATAGGTCTTTTCGAGTAAATCACGATTTCTTTCTTGATTGATTGGTATAGATAAACGAAGCATTTTTTTGCAGTTTAATTTACCCTCAATTGTTTTTAAAACATATTGGCGAAATTTGAATTGATAATCTTCCATGCTTTTTATAAATTCTTTTAGTTTTTCAATTCTTTGTGGAAAATCAATGAATGCGCAACTTTCGTTTACTATTTCATGAACAGGATTTCGATAGGAATTCATACAATATCGTTTTATTGCATTGTTGAGTGTATCACATACGGTTCCTTCTATTTTTGCTCCACCTTCTGTTGCATTAACAAATTGCAAATTGGAGTCTTGTAAAGAATGAAGTGCAATTTTACGTTCCAATCCTTTTTTAAAATTTACCCATAGCTGATTAGAAGCAATCGGATTTCCGTTGTTTCCTTCAACATATTCAATCGGCATGGATTGAATTGCTTTTTCTAGTTTTTCGCCTGATTTTTCCGAATAAATAGAATCGGTACTATGAGAAACACTATTTTGTCCATAAGCAAAATCTTGACCGACGTAGACAATTGGGTTTGCTCCTAAGTAAACTGCAATTTCTGTTGCAAGATGTGATACGTTTGAGCCAACGTCTAATGTAATATTATCGCCAAGATAGGAACTAAACCATTCATTGACTACTTCTTTTTCTCGAAATATTGGGATTTTAGGGCCGGCAAAGGATGGATAAACATGCTTATTTACTACAGCTAAGCTTAAAAGTACAAGGTCATTTGGATAATCAATATTTTTAAAGTGGTAAGTATAGGTGTTTGGGGTTCGCTCTATAACTGCTAAGATATCGGGCTTGATATTGTTTTTTAAAAGGGGAATGATTGCAGATTCTACAGCAATAATAAGCCCTTTATCTTGTACTTTCTTCAATTGCTGAATATTTTGATCTAAAGAAGGTCCATTGGCAATAATAAAGGCTGGAATGTTTTTATATTGACTTTTTAAACAATTGATATTGGGAGCTTTTATTATTTCATGAACATTGGAAACCAAATTACAAAAACCAATTAGATTATCTTTATGGTCGTTTCCTACATAAAAAATAAATAAGGATAATTGAGAAAGTACGTATTGATATATTTGGTTATATTCTTGTTTGAAATTTCTTTCCGCAATCTTAGTAAAAATAATAGTTGGTGAAGTGCAACTTATAAAATAGGCACTATAAAAAAGCTGTTCTAATGCAGTAGCAAAATGCTCACTATTTCCTATGAAAAAAAGGATTTTATGTGTTTTTATTATTGGTTCTAAATCAAAATAGCAAAGCATTGCTTTGAATAGATATAAATTCTCTTCAAAAACGACAACGAAAGTATGAGGTTGTTTGTGTTTAAAAAGTTCAAACAAAGGATAACCAAAACCTGAACCAAAAAGAAAGATTGTTGAGGAGTCTTGCGTTACTGTGCTTTCATACCATCTTTCTGATTCTTGAGTTGGACATTTTGAGTTAATATGAAATACTTTTTCACCTTGATGATAACAGCAAATTGGCAGCCCTTCATTGTTATATGTAATTTCGATTTTCTCTTTCATTTTGTTATCATCAATTAGTGAAATGGTATCTCGAAGCCATGGCGTTAAAAGCTGCAAGTTTTTTTCAAGCATATTGCTTGTTTCGTGTTCTTTGGCAACCATCATTTTTCAGCACACCCTTCTTCTATTTCTTTCAATAAGGGATAAATATCATATTCTAAGGTATCAGCCATGCCAATGATATCATCGTTTTGCATACAAGATAGTAATGCTTTCATATAAGGCAAAATATGTTCAATGTCAAGAGTAACTTCATTCGAACATTCGTAAATGTCTAGCAAATTCTCAAAATCATCTATAAAGCAGATTATTGCAATGATACCATCTTCATCCTTGCAATGATTGAAAAACTCAATTGCTGCAAGTAGGGAATGAAGTAATCGCTCTTTTATATTGTAAATGTTATTCATTCTCATCATCATTACCCTCATCGTAAATTAGTTCTTTCCAGCCTGCTAACTGATATTGCTCCATATTCTTTAGCGTTTGATATGTCATGTTTTGCATTTTTATATGAAATAAATGAAGCAAATCAGCTTTCTCTTTTTGTTCGGCTGTTGATATAAAAAGTGGTTTCATAAGATCGGCTTGCTTTTTAATCTCATCTAATACGTTACGTAATTCGGAAATGCTACAGATATATCGAAATACTTCTTCAACATATTCCTTTATTTCTGGCGTATAAAGATCGGATTTATCATGATTATTTTCATTAATAATCATTTTGGCCCTCCTTTTTTTGTGAATCGCAATGGAATCTAATAGTTGCGTTGCAAGATAATAAGCACCATGCCCATCAACAGCTTTAAGCTCTTTTTGACAAAGCAGAATTCTAAGGTTTTTATTTTCTAGTTCATTTATGGATTGCATGATATGTTGAATACAATATTTGGTGTCAGTTCGAAAGTCTCCACAATCACGCATCACATTTTGTTCACCGAAAGCTTTGCGAATGCGTGTTTGATTATCGGCAAAGCTAAAGATAATAGACGGTGTGCCACAAGCACATAATTCATACAAGGTTGTTCCACTCGCTGAAATAGCAATATCACATTTTAATAGTAACTGGGATATGCATTCAATGTTTTCATAGATATGCAATTGATTGCAATGCTTTGCGATTTTTTTCAATTGTGCTGTATTGGTAAAGTAATTTCCTATAACAATATGAATCTTTTTGTTCCTAAAAGATTTCTCTTTTAAGATGTGTTTTGCTAATAAAAAACATATGTTGTAAGGATCTGTTCCACCAGTTGTAATCAGAATATCCTCAATATGCTCGCCAATTTCCTTTAGCGTAACATGTTGGAACTCTTCCCGTAAAGGAGCATACTTTGCTCCAAGTAATAACTTCGTTTGTGAATTTTGATATAGCTTTTCATAAAGTTGATAGTCGGAAAAGATGTTATAGTTTATCAAAATATCAACCGAAAACCTCGTTTCCGCAAGGTCATCTATGTATGCAGTTAAAACATTATTTTTGAGCGTTTCAAAATATTTATTTGAAATAAAATAGCTGTCAACGATGAGGCAATTTACTTGCTTGTTTGTAAGGATAGGAAGTAGCAGTTCAACCTCGTTTTCCAGGTGCTTATAATCTGAGTCAAGGACGATATGTTGAAAGTTGGCTTTTTTGATGATATCCGTTGGATGATAATCTGCAGTAATAAAAAGCACCTCAACGTTACGTTTCACAAGCTCTTTTGCAACAGAAATACATCGCATAATGTGACCTAAACCAATTTGTTTATTTGCATCCACTCGAAAAGCAATCATTTTATAAACCACCAATATTATATTTTTTCTTGTATTCCGCAATCGTTTCATTCCACGAAAAAGGAAACCTTTGTTTTAATTCTTTTAACTCGGCTTTGGTATGGAAAGTTCCGTTGCCATATTGTTTTGAAGGCATGATATTACCATTTTTAATGCTTTCCCAGTTTTCATAAAATAGCTGTTGTATTTGTTGATGCAGCTTTAAATATGAGGATTCCCAAGTTTCATCTTCTTCATCAAAATAGACTTCCTTTTGGCAAAGAATATCGCCTGTATCTATTCCTTTATCTATTAAATGTATGGTAACTCCTTTTGGGGTGTTATCATAAAAGCTAAAGAAATTGGGGCTTGCGCCTTTGTTATAAGGCAATAAAGAAATATGCATATTGATGATTTTATTCTGCATAAATTGGATAATGTCGTTTGTAATAATATATTTGTAATTGTAACTGATTATGTATGATGGCTGAATCGTTAAAACAACATCCAGTGTCAGCTTGTCGTTATATAAAATTACCTTTTCGCTTTTTTTAAGCCATTTGTAGACTTCGAATGAAATATCGTTGTTGGTTAGAAAGAGTATTACACCGCTTTCCACCATATCAAATGTAATAGGGCTTCCTTTTTTAATAACTTGGTTTGCATTTAGCTCCAATAAATCAGGATAATATTTTGGTTTCATTCCGTAACCAGGTCTTATGATTCGAGCGTTTTGAGAAGTAAAAGGCATACCAACTGCAATATCATCAACTGCAAAAATGGAACGCCTAAAAATAGTGCTTGCTTTTTCTTTTTCTGTTAATTCATAAGAACATTTACCGATAACGTCTTTTACTAAGCGAATATCTTTCACCATTTGTTTCAATTCATTAGGTTCCATAGAAAATTTGCTGTCGGGGCTTTTTGAACTTCGGGTTGTGCAAAAATGTTTTTCAACAACGCAAGCCCCTAAAGATACTGCAACAGTTGCGGCTAGGCTACCCATGGAATGGTCTGAAAGTCCAATAGGAAGATGAAAACGTTCTTTCATATGGGCAATTGTTGCTAGCTTCATATCAGAATAAACAGTTGGATATTCGCTGCAGCATTTTAAAAGAATAATGTTGTGGTTACCTGTTGAGTAAGCAGCTTGAATTGCGTCATCAATTTCTTGACAGGATGCCAACCCGCAAGACAGTATAATTGGCTTACCTTTTGAAGCAACATATTGAATTAACGGAATATCAACAATTTCAAATGACGCAATTTTATAAAAGTCGACTCCTATTTCCTCTAAAAAATCTACCGCACTTTTATCAAAAGGGGTAGAAAGAAAATCTAAGCCGACTTTATCACATTCTTCTTTAATTGCTTTGTGCCATTCCCAAGGTGTATAGGCTTGGTTGTATAAATCATACAATGTTTTTCCGTTCCATAACCCGCCCTTAATTTGAAAATATTCGTTATTACATGGAATAGTCATGGTATCAGGAGTATAGGTTTGGATTTTTAAACAATCCGCTCCTGATTTTTTTGCAGCTCGAACAATAGCAAGAGCATTTTTTAACTTGCCCGCATGATTTGCGGACATTTCTGCAATGATATAAACATTTCCTTGATTGAGTGTTTCAAATAATCGCAATATGAATACCATAAACCTTTCCGGCTCGCTATATTGCAGTAACGTTCCTATAGCGAGCCGACTATGGCGTTACATTTGCTATTTACGAAAATAATTGATTACTTTTCTAACTCCACAAACAACATCCCATGCATCATCATCTGTCATGGAATAAAAAAGCGGTAGTGTAATACATCTTTCATAGAAATCTTCGGCATTTGGACATAGTCCTTTGGGGTAGCCTAAACTTTGATAATAAGGCAATCGGTATACAGGTATATAATGGACGTTTACACCTATGTTTTCTGCTTGTAATGCTTCATATATTGTTTTTCTGTCTGTAGTAAGAAGTTCTAATTTTAAGTAAATAATATAAAGATGCCTTGTTGTATCAGATTGGTTAATTTCTTTGGGAAGAATAATCTCGTTGATATTTTTGAATTCTTGATTATAAAAAGCAACAATTTCTTTTCTTCTACAAGAAAAGGCATCCAGTTTATCTAGTTGACTGCAACATAATGCAGCTTGGATATCGGTAATACGATAGTTATATCCTAATAATTGTTGCTCATAGTACCAATTACCGTTGCTTTTATCCGTTAGGAGATTTTCATCACGGGTAATGCCATGTGCTCGATATAGTATTGCTTTACGATATAAAGCAATATCATTTGTCAAAACAGCGCCACCTTCTCCGGCTGTAATCGTTTTTACAGGATGAAAGCTGAATGTTGTTATATCAGCAATGCTTCCGACGTTGTTACCGTCATAGCGTGTGTTAATAGAGTGAGCGGCATCTTCTATCAGTAATAATTCATGCTTTAAGCATATTTCTTTCAGTTCATTTAATGCTGCTGCTTGCCCCATAAAATCTACTGCAATAATTGCTTTTGTTTTGCTCGTTATTTTTTGCTCTACATTGGCAATCGATATATTCCAAGTATCGTGATCAATATCGGCAAATACGGGTGTGGCTCCGCAATATAGTATACAATTTGCCGAAGCCGCAAAAGTAATAGAGGAAACAATAACTTCATCGCCTTTACCAATACCTGCGGCTAAACAAGCAATATGTAAGGCAGCTGTGCCATTTGAAACTGCAACCGCAAATTTAGCACCCGTTACCTCGCATAATTTGTGCTCCATGTGGGGTATTTCAGGTCCGCAAGTTAAGTAATCGCTTTTTAATACCGCACAAACAGCCTCAATATCATTTTGATCAATATATTGTTTACCATAGTTCAAACGTTTGTTTCGAATTGGTTCTCCACCGTAAATAGCAAGTTCGCTTTTTATCTTCAAAAAGAATACTCCCCTTTCTTTATTTCACCGGTTTTTGCTGAATTTCTTGGTTCAGTAGCATGATTTGAGGATTACTCTTTAAAAAGGAGTAAATTTCCTTCATATAAAAGTTATGCTCACCATGATAAAACTGATGATAGATTGCTTGAATCAGTTCAAAATCTTCAAGAGTATCCAATGTCCATCGCATATCGGAGTAATCTTCTTTGTTTTCAATTGTTGCAATTTTATGTTGCTTCCAATACATGAAAGGGGTAACATGCTCTCGTTCAAAATCTTCCGTTGCTTCATGAAAGGCACGTTCTAACAACTGAAACGAAAATATTTCACAATCCAATCCTCTGGGAAAACTACGTTTTTGACTAAAATTAGATGCATATTTACAGGAATGTGTGAAAAAACAAGAAACGACATCATCTATTACATTAGGGTCAATTAAAGGGCAATCTGCCGTAATTCTGATAATGGCATCGGCAGGATATTTTTTGGTGGCATAATAATATCTTGAAAGCACATCGCTTTCATCCCCACGAAAACATTTTGTATCAATCGAATTCAAGTAGTCTGCAATTATATCATCTGCTTGTAAGTTTGATGTTGCCACTATAATATCATCCACTTTTTTCGCCTGCTTTACTCGTTGTAAAACATGCCATAGCACAGGCTTTCCACACAAATTCAGCATTACTTTTCCTGGAAGTCGTGTGGAGCCCATGCGAGCTTGAATGATAACTTCAACTTTCTTTTTCATATCAAGCTCCTTTTCGTATTCATTGAATAAAATCCAGTCGCCTTTTAAGCTCTTCGATATCAAGCCATTGCGTATTAGTACCAGAGCTGTATTCGAATCCATCTTCTACTTTTTTGGAGTTTTGTAGATTGTATTTTTGTATATTACACCAATCCATATGTGGGAAAATAATATAATGCTGATCAAACTCATATGTGGAAAACGAATCTTCTTTTGTAATCATAACTTCATGCAGTTTTTCGCCTTCTCGAATACCGATTTCTTCAAATTTACAACACGGGCAGATTGCTTTTGCTAAATCGGTAACCTTAAAAGATGGTAGTTTGGCAATATAGGTTTCACCGCCAATTGATTCGCTTAATGCTTTTAAAACAAGCTGAACGCCTTCTTCAAGCGTAATCCAAAAGCGTGTCATTCTACAATCTGTAATTGGCAATATGCCTCCCCCTGTTTCTATAAGTGACCGAAAATAGGGAATAATTGACCCACGACTACCCGAAACATTGCCGTATCGAACAATACTAAAACAAGTATTACTTGAGCCTGCATACGCATTGGCTGAAATGAAAAGCTTATCGGAAACAAGCTTTGTTCCGCCATATAGGTTAATTGGATTGACAGCTTTATCAGTAGATAAAGCAACCACTTTTTGTATTCCCATATCAATGGCGGCATCAATTACATTTTGTGCACCGTGTACATTTGTTTTGACTGCTTCAAAAGGATTATATTCACAAGCAGGGACTTGTTTCATTGCCGCTGCGTGCACCACATAGTCTACGTTATGAAATGCACGAGAGAGCCTTTCTTTATCTCGAACATCACCAATGAAATAGCGCATTTTATCCGTATATTCACTAAATTCGTTTTTCATTTGCCATTGCTTATATTCATCTCTTGAAAAGATAATTACCTTCTTTGGTTCATAGTTTTCAAGAAGATAACGAGAAAATGCTTTGCCAAAAGAACCAGTTCCACCAGTAATTAAAATTGTTTTATTATTTATCATAATTAATCTCACTTTATTACTCAAATTTACTATTTCGTAGTTTCATTATTCATTATATTCATACAATAAAAAAAATTGTATGAATCAGCAAAATTAGATAATTTGTTTTAGTAAGTCTAAAGATAAATGCAACATAATATTATTTTCGATCAAAATAAATGGTACTGTATATTACTTTAAATAAGAAACATACTAGAAATAATATGCATAAATCGAGGTGTTTATATGAAAAAAGCCAAAAAGCAAGCAATAGTAAACCAACGGGTTGATATATTAAATAGTGAGTTATCAAAGATTAAGCTTGATAAAAATTTAAAATGCAATGAAAAAATAATCAAAAATTTATTTCAGAATACAGATACTATAGTATATCGAAACGTTGAAAATAGAAGCAATAAGTTATGGAAAGGATTTATTGCGTACAGCGATGGCCTTGTAAACTCAACTATTATTAACGAGAATATCATCAGGCCTATTTTTTCTTCCACTATTTTAGAAAATAATGATTGCATTATAACAACAATTATGAATCAAGTTATTTTGATTAATGAGATTCAAAAAACGAACGATATGGTTACAATTGTGCAATCAATCACATACGGCGACACCATTTTATTTATAGATGGATATGATGAAGCCTTAATTTTAAATACCAAGAGCTTTGAAACACGGGCAATTGCCGAGCCTGATTCAGAAAAAATCATTCAAGGGCCAAAAGAGGGGTTTTCTGAGGCATTGCTTAAAAACTTATCTATGATTAGACGTAGAGTTCGTACAAATTTATTAAAAATGCAATATGTTACATTAGGAGAAATAACCCAAACAAAAGCATGTGTTTGCTATATTGACGGTATAGTAAAACCTGAAATCTTAGCTGATTTGATGGATAGATTAAGTAGAATTAAAATTGATGCAATTATAGACAGCAACTATGTAGCCGAAATGATTAAAAATTCAAAACTATCCCCTTTTACTACAGCAGGGCATACACAAAGACCGGATGTTGTTGTTGGCAAGTTAATGGAGGGAAGAATTGCTTTATTTGTGGATGGTACCCCAGTTGTATTAACTGTTCCTTACTTGTTTATAGAGAATTTTCAAAATAATGAAGATTATTATTTAAATTTTTATTATTCCTCTTTTTCTAGATTACTTCGCTTAATTGGATTCTTTTGTACAATTTTTGTTCCTGCAATTTATGTAACCGTTGTAGCATATCATTTTGAAATGTTACCATCATCCTTGCTTATAAACTTTGCGGTTGACCAAAATACTGTTCCTTTGCCAGCTTCTTTGGAATTGTTTGTCTTGCTTGTTGTTTTTGATATTTTACGTGAAACGGGGGTTAGAATGCCATCCAGTGTAGGACAAGCTCTAAGTATCGTTGGAGCATTGGTTATTGGCGATGCAGCAGTAAATGCAAGACTGGTAGCTTCTCCAACAATAATTGTTGTAGCAATAGCAGGTATTACCAATTTGTTAGTTCCTAAAATGAGTGGGCCGGTACTTATAATGCGATATAGTTTATTATTATCGGCTTCCTTATTCGGTTCTATTGGAATTTCTTTAGGTGTGGCTGTTTTTATGTCTCATATATTTAGTTTGGAATCATTTGGCGTTGCCTACGTTTTGTCTGATGAAAAGTTGACTTTACAAAATGCGAAAGATACGTTGATTCGATCTCCTTGGTGGTTTATGAAAACTAGGGATAAGAATTTGACTAATAATACATTACGGCAGAAAAGTCAAAGGAAGATATAATTATGAAAAAGATTTTATCAGTTTTTATAATAGTATTGATACCATGCATTTTACTAACCGGTTGCTGGAGCTATGAAGGATTAAATGAAATGACAATTGTAACCGGTGTAGCTGTCGATTATGATGAAGTTGAAAAGCAATATAATTTAACTTTTGAAATAATAGATACAATTAATTCCTCAAAGCAAACAGGTGTTAGTACTGCAGTTGTGGAATCAAAGGGAACTACAGTTTTTACAGCAATTAGAAAGGTAAAGAGAAAATTACCGAGTAAATTATATTTTGGAAATGCTAAAGTTTTAATTATTTGCGGCCATGTTGCAAAAGAAAAAGGAATCAAAGAGCTTATGGACTTTTTTGCTCGTGACCATGAACCAAGAGAAACATTTTTGGTATTTGTAACAAAGGATTTTGAGGCGAAAGATGTATTTCAAGCAAAAGAAATAACGGGGAAAGTCATATCCCATGTAATTACTGAAATTGTTCAAGAAGATACACATCGTTCAAATGCACTAATAGGCATGAAGGAGTACGAAGTACACAATCAGCTGCAAAGAAACAAACAATCATTACTCCTACCAGTTATACAGTTAAAAGAAGAAAATAAAAAAAAGATTACAATTGTGGAAGGTCTAGCTATTTTTAAAAAAGATAAACTGATTGGATATATTACTGGCGATGAAGCCAAATATGTAATGTTTACAATTGATAGAGTAATTAAAGGTACTTTGGCGTTTGATATTAACCAAAATGGTAAAGATGATGTATCTTTTGAAATTATGGATAGCAGTACAAAAAGAAACGTTGAGTATAAGAATGGTAAGGCAACTTATTTTTTGGATATTTTATTAGAAGGTACTATTGTTGAAAAGCAAGAAGATATTGTTGTTGCAACCCCAAAAGATATTCTGAAAATCGAGTCTGCGATTAATGAATCCATTAACAAAAAGGTAACTAATGCCGTTGAAATTTCTCAACAAAAGTATAACAGCGATTATATAGGAGTTGCAAAATCAATCTATTTTAAAGATTACAAGTTATGGAAAACCTTAGAGCCACAATGGGATACCTTATATCCACAATGTGATGTACAAGTAAACTGTCGATCTAGAATATTAAGTACAGGTCTAGTTGAATGATAGAGGTGATTATGGTTACTTTTTTAATAATAGCTCTTTTTATTGGAGTAATTGTTTTTGATTTAATACCTAATATAAAGAAAAATAAGGCGCATAAATCTTATTGTGTATTTTATATTTCAGTAATAATATTGACTTCGACTGTTCTTGTTTTAAAGTCATTAAATTTTGAATTAATTAACACGTATGATATTATAAATCTCTTTGTTAAATAGACAATTGGAAAGGATTTTATAATGGAGAAGAAATATCTAACCTCTCGCAGAGCAATATTGCTAATTTGTGTGTTTATCTTCGGAAGCACAGCAATCTTGGGGTTTGGAAGTAAAGTAAAACAAGACACATGGATTTCTTTGTTGATAGCTTATGCTTTAACGATTCCGTTAGCTTTGCTATATGCAAGAATTATGCATCTTTATCCAAGTAAAAACATTTATGATATTATGCAAATTCTATTTGGAAAAGTATTTGGTAGTATTCTTACAATATTGTTTGTATGGTATTGCTTGCATTTAGGTGCTTTAGTTGTAAAAAATTATTCAGGCTTTGTCGTATATTGGCAAATGCCCGAAAGCCCTGAATTAGGAATCATGCTGATTATGATACCCGTGTTGATATATGTAGCAAAAAAAGGTGTTTATTCTTTAAGCAAATGGACAACTTTGGTTTTCTTATTAGCATGTATTGTAATTGCAGTAACTACTGTGGTATCTATAAAAAATATGCGATTTGAAAATTTACTGCCCGTTTTGGAGCATAATTTTAACGAATTACTGAAAAATGCATATAAGGTGTATGCATTTCCTTTTGCGGAAACTGTTGTATTTTTAACTTTGGCTTCTTATATTCCCAAAAAAGAAAATCCGTATAAAATTTATTTTTCATCACTAGGAATAATGGCGTTACTTTTATTTATTGTTAGTATGCGTAATTTGACGGTAGGTGGTTGTGAAGCAGTAGGACTACAACCATATCCATCGTATTATGTTGTAAAGCTTATTAACATTAATGAATCGCTTTCTCGTTTTGAAAGTACAGTAGCCTTAACTTATGTATTAAGCGGGGTAGGAAAGATCGTTATTTGTTTAATTGGAGCGGCAAAAGGAATTACAAAATTAGTTAAGATAGATGATTATAAGCTTCTAATTGTCCCGTGTGCTGTACTCATATTTGCATTAACCAGTATGTTATATAGAGGGACAACACAAGAAATCAATTTTATAAATTATTATGGCTATTATGCTATCCCGTTTCAAGTTGTTATTCCTACTTTGATTTGGATTACAGCAGAGGTGAAGACACGTAAGCAGCGAAAAGCTACTTCATCACAAAAAAATAATAAAATGGTCAATGAATTATCATAGATAGCAGAAGATTACGGCAGCTAAATAGTAACAATTTGTTCCCCCCCCTTAGCTGCCTTTGAATGATCAATTTATGAAGTAGCTACTAACATGTGTTCGGCGATTAACAGAATTGAATTTGTAAATACCTTAGTTTTAGGCGTTTTAATGCAATAAACAAAGAATAGATAATTGAATTATCTTTTGGTAATATCTAGTTTCCAAAAGATTACTATTGCAAAATAGGTTACAATTTGTTACTATTTAATTGTCCTCGAGAGACAAATTTATTAAGGAGGTTACTCTATATGTGTTTTTCTAATTTTATGAACTATATTTATAAGTGCCTTGGCTTTATGTGCCGATAATTAAATAGACATAAATAGCGACCAAAGATTTTTCTTTGGTCGCTACATTTTTTTATAGACCTTTTAATTCATTATATGTATCACCGATTTTATTCCAAGTTATTGGTCCAACTTGACCGGTTGTGTCTAGTCCATAATATTTTTGAAAAGCTAAAACTGCTTGCTTGGTAACATTTCCAAAATAACCGGTCACTGAAGTCTTTGGAATTCTTGGATCATTTTCCGCAATGAAAATTAAGTACCGTTGTAAGTCTTTGATATTATCGTCTCGCATACCTTGCTTCAAAACAAATCCAGGATAGTATTCTGCTTTTTCACCTTCATATCCGGCCGGAAGCGAACGAACAATGTCTAAATAAATACTACTCATTTTATTGCGAGTTTCTTTTCCAACGATTCCATCAACGCTTAATCCATATGATTTTTGAAATGCTTTAACTGAATCGGTTGTTTCAGGTCCAAAAACGCCATCCATTTTAACAAAAGGAATGGTAGGATTAAAATAGCCTATGATATCTAAATAATATTGTATTTCTCTAACGGCATCTCCTGTAGCTCCCTCTTTGAGTTGAGTAGGATATACACCACGTACTTCTTCTAATTTAACGCCTTCAGAGGTAAGCTCTGATAGACGCTTTACACCATTATAAATACCTTTAATCTTATACCACGTAGATTTTCCAACTATACCGTCGGGCGTTAGGTTAAATATCTTTTGAAAATCCTTAACAGCTTTTTCAGTATCTTCTCCGAAATTTCCGTCTGTTTGTGCAATCTTTGTAATAGATGGGTAATTTCTTCGAATACGATTCAACTGTACTTGAAGAATTTTAACCTCATTGCTTGACATTCCAAGCTTAAGAGGAGTTCCAGGGTAAGATTGCAATATGTTTTGCACACGTACATCTGTTTTTATGTTTATGTCGTTGCCATAATAGTTTTGTAGTATTTTATAAGGAGTATAACCTTTTTTCGCTAAATCTACTGTTCCCCATTGAGATAAACCGTCACAAGTACTTGTTGTACCATTGCAAAAAGCTGTAAAATACGGTTCGATACTGCCTTGCTTTACAACATAAGAATTGAAAATATCGTCAACAATCAAACTGATATTATCAAATACTTCTCTTCCGGCTACAAAAGCTTGATCATATTGAGTTGAGTTGGTTATATCAAAATTATAACCTTTACTACGATACCATTCGGTATAGATGCGGTTTAAAACATAAGTAATTTGTGCATATAGATTTGCTCGAATTGCTTCTTCCGGCCAAGTTGGGTAAATTTCGCTTGAAGCAACGTTTTTAATATAATCGGTAAACGGAACTTGAATATTTTGAGCAGGTTGATCTGGTTTACCTAAATGAACAGTAATATATTCGGGGATGACTGGAACATTTCCGGTAGTTGGCATACTATCACACCTTTGTACAGTATTTTAATGATTTGTTTACATAAACTAGAGGCAAATGATTGCTTTTCAATATAAGTATAATCATATTATTTTTATTATATGTTTTATTTTCTAAAAGTTTCTGAAAAATATATAATATGAAGTACTGATCAATAAAAGGTATATATGTCATCCAATTTGCAGTAGCATATCTGACATGAATTGATTGATATATTATATGAATCGGAGTTGTTTTCGATTGTGTTTGCTAATTGTTTGTGACTTCATCACAGAAAGTTAATTGATAATGTGTATACTATAAAATAAGTAATATAGAAGGGCGGTACTTTATTGGATTATTTGATTTCATTTTTAGAAGGTATTATTACGTTTATCTCACCATGTTTATTGCCGATGCTTCCAATTTACATTTCTTATTTCGCGGGTCAAAATGGCTCTAAAATTGAGGAAAGAAAAACCCATAAAACGCTGATAAATGCTTTAGGATTTATTTTAGGTTTTACAATTGTTTTTATTTTGCTTGGTGCATTTGCGGGAACATTAGGTGGATTTTTGCGTGAATATCAAAAAATAATTAACTGGATAACCGGCTTAATTGTGGTATTCTTTGGTTTGAATTTTATTGGCATCATTCGAATCCCGTTTTTGAATAATAACCATCAATGGAAAGCAAAAACCGTTAATTTAGGCTTTTTTTCATCCGTTTTGTTTGGTATCATTTTTTCAATCGGATGGACACCATGCGTTGGCGCATTTCTAGGATCCGCTTTAATGTTAGCAGCTCAAGGCGGAGAAAGCATGAAAGGAATTTTTATGTTATTCAGCTATTCGCTTGGATTAGGTGTTCCATTTTTCTTAAGCGCTGTTTTAATTGAGCGATTGAAAACAACATTTGATTTTATAAAGAAACATTATCGAGTAATCAACATTGTTTGCGGATCATTGTTAATACTAGTTGGCATTTTAATGGCTACAGGTTATATGGGGTATTTTTTATCCTTAATGAGTTTTTAAGAAGGGATATTAACTTATGAATAAAAAGCGGAATACAATTTTGGTTGTAATATTGTTAGCGGTAGTACTTGCAATTGCATCTGTTGCTTATACATTTCTATCAAAACGATATAAACCAAATAGCCAATCGCCATCAGTACAACAGCAAACTTCTTCTCAAGTTAATGAGGAGCAAACTACAAAAGCCTCTGATTTTACAGTTGTAGATGCAAATGGCAAGGAAGTTCAATTATCAGATTTTAAAGGAAAATCGGTTGTTTTGAATTTCTGGGCTTCATGGTGTGGTCCATGTCAAAGTGAAATGCCACATTTTAATAAAATTTATCAAGAGAATAAAAATGAAATACAATTTATGATGGTGGATTTAGTAGATGGACAGCGTGAGACAGTAGAAAAAGGTAAAAAGTTTATTTTAGATAATAAATATACTTTTCCTGTGTTCTTTGATACTACGCAAGAGGCTGGAATGACGTATGGGATAACTTCAATTCCATCCACCTTATTGATTGATAAAGAGGGGAATGTTGTAAAGGCCTTTGCCGGTGTAATGGACGAAGAAACGTTGGTTGCAGCGATAAAACAAATTAAATAATACGAACGAATCCCGTTATAGAAATTTCCTGTAACGGGATTCATTTTATCATTTATGTCGAAAGGTATTCTTCCCTAAAGTTAAATATAATGCTAGAATCAAACATATATATTAGTATTAGGATTTTACTTCCTAACGAACAGCTTGAAATGTTATTTGGAGGTGAATGAAATGGGTATAGTATCATATGCTTTAGGTGGGGTATTTGTTTTGCTTGGAATTATAATGGCAATCAAACCTGCACAATCAACAAAGGAAGAAGAGCGAGAGTGCAAGAAAGCCATTAGAAGGACAAGAATTAATGGGATTGCGATAGCTTGTGCGGGCGTTTTATTTATCGTTTTGGTTTCCTTTATTTAATAATTGTAGATAGAATTTTCAATGTAGTCTTTTGCAAAGGAGCGAGCAATCGTTCCTTTCTTTTCTAGGTAGGAATATAACAAAGCTCCAATGCAATTTTGCTATTGACTAATGCTACAACTAAAATGGTAAATATCTGTGAGATTTGTAGAAGATTGTGTTAACATATTGTTTCCATTTTTTAATAGATGTATAATAAAGGAAACAAAACTGCAATTAAAAAGTGAATGATAGAAGCAAAACACATATTTATTCGTATCTGGTTTTTAATAAGATGAGGGCATCTTTATCAATAAATTTTGAGGGATATAGTTTTACTTTTCAATCTATTCAAAATCATTATTAAAGTAACGAGCTATTTCTCTCGACTATTTGGAGAGGACGTTTTTTATGAGTTTTGAATTCAAGCATGGTTTTTCTTTAGGTGTTGCATCGGCAGCAACACAAATTGAAGGCGGTGAATGCGGTCATAACTGGAATGATTGGTATCATCAAGGCAAGATTAAGGATCAATCTAACCCTGCTCGTGCAACAGACCACTATAATCTATGGCAACAAGATGCAGATTTAATGTCGGAAATGAAAATTCAATTTTATCGCCTTGGAATTGAATGGGCAAGGATTTGTCCAAACGAAGGTGAAGTTGATGAATCGGTAATTGCCCATTATCGAGAAGAATTGAGCTATCTAGAAAGCAAGGGTATTTCTGTCTTGCTAACCATTCATCATTTTACAAACCCAATGTGGTTTGAAAAAAAAGGTGGATTTTTGAAAAAAGAAAATATGCAATATTTCTTAGATTTTGTTGCATTGGTAGTCCAATCTTTCGGCGATTTGGTTTCAGAATACATAACAATAAACGAGCCCAATGTATATGCAACCATATCATATTTTTTTGGCGATTGGCCTCCGGGAGAAAAGTCATTTGGAAAAGCAATTCAAATTATGTCAAATATGTCTGTTTGTCATATTAAAGCTTATCAGTTAATCCATAGAATGCGTGAAGACATGGGTTATCATAATTCAAGAGTAAGCTTTGCGAATCATGTAAGGGTATTTGAACCGGCAGACAATAAAAATCCATGGCATCGCATTTGTACAAAGTTATCAGAACGCTTTTTCCAAGGTGCAATAACGGAAGCAATGTGCACGGGAGTATTCAAATGGCCATTAAGCAAAAATCATGAGATTGCCCAAGGCGAGTATTGCGATTTTATAGCGATCAATTATTATACAAGAACAGCAGTAACCGGTTTTGGCGATGGAACAAAACAAAATGCACCTACAAATGATTTAGGATGGGAGATTTATCCTGAAGGAATTGTACGTTGTAGTGAAAAGCTTTATCAAGTATTAAAGCGCCCAATTTATATAACAGAAAACGGAACTTGCGATAATGAAGATTCTTTCCGTTGTAAGTATATTTATGAGCATTTAAAAGCAGTAGCTGAGTCAAGCTTGCCAATCGAACGGTATTATCATTGGTGTTTCTGTGATAATTTTGAATGGATTGAGGGCGAAAGTGCAAGATTTGGTTTAGTGCACGTTAACTATGAAACGCAAGAGCGTACAATTAAGAATTCTGGAGAATTTTATTCAAAGGTCATAGCGCAAGGCGGCGTTACGGATGAGCTATATAATCAATATGTAAAACCTCAAGAATATCATTATTGATAGGGAGGTAGTCTTTTGATCCAAGCAAATGAAACAACATTTCGATTAGATACCGCAAATTCAACATATCTATTTCGTAAAACCAAATATGGTCACTTGGAACATATTTATTATGGAACGTTATTAGCTGATTTTGATGATGTTGATGTGCTCGCACAAAAGCGGACAATTCAAGTTGGAAGTAGTGTACTTTACGATGAGTCAGATAGTGTATATTCTCTTGATAGTATCTGCTTAGAATGGTCTGACAATGGGCGAGGAGATTATCGGCAAAGTCCAACTGAGCTTAAAATGCCTGATGGGAGCTTTGTAAGCGACTTTATATATGTAGGCTACAAAATAGTAGAGAATTGCGTAACAATGAAAACCTTACCTACTGCTTATGGGGAAGCAGAAACTTTAATTGTAACCTTAAAAGATACAACAAATGAATTGTATGTGGATTTGTATTATTCAGTTTTTGCAGAAGCTAATGTCATAACACGTAGAGCAGTATTAAGAAATGAAACGGATGTAATGATTACAATTCGACGTATGATGAGTATGGCTTTGGATTTGCCTGATGAGAATTTTCAAATGTATACCTTAGACGGCGGGTGGATTAAAGAAGCCAATATACATAAGCACCCAATATCTTATGGTATTGTAACGAACTCTTCTACAACAGGTGCAAGCAGTAACCGCCATAATCCGGCCTTTTTATTGGCGGAAGCAAATGCGAATGAGGAATATGGAAACGTATATGCATTTAACTTAGTATATAGCGGAAACCATTATAGTGCAGTTGAGAAAAATGAGCGAGATTATGTCCGCATTTTAATGGGAATTAACCCTCATTGCTTTGATTGGAAGTTGGCAAGCAAAGAACAGTTTGAAACTCCGGAATGTGTAATGACTTATAGCAATCGTGGATTGAATGGTATGAGTCATCAATTTCATAATTTTATCAATAATAATATTGTTCGTGGTAATTGGAAGAAAAAAGAGCGTCCTATTTTATTAAATAACTGGGAAGCACACTTTTTTGACTTCAATGAACATAAACTTTTACAACTTGCCAAACAAGCAAAGGAGCTTGGAGTTGAATTATTTGTATTAGATGACGGATGGTTTGGCGAACGGAATACAGATAAAGCCGGTTTAGGCGATTATACGGTTAACACCAAAAAACTACCCCAAGGAATGAAAGCATTTGCAAGTAAAATCAAGGCATTGGGTTTGGATTTTGGCTTATGGTTTGAGCCCGAAATGGTCAACTCAGATAGTGAACTATATCGAGCACATCCCGATTATGCAGTAAAGCTTCCAAGCAAACAAGCCGTACTTGGGCGAAACCAATTCGTACTTGATTTGTGTCAAGAGGAAGTGCGTGACTATATTGTGAAACAAGTAGGCAGTATCCTTGATGAAGCTAATATAAGCTATGTAAAATGGGATATGAATCGTCATATTGCGGAAGCCTTTTCTACGGCAATTGAAAATCAAGGCGAGTTTTATCATCGTTATATTATCGGTTTGTATGAGGTACTGGAACGTATTTTTTGTCCACGACCGCATATTTTGTTGGAAAGCTGCTCAAGCGGTGGAAATCGTTTTGATTTAGGAATGTTATGTTTCAGTCCGCAAATTTGGAGTTCAGATGATACAGACCCGATAGAACGCTTGAAAATTCAGGCAGGATTATCTTATTTTTATCCTTTGTCTACTATGGGTGCTCATGTTTCTCAATCTCCACATCAGCAAACTTTGCGCGATACTCCACTTGCAACTCGCTTTCATGTCGCAAGTTTTGGCTGCTTAGGGTATGAATTAGATTTAAAGTATCTAAGTCCTGAGGAGAAAAAAGATATCACAGAACAAATTGCATTCTACAAGCAATATCGCAATGTGTTCCAATACGGTAAGTTTTCTAGAATGAAAACCTACAAATCGAACAAGGTAATGTGGCAATGCATTAGCGAAGATAGAAAAACGGCATTAACAGGATTGTTTCAAACCTTAGCTACCGCAGCAGAAAGCAGCGATAAATTAAATGTAACAGGGCTAGAAAAAGGAAAATATGCCGTTCATACCCGACCACAGCGACTGTATATCGAACGGTTTGGAGGGCTGATGAAACATGTTCTTCCAGTTGAATTAAATCCGGATGGGATGATTCTTCATGTTGCAAATCGTCATTACAGCTTGAGGGATTGTATAGAAAGCTATATCTGTTCTGACAATGCTTTGAGAGCGGGTATCCCTTTGTGTGAACAATTTATCGGAACAGGGTATAACGAAAAAATCCGTATGCTAGGAGATTTTGGATCCAATCTGTATATAGCAGAGAAAATAAATGAGGAGGATTAACTATGAATAATATGGCAAAACGCAATCGATATTTCTTTGGTCTTGGCACTGTGGGTAGAGATATGCTCTATACGATAGTTAGTATGTATTTGCTTTTTTATTTAACTGAAATTTTAAATTTACCTGATTCCGTTATGTGGTGGATGACAGGTGCATTTACGATTTTACGTATATTTGATGCAATAAATGATCCTATCATGGGATTCTTGGTTGATAATACTCGTTCACGTTTTGGAAAATTTAAGCCATGGATTGTAATAGGCGGAATTACAGGCGGATTGCTTACCATTTTACTATTCTTTGACATGGGATTAAAGGGTACATGGTATGTTGTATCTTTCATCATCATTTATTTACTATGGGATCTTACATATGGCGCTAATGATATTGCTTATTGGTCTATGCTTCCTTCTTTAACGCTCAATCAAAAAGAACGAGAAAAAACAGGTTCATTTGCTCGTATTTGTGCGAACGTCGGTCTATTTATAACGGTAGTAGGTATTCTTCCTGCAACAGAAGCATTGGGCGGAGGCAAAAAAGCTTGGTTACTTATTACAATAGCAATCGTTTTAATCACTTGGGCATTTCTTTGTTTTACTGTTTTTGGAGTAAAAGAAGATAGAAGCATTCAAGTAAAACCGGAGTCAACCTCATTAAAAGAAATGTTTCGTGTGCTATTCAAAAATGACCAGCTGTTATTTACTGCAATTTCTATGGGCTTATTTTCTATTGGATATTGTACAACAACAAGCTTTGGTGTGTATTACTTTAAATATGCCTTTAAAGACGAAGGCATGTACTCTGTGTTTGCAGCTATTTTAGGAGTTTCACAATTATTGGCTTTAGCTGTATTTCCGCTTTTTTCAAAGAAGTTTAATCGAAAGCAGCTATATGGATTTTCTACTATATTAGTTGTAGTAGGATATATCATTTTCTTCTTTGCTCCAATGCAGATGATACCAATTGGAATAGCAGGTGTATTGATATTTGTTGGTGAAGCATTTATACAGTTATTGATGTTGATGTTTTTAACCGATACGGTTGAATACGGACAATGGAAGCTTGGACGAAGAAATGAAAGTATTACTTTTTCCGTTCAGCCATTTATTAATAAAATCGGAGGAGCAATTGCAAGTGGTATTGTTGGTATAACTGTTATTATATCCGGAATTAACTCAGCTGTAACACCTGATGATGTTTCTAAAGCAGGATTAGTAACTATGAAATCAGCTATGTTAATCTTACCTTTAATTATTATTTTGATAAGCTATATTATTTATCGTTGTAAATTTAAGATTGACAAAGAGCTTTTTGATAAAATACTAGTTGAATTAGCTGAGCGTGGCGATATTAAAACAGAGCAGGAGTAGTGTTATGTTAACAGAGAATAATCGTATAAAAGATGTGTATGCTAACCCAATCGGGCGGGATATTATCAAAAAAATATTGCTGCAAATGGGTGTTAAGGAACACGCAATTACGAATCCACTTGTTAGCAATTTGAAACTAAAAGCATTACCTAAACTATTGAAAAAGCAAATAGATGATCGCTTTGTTGAAACTTTATTAGAATTATTAAACAGTGAACCAGATGTTCCCCAAACAGATACTTGCCCAATCCAAAAGGCATGGTGGAAAGAGGCTGTTTTTTATCAGATATATCCTCGAAGCTTTAAAGACAGAAATGGCGACGGAATAGGCGATTTACAGGGTATGATTGAAAAACTTGATTATTTAAAACAGCTTGGCATTGACGCAATTTGGCTTTCTCCGATTTATGATTCTCCAAATGATGACAATGGATATGATATTCGAGATTATCAAAAAATCATGACAGAGTTTGGAACAATGCAGGATTTTGATGTACTATTACAAGAAATTCATTCTCGTGGGATGAAATTGATAATGGATTTGGTTGTAAATCATACATCAGATGAGCACGAATGGTTTCAAAAGGCAATTCATGAGCCAAATTCTCCATATCATGATTATTATATTTTCAAAGATAATCCGAATAATTGGACTTCGTTCTTTGGCGGAAGTGCATGGAACTATATTGAAGAGTGTAATCAGTATGCGTTGCATTTGTTTTCTAAAAAGCAAATGGACTTAAATTGGGAGAGTGAAGCAGTCCGCAAAGAAATTCAGGACATGGTAAAATGGTGGCTTAATAAAGGTGTCGACGGATTTCGAATGGATGTTATCAACTATATATCCAAACGCGAGGGATTACCTGCTGGTAATGAAAGTATTGGCGCTTTGATGGAATATACAGGTGTTGAGCATTATTTTTATGGGCCAAGGCTTCATGAATATTTAAGAGAGCTTCAAGCAAAAGCATTTGCTCCATATAAAGCGTTTTCTGTTGGTGAAACTCCGGGAACCGGAATGGAAATGAGTAAGTTGTTAACCGCAGATTATCGCAAAGAACTGGATATGGTATTCTCTTTTGATCATTTAGAAACACCGGGACATGTTCGTTTTGATGATTATCAGTATGATTTGAATTACTTAAAAGAGTATATGATTGATTGGATGGAGCATTACACAAACCATTGTCAGCCGTCTTTGTTCTATGAAAATCATGATAACCCACGTATGATTTCAAAGGTAAATTCCGATATACGTTATCGTAATGTGCTAGGCAAGTTATTGGCAGTTATCCAGCTTACTCTTCGTGGTACCCCATTTATTTATCAAGGTCAAGAGTTGGGCATGATAAATCAAGAGTTCAAAGATATTTCTGATTTACGTGATGTAGAAGCAATTAACCTATATCAAGATTTATGTAAAACCATGAGTGAGAAAGAAGCCTTTCATAAAATTCTAGCAGGTACCAGAGATCATGCCAGAACTCCAATGCAATGGAGTGATGAGCCATTTGCAGGATTTTCTGATGTAACTCCATGGATAGCGATGGATCATGATTATCAAATTTGTAATGTCGAAAATCAACAGAAGGATAAAACTTCTATACTACGATTTTACCAAAGACTAATAGCGTTTCGTAAAGAGAATTCCGTATTACAATATGGCGATATTACCATTACAAATAAAAGAGCGAAAGATCTATTTACTTATTATCGAAAAAATGAATCGGAAACCTTGTATGTTGAATGTAATTTAAGTGCTGTAGCATTAGAACGACGAGAATTCCCAAACGGAGATCGTTTGTTATCCAATTATGATGAGGTGTCTTCAGCATATCTTCGTCCATATGAATCAGCTATTTGGAAAATAAAACAATTTTGAGAAATAAAGCATTTTTTATTCATGCTTTTTGGGGCGATTGCCAAAAAGCATGGTCAGGTTTGGGCGGATAGCCCAATATTGCTATAACAAGAATTGCCTAATACCAAATAATAATATACTTTATCAACAGACAAAACCTAATCTGATTTGAAACAATTCAGATTAGGTTTTTGACTGTAGAAAGAGTTTATTTTGTGGTTAGCTCATAATAATTAAAAGCTCAAATTCATTATTAAAATACAAGCACCGAAAAGTAAAATGGGTATTGCGAATAGAACCAAAAGAACAATGCCAACTGTTGCTAGCGCTGAGATGTGCTTTTTTTCTTTAGGTGAAGGCTGAGGTGCAGGAGATTCGATAGGGCGGTTTTCCTCATCAAGCGGATTCTGATTATTCATACAATTACTCCTTTACATTCATATTTTGTGGTGGCAATTTTGTGTGAAAGTGCTTTTTAACTGCTGTAATGATCCATTTTCGGTTAATAAATAATAAACAGATTACGCAAAGAATTTGGTAATAGGAAATGCCAAAGAAAGCTTGATCAGTTTCTCGAATAAATTCCATTGGAAAACGAAAAGATAAGTAACCATTTAATAGGTAACGAAATAATATACCTGGTTTCAATTCTTTATTCTTTTTGAAGTAAAGAAAGATAAAAAATAAGGTTAAGTCGAATATAATTTCGTAAATTTGAGTTGGAAATCGATAGACGCCATCGCCAAAATCAACTCCAAGGAATTTAGGCGATTCAATACCGTAACAGCAACCGCCAAAAAAGCATCCAAGACGGCCAATAGCCATTCCAAGTGCAGCAGGCGCTGCAATATCATTTCCGGTTTTTATTGTGATATGAAGTCGTTTCTTAATAAAAAATACGGCAATTGCTCCGCCAATCAGCCCACCAACAATGGTTTTTCCCGATAACAAAAGGTTGATGTTTTGTGGATATTGAAACCATAAATCAATATTAAAAATTAAAATAGGGAGCTTTGCACCAATTACGCCACCTAATAGTGCATAAATAACAATAAGAGTACGGTGGCTTTTTTCTAGGGCATTTAATTTGTTTGCTGTTAGCTTATAGCAAATAAATCCGCAAATAAAAGCAAGTATCATAAAAACAGTATAGGTTGGAATTTCCCATTGAAAAAAAGTAATTTTAGGAAAGATACCGAAATTTGCAGGAGCAATATGTTCATCGAGCATTTTTCTTAATACTCCTTATCTTTTTTCCAAACCGACAACAATTACTGTTGCATATTACACATTCATACAGCTTTTGTGCTGAGCAATAACCAAAAGCAGCAATCGTTTGCAAAATTGCTAAAACAGTAGTAAGGATAGCAGGAACAAGGACTGGGCAGAAATAGTACGTTATAATGGATAAAGCCGAAAAAACACAACCTACAATGTGTGCAAAGCGCATACTGTGCATATTGATATATTCTTCATTTATTCCGATTTTTTTCGCAATGGTCCAATCAAACAGCTTTACTAATGGCGCACGATGTACTCCTGTAAAAGCTGAGATGAACATAATAATAAAAACAATGTAAACGGGGATAATGCTGCGAAAGAGTAGGGCTAACCATAGCAAACCTGCTATCGTGTATTTGCAAAATGCAACAGATTGTTTGTTTACTTGTACCATTCGTATCATTATTTAACCTTCTTTCTTCTCCATTTTGGAAGGAATAAACCAGTACATTGCTGATAAGCGATGTACTTTTCTTGAAACGTTTGAATGAGCATGGTTTCTTCTTGCTTTGCACGATAAATCATAAACGGGATAAAAATAAGGGTATTGCAAATAAAGACTGCAAAATTAGCATAAAGAATTGAAAACCCATAAATCATCAGAATGGTTGATGCATATAAAGGGTGACGAATGAAATGATAAATTCCGTTTTTAATAAGAGTATGTTCTTGATATATTCGAATTTGGTTACCCCAGTTCATTTTCAACGTAAATCTGCCTAAAATGTTGATAACTGTGCCAACTACAATAAGAAATGTTCCAATGAACATTAATGGGATGAGAATCGAGTTTTTAATGTGGATTGTACCAATTCTTAAATAAACCAATAGCACCATAGCAACAAAAAACAAAAACATACTACCGGTTTCTACTATAGATTTTTTTTCTTTTTTAACAGCCTGTTTCTTTGCAATCATGAAATTGAGTGTAATTGCTGAAAGTAAAAGCCATAAGCATACAACGGAAATCATATTGCAAATTAGAAAAATACTATTTTGCATTTTCATTTCTCCTGTGAATCATATTGTAAGCAGAGAATGGAATACGTTTGCAGTCGGGAGTTATGATATGAACACATTCTTTTTGCATTCCTTTTATATCAAAATTATATTTATCAACAAAAGAGGAAATGCTGATACGAAATGTATTTTCATTCAGATATTTTACACGTTCTTCTTTACTCCAAACAAAAAAGCTTTTTGGAACAATTCGATTAAAATCTTCTAAAAAGTCTAAGCATTTGCAAAATCCAAACTGAGGAGCTTCGCCTTGCGATAAGGAATCTTCTATTGTAAACAAAAATGTATTACTGATAAAAGAAACATATTTATCAATATTTTTATTTCGTGTAATAGGTACAAAACTGTTTTTATATTTATATAAATATGTAATCGCAACTCGTTCCACATTACAAGGCAATGGTACAAAATCCTCTGCTTTTAAAATTCCGTTTGAAGATTTTGAAATTAATCCGATAATTCCCGAAACTGTGAGCGAATCGGGCTGCTCATTTTCATATTTTCCGAATCGAGCGACGGGCTGAAAGTTTACTCCTCTTACGCAGGAGGTATTTAAACCGTAATTGATAATATCCGATACTTCATTGTCATTCACTCCTTTTGTAACAGTACAAACAAGAGTGGTAGGAATATTATATTGATTTAAATTAGCTATTGCCTTTTTCTTATATTCAAGCAGGGAAACGTTTCGAAGTGTTTGATAGCTTTTTTCTTGAAAGGAATCAAATTGCAAATAAATTTCAAAGCCTTCGATAAAAGTAGCAAGCTGTTTTACAAATTCAATATCTTCTGCAATGCGAATTCCGTTTGTATTGAGCATAACATGGCCGATATTTTTCTGTTTACACATAGCAATCACTTTTAAAATATCCTCATGTAAGGTAGGCTCACCACCACTAATTTGCAGAATTTCAGCTTTTCCGCCTTCTGATTTGATATAAAAATCAACCATCTGTTCGATTTTATCTAGTGGAAGGTCTTTTCCGTCACCAGAACAATTAGCATAGCAAATAGGGCAGTTTAAATTACATTTGCTTGTAATTTCAATTAGTCCAATACAAGTGTGCTGCTCATGATTTTCGCAAAGCCCACAATCAAAAGGGCAGCCTTGTGTGGCTTTCGTTTCATTGGTATGTATGGTAGAGGGTTTATCATATAAAACTTTTTTTAAATGGTAGTTGGCATCGTCTTCTAATAAATGTTTTTGTATTCCGTGAACAGGGCAGTTTTTTAACACAAAAACTTTATTATTTTGAATAATAATTTTTGCATCAATTTGCGCTAAGCAAATATCACATATACTTTTGGTTGCTTGATAATAGATATAATCTTGATTCATAAGCATTCTCCATGACTTTATTTTATACTGATTGGATTTTAAATCAATTACTGCGATTTGAAAAAAATTAGTATTATTCTTCTACCCATTTATCTAAATTCATCATACTATAAATAATATTGATATTCAAGCCAATAAGGAAATTATTAGTATGATTATATTAATGCAAAAAAAACACGCTCAAAAGCGTGTTTTTTCTGAATATTTATACTATCTTCTATTTGCAAAGCAATCGCTGCAGTAAACTGGTCTGTCGTTTCTTGGTTGGAAAGGAACTTTGCAAGTTTTTCCACAATCAGCACATGTTGCATCAAATAACTCTCTTTCGCCTCTGTTGTTACCGTTAGAGTTTTTGCGAGCGATACGGCAAGATTTACAGCGTTGAGGTTCATTTGTGAAGCCTTTTTCAGCATAAAATTCTTGTTCAGATGCAGTGAATTCAAATTCAGAACCACAGTCTTTACAAATTAAAGTTTTGTCGTTGTACATTAAATAGGTTACCTCTTTTATAAAATATATGTTTACCGAAATAAACACTATATATAGTATACTGCGAAGATTTGAATTTGTCAACAGAAATTATAAGTACGAGAAATATTTGTAAATAATTAGGTGTTTAAACTTAAAAATTCATCACAACAGCGAGTGATTTTTAGAATAACTTCCAAAGTTCTCTATTATTTTATTAAAATTTATTGTACTCTTCCAACTTGTCCATCTGTAAGCATAACCTTGATTCCATGAGGGTGATAGCTGCTTTTCGTTAATAACTTTGCAACAATACCTTCTGTTAATTTTCCTGTTCTTTGGTCAACTTTTAATACAATTTTTACTTTACTTCCAATTTGAATATCAGCTCTATTTTTGCCATCCATAGTTTTATTTTTTAGTTTATCCATAGAAAATTCTTATGAATAAACTTCCTTTCCATATAATTTTTTTGTTCATGTAAGTTGTAACTATTTTACAAACTTGTTTTATAATAATAAAAATTTTTTAAGTTAATTGAATTATCGCATTTCTAAGTTTATCTCAACAATTTCAGCTTCGGTATTACTTTCAATAAAGGATTGTATGTTTTCATATATGCTATCCGATAAGGATTTTGACGATGCAAGAAATACAATACCGATTACAATTGTTTGATGAACATCTTGTTGCGCTGTTTCACAAACAGATACATTGAACTTATTTTTTAGTCTGCTGCAAATACTATTCACAATCATTCGTTTTTCTTTTAATGAATGCACCCATGGTGCATATAGTTTTGCTGTAATCAGTCCAATATTCATAAAACTCATAACCTTTCTGATTTTTTATTATACCATAATTGTCACGTTCTTTTCCATCATAATAAAATATACTTAAAATAATAAATGTAAATTCATAAAATAATTGCAATATAAAGACTTGTATTGTATAATTATGGTTAAATTTATTACAATTTTATTTGGTTTTAAGAGGTGATACTGGTGAGGCCTTATATTTATATAGCTAAAATGCGCATACTCTCTTCGTTAGCATATCGTTTTGATGTAATTTCAACCATTTTGGTGCAATGCCTTGTTATGATTGCAACCTCATTTTTTTGGATTGCTGCATATGGTACTCGTGACGTTGCAATAGCTACTTCTATATTTTTAAACATTATCCCGCTTATCATTATTGCTTGTTTGTTTATTAAGTGTCTATGTTTGCATCAGTGCTCCATCTGTTTCTCTTTTTAATTAGTATAACATTAAGTTATACAATTAACTGGCTCGTTAAATGAGTTAGTACATCGAATTGCGCCTTATCAATATTTGATTGCTGATTTCTTTGAAGAGCCTAAAAAGCTAACGCATCCAATTGCAGAAATAATGAAGCATGAGGGCGCAAGAGTAGTATTTCGATATGATAAAAATAGTATTACTGCCGTTAAGCTAATTGAAGATATATCTATGCAAGCACCAATTATGGATTTTAGCTTGGAAGAAACCAAAATTGATGATATTATTAGATTAGCATATCAAGGTGCTGCACAATAAAAAAGAATGATATGGAATTGAGGATATTATGAAATTTTCGTTGCCACAACAAGTAAATAAAGCACTCACGATGCTTCATCAAAATGGATTTGAAGCGTTTATTGTTGGTGGTTGCGTAAGAGATTTCGTGTTGCAGCAAGAACCGAAAGACTTTGATATTACAACAAATGCAACGCCACAGCAAACGTTATCGGTATTTCATGAATATAAGACGATTGAAACGGGCATTCAACATGGGACGGTAACAGTTATTATTCAATCGATACCCTTAGAGATTACAACCTATCGAGTTGATGGGGAATATACGGATTATCGAAGACCTGATTGTGTTGCTTTTACAAAAAATTTGCAAGACGATTTAGCACGTAGAGATTTTACAATCAATGCAATTGCTTATAATGAGAATAGCGGAATTCAAGATTATTATTCAGGACAAGAAGATATAAAAAGAAAAATAATTCGTTGTGTAGGCATACCTCAAAAACGGTTTGAAGAAGACGCATTACGCATTATGCGTGCACTTCGTTTTTCTGCTGTGCTTGGATTTACAATAGAAGATACTACGAAAAAAGCAATGTTTGAAAAAAAAGAATTGCTCCACAATATAGCAGTTGAACGTATAGCAGTTGAAATTATTAAGTTGATTTGTGGTGAAAATGCAAAAGCAGTTTTATCAGAGTATCTTGCCATTTTAGCTGAAGTAATTCCTGAGTTGTTGTCAATAAAAGGGTTTGACCAACATAATCCCCATCATATTTATGATGTATTAACACATTCTTTCGTTGCACTAGAAAATGTTCCTCCAATTGCTCATTTACGGTTAGCTGCTTTGTTTCATGATATTGGAAAGCCAATGGCATATACACTTGATGAAAATAGCATAGGCCATTTTTACGGTCATCCGAAAATGAGTGAACATATAGCGGTCGGTATTTTACGACGCTTTAAGTTTGATAATGATACGATTCACAAGGTGAGCGTACTTGTAAACTACCATGATGCATCAATTGAAGCAACAGAAAAATCAATCAAACGATGGCTATATCAAATTACACCAGAACTGTTTTTAGATTTACTGGAACTCAAATGTGCTGATAATCTTGCACAAAATCCAAAGTATCGAAATCAAATAAGCATTTATCAAGAAATCAAAGGAATTTATCATAAAATAATAGAAGATCAAGATTGCTTTTCAATGAAAGATTTAAAGGTAAATGGAAATGATTTAATTCATATTGGAATTACGAATGGAAAAGAAATCGGAATGATAAAAGGAAGCTTATTAAATTTGGTAATCGACGGGCAATTAAATAATGACAAAGCGGAACTGTTAGAAAAGGCAAAACAACTGAAAAGTACTTTGTCTTAAAAGTTAAGGCAGAAAGCTGGTTGCTTTCTGCCTTGCGTTATTAAGCTTTATTGAAAAGAGAAGCCATTTTGTTTAAAATTTCGTTCATTTGGGTTAGTGTAGCAATTCTTTGATTTTGAATACTATAGATTTTATCAAATGCTGCTTGAATGCCGGTATAATCTTTTGCTCGAACGGATTCTTTGTTTTTTGTCATGATGGCTTTTATAGAATCTTTTGTTGCAGATACTTGATTTCTAAGCTCTATAAGTTGCTTTTTATAATTGTCGATTGCATCAAGTGTTGCTTGGTCAACGCTTCCATTGTTTGCTTTTGCTTTTTTTAACGATTGGTTAATAGAGTTATGAAGTGTTTTGTTTTGCTCTCTTAAAGAAGCAAGTTTTTGCTTATTGGCTATCATTGCATCTTTTTTCTCTTGTAATAATGCTTTTACTTCGTTTGGCGTTTGGCGCTTTTCTATATTTTGTTGCACTCTTTGAGAGTTAGTTTCTTTGTTCTTTCCTTGATTATTTTCCGCATACGCCGAAAAGGGTATTGAACAGGTAATCATAAGAGCAACGATGAATGTGATAGCAGTTCTAGATACTATTTTTTTCATAAATAAATATCCCCTTTTTAATCATATTGGGTTAGCTGTTAATTTGGTATGATAAGCTCATCTTCAGTTATGTCATCAAGTGAATTTAGTATAGTATTCAATTCATCTAATGACTTTTGCAATTCGTCTATTTCGGACGAAGCTTGTTTTTGATTTTGAGTAGTATTGGTTGAAGAGGTATTATCGGCTTGCTTTTTATTTTCAGTGGAACTGGTTGAAGAGGTATTATCGGCTTGCTTTTGACCTTGAGTAGAATTGATTGAAGAATCGTTTTGAATTTGTTGCTTAGAGTTACTTGACAAATTGTTGTTACCAGATTCCTTCAATGCAGAATTACTACATCCGGTAAATGCTAAAACAAGCATAATCGATATAGACGCTATTGCTTTTTTCAAGTATTCACCCCCTATAAAACGTATTTTGATTATTACCTTATGAAAAGTAACTGGTTTACAAAACAAATACCAGTTTTGAAATGATATTTTGTTTCTATCTTTATTTTAATCAAAAAGTTATGGAAATACATCCAAAAAACTGTGGCAAAATTGTGGCGAATCTTTCATTTCAATTTTAAATTAGCTATACTGAAAATAACATTTTAAATGGTTAAAGATGATGAGGTGTTTTATGGAACGGTTAATCTATGTTGCAGATGATGAAAAAAATATTAGAGAGCTAATAGCAACTTTTTTAAAAAGCGAAGGCTTTCAAGTGAAAACATTTGAGAACGGAGATAAGTTGTATTCTGCGTTTTTAGATACTCATGCGGATATGATTGTATTGGATATTATGATGCCCGGAACGGATGGACTATCGCTTTGTACCAAGTTAAGACAAGTAAGCAATGTACCTATTATTATTGTTTCTGCAAGAGATAGCGAAATAGACCGCATAACAGGAATAACCCTTGGATCAGATGATTATTTAACAAAGCCGTTTTCTCCGATGGAGTTAGTTGCAAGAGTGAAAGCAATGTTTCGACGATTGGATTTTGAACGAAAATCAACAAAGGATGAAAAACTTGTAGTGGGCAATGTTTCAATTAATCGTTTAACTAGAACCGTAACAGTAGAAGATAAGGAAATAGAGCTAACCCCAACAGAGTTTGCACTTATGGTATATTTGTTTGAAAATAAAGAGAAAGCGGTTTCTCGAGAGGAACTTTTAGAAAATGTCTGGAAGTTAGAATATATGATTGATACACGTGCCACTGATGATGTAATAAAAAGGCTAAGGAAAAAATTAAGCTTACAACAAGCCAACATAGCAATTGAATCTGTTTGGGGATATGGATTTAAGTTAGAGGAGCGAAAAAATGAAAACGCTTAAACAAAGTATGTTACAGCCGTTTCTTCTTTTATTAATTGCAATTCCTTGTTTGGTGCTTATTTTATTCAACATTATCATACGATTATACATTTTTGATAATGCAAAAAAAGAAATTACAAATACAATGGAATCTATAAACACAATGATAAAAAAAGAATATAAAATTGAAGAAAATTTAAATAATGATCAAAGTACTGAAAAAGCTTTTTTGCCGATTAACTATGCATTAAAAGCATCCAATATGATGCTGAACACAGAAGTGTATTTATATAATCAAATGGGGGTGCTTACTTATCCCAAGGATAAGCAAAATACATTTTTAACACAAGAACTTGAAATTCAAATACAAAACTATATAGAAGATAAAAATACAACTGCGATTGAGCATATAAAATCCAATGGGAATGGATATCTGATATTAAAAGACGAAATAAGAAAACGTAATGATAAGAGGCCAATACATTTTGTTATTGTTTCCTCACTAGATAGCTTAAATCAACCAATTAAAACGATTAACTCCATTTTATTTTTTGTTTTGATATTGGGTATACTGATTGGAGTTTTAATTGCGAATCGAGTTTCCAATAAGATTTCAAGATCCGTAACAGAGCTTATTGATATAACAAAGGTAATTGGTGAGGGGCAAGTGGTATCAAGTAGTAAGAAAATATCAATTTCAGAATTATCTCAATTACAAAACAGTATGATGAGAATGTCTGTAAAGCTGTGGGAATACGATAAAGCGCAAAAGAATTTTTGGCAGAATGCTTCTCATGAATTACGTACACCGTTAATGTCAATCGGAGGCTATGCGGAAGGAATAGAATCGGGAATTCTTACCGATTCAAAAGAAGCCGCGCATATTATTGGAGTGGAATCCACAAGATTAAATAAATTGGTTGAAGAATTATTAACGTTATCAAAGATTGATAATAACTTATATGAAAATCAACTTGAGTCTCAAAATATTATTCATTTTGTAAAAGAATGTTATCCGATGTTGAATGGATTTGCGTTGAAAAACGGAAAAGAAATTACATTAACAATTCTAAATGAAGAATTATATTGCGTTGTTGATGAAAACTTGTTTTACAAAATAGTAGTGAATGTAGCATCGAATTGTATTCGTTATGCAGCAAATTCAGTATCAATTTTGGTAATTCAAAATGAAGGAAAAGCAATGATACGAATTTCGGATGATGGAGAGGGAATAGACAAAGACGTTTTACCACATATATTTGAGCGATTTTATAAAGGAAAAGGAGGTAATTTCGGGCTTGGCCTTGCAATTGCAGATGCTGCCGTTACTTTTATGGGAGGAACAATAAAAGCTTATAACGGTGAAAAAGGTGCTATATTTGATATTTGTTTTCCTATAATAAAGCTGTAAATTCTAATAGTGCGTTCAATTATGAACGCACTATTGATTTTATGTTAACGAAATCGCTACAAAAGTTAACAAATGTTCTTTAGCGATTTAATGGATAAAATCGCTAAAGTATGTTAAAATCGAATTACAGTAATTTTAATACAAAAAGGAAAGCAGGAATGCTATGGGACAGATTATTTCACTTATTATGACATTAGTGCCTATTGTGGTCATTGTTTTATTATTGGTTGTTTGGAAAAAGCCAGCGGATATTACAGGAACAATAGGACTATTATTAGTTGCATTGGTTGCAATTTTCTTTTTTAACACTTCAATAGAAGTTGTGTTTCGCTCTACAGTTGCAGGATTGATTAAATCATTTTCGGTTTCGCTGATTGTTGCAACATCATTATTACAAATGGCTTTGATGGAAAAGAGTGGGGCATTAAAAAGAGTTATCATATTTATTAAGACAATAGCAAGCGAAAATAAAGCTGTTCAGATTATGATGATAAATATTGGATTTGGAACTTTAATGGTAGCAGTGGGAGCAACTCCGGTATCTATTTTGCCACCAATTTTACTGGCAATGGGTTATACTACATACGTTGCCATTGCTTTACCCTCAATAGGATATGATTCTTTATGTACTTATGCATTGTTAGGTGCTCCGATTGTTGTTTTTGTAGATATGGTTAATAACTTTTTGAAAACTTCAGGATTATTAACTGCCGGTGCAGAAATAACACTATCCCAAGTTGGTCATGTATTTGCTTATTTCTTACCGCTTACTTCAATCATGATTGGTATAGCAATGCTATGGATAACCGGAAAAGCGGAAGGAGTAAAAAAAGGTATTCTTCCGTGTTTGGTAACAGGTGCTGTGATTGGTGTAATATCATTCTTTACGAGTAAATTTGATAATCTTGTTGTGTTGACGGGTGTTCTATGTGGAATCGGAGTTATTCTTGCAATGCTGATTTATTTAAAGGTAACCGGAAAGAAAATTATTGATAAAAGTATTTTAACAGAAGAAGAATTGGCATATGAAAAAGAATATCCATTGATAAAGGCGTTAGCACCTTGGCTTTTGTTAATTGGGATTATCTTAATACTCAATATTCCTCAACCTGTTTTTGATTTATTATATCGAAAGCTATTATTTCCAATTAAAGGATTAACGGCAGATGGTTCACCAATTTATACACGATTTTTATGGAACGCATATACTTGGATATTGGTGAGTACAATCATTTCTATTTTTATACTTCGTCCGAAAAAAGAGCAGCTCAAAGATACGTTTCAAACATGGATCAAGCGTGCACCTAAACCGGTATATTCAGCTGCAATTTTCTTTGCAATCGGTGAAGTAATGAATATGTCTGGATTTGATATAGCAACAATGTCTTTTCAAGTGGATAGCATGATTAAAGTTTTGGCAGAATACTCTGCATCTGCTTTCCAAAACATATATGGTGCAGTTGCTGCATTTATAGGAATGTTCGGTGGATTTATTACGGGTAGCGAGGCGTCGACAGTAGCAATGTTTGCGAAATATGCAATGAGTACAGCTCAAACGCTTAATATGAATAAAGTTGAGCTTATTATTGTTGCAGCAGGCTTAGCCTTCGGCGGTGGCTTAGCAAGTGTTATTTCTCCTGCAAAACTGCAAAATGCTGCGGCATCTATCGATAAGTTAGGAGAAGAAAACAAAGTAATTCGAATTGCATTTTTGTTTTCGTTCATATTCATAGTCATAACCGCAGCGTTTATTATGTTGTTATTAAAGATACTTCCACATATTTATTCGATATAAATCAAAATATTCCCGACAATTTTGTCGGGAATATTTTGATTTATAATACTCATGTTCACTACTTCATATCAAGAGTTAAAAAGCCGATAAAAATTATATATTAAAATCGCTGGATATAAGATGAAAGCAATATGAATTATGCCCAAAGCTCTTTGTTTGGCTTTTCACCCATAGTTAATACAAGTTCTCCACCATTTACAATGTCTTCGTGCATTAAAAACGGCTTTTCAAGTGATTTTCCGTTTAAGGTTGCCGCTTGAATGTACTTGCATTTTTGGGATGCACCATCTGCTTTTACGGTGAATGTTTTTCCGTTATCGAGATTGATTGTAATAGTATCAAAAATTGGGCTACCAATAGCGTATTCATTACTTCCAGGGCAAACCGGATAGAATCCCATAGCAGAGAATACAAACCAAGAACACATTGCTCCACCATCTTCATCCCCGCAAACGCCTAATGGATGATCGGTATACCATAATTTAACGATATCATGGATTTTCTTTTGTGTTTTATATGCTTGACCAACATAATTATATAAATACGGAATATGAAAGCTTGGTTCGTTACCATGACAATATTGTCCGATTAAACCCGTAGCATCAGGAAATTGTTTTAAGAAATAGTATTTTGGTACTTCATATTGCTCAATAAATAAATTATCCAGCTTTTTAATAAACTTATCTTTACCACCATACATTTCAACCATTCCGTTAATATCATGCTGAACGTTAAAGTTGTAGATGTATGCATTGTTTTCTGCAAAATACTTTCTACCACCTTGCCCGCCGCATAGTTTTGGATTGTATTCTTTAGTGAATTCTCCGTTTTCCATTTTAGGATGAACAAAGCCTGTTTCTTTATTAAAAACATTTAAGTAATTTTTAGAACGTTTTAAGAAATATTCTGTATCTTCCGTTTTACCAAGATGATTTGCAATTTGAGCCAAACACCAATCATCATAAGCATGCTCCAAAGTAACGGCAACTGCTTGACGATTTTCGAATTCATGTACACCCTTAAAGGTTTCTTGTTCATTTTCATCAAGTCCTGGGAAAAATCCTTTTTCATAATAACATTTTGTTAATTCGTCTGCTTCGCCATCTTTCCAAGGAAGCATCGTGCGTTTCGTTGCATTTTTATATGCAGCTTCATAAGCTAACTCTACATCAAATTCAATTCCTTTTGCCAAAGAATCTGCAAGAAGCGAAACAGTATGATGCCCTAACATACAAGGAATATTTCCATTCATATATGGGAATCTAGGCAGCCATCCGCTCTGCTCATACATTCTTAAATAAGATACTACGATATCTTGATGCACTTTTGGCTCAACAAGAAGTTGCAATGGATGTGCACAGCGATAAGTATCCCAAATGCCATCATCACAATAAAATTCATTACCGTTATCTTGATGAACGAGCTTATCATAACCAAGATATTCTCCGTTCTCACTATAGTTATGCATACGTGCCATGCTGCGATAAAAACTAGTGTAGAACACTGTTTTATTGCTTTCATCAATGCCTGTTACATCTATCTTTGAAAACAATTGATTCCATTCGTTTTTACAAGTATTTTGGATGTCTGAAAAAGTTTTAGTGCTTACAGATTTTGTATAAGTCTCATCGCATTTGTCAAAGCTAATCATAGAAGAAGCAAAAAATACAGTTGCTTTTTCAGTATTTAGTTTTATTTTAAAAGTCAATGTATTATCCAATATTTTAGGGTTATAGCTTTGCGGGGTTTGCGTATCTGTTTGTTCTATAGATTCAATTGCTTCAAAATCAAAACGAGTGTAGCAAGTTGCTTGAAGACCAATTCCTTTGACATAAATAGAATTGCCGTTTATTTTATATTCTGTTCCGCTTTTTACATAGAGCATCACAAACGCATTTGTAGAATCAGAAAAATGGAACTCAAATGCACCGTAATTCTTATATGCAGTATGAGAGGATGTGATGTCACTATCTTCTAACCATACTTGATAATAATGAGGTTTTGCTTGCTCTAAATCATGGTCAAAACCACTTGCATTTTCATAAAAGTCCATACTGGTAGATTGATTGGTTGGCATAACAATAGCACTTCCAGCTTTAAAACCATAAATTTTATCAGATGTATAATAATCGACTACACCCGGAGCAAAAATTGGGGCAATTTGCACTGCGCCGTGTGGTGATTGAACAGCAGGAGAACAAGCTGATAATAAATGTCCATATGTTCCTATATTTGTGTTGACATAGCTTGTATAATCCTTATTTTTTGTACTCATATCCTTACTCTCTTTCTCTTTTCAATTTACTTTATTGTATCATTTTATTTTTAACATACAAGTATCATTATCATAGTATAAACGCATGCGAAAGTCTATATTTTTTAAATGATAAACATTAGAATAAGTAACAAATTTATGATATGTTATTTATATACTTTGCACAATGAATAATTTGCAAAAAAAATGATATACTTTTTGTTTCAGCTAAAAAAAACTTTGATTTTTAGAAATTATGTGGTATACTAATCGTATACACATAAAGGAGAGAAAAATGTGGAAAAATATGTTATAAATGGCGGGGTAAAGCTACGTGGTGAAGTTGTCATCAGTGGTGCAAAAAATGCAGCCGTTGCGATACTTCCTGCAACCATCTTAGCAAATGGCCCTTGTATTATTGAAAATATTCCAAACATCAGTGATGTTTCTGTTATAATAAAAATCTTAAGTGAAATGGGTGCTGATATTCGAGTTATCAACAAAAACACCCTTGAAATTGATACTACACACATTACCTTGCCGGAAGTACCTTATGAGAAAGCAAGGCAAATGCGTGCGTCTAGCTATTTTTTAGGCGCACTTCTTGGCCGTTTCCGTGAATCAAAAGTTGCGCTCCCTGGTGGATGTGATTTTGGCGTTCGACCAATTGATCAACACATTAAATGCTTTAAAGCGCTTGGAGCTGAATGCGATTTACAATTTGGTATGATTCAATTAAAAGCAAAAGAACTAAATGGAACACATCTCTATTTTGATGTTGTAACTGTTGGTGGTACGATTAACGCAATGCTGGCTAGTGTATTAGCGAATGGTCAAACTATAATCGAAAATGCAGCAAAAGAACCTCATATTGTGGATCTTGCAAACTTCTTAAACTCTATGGGTGCTGACATTATGGGCGCAGGTACCGATGTTATTAAAATTCGAGGCGTAAAAACGCTCCATGGAACCAGCTATTCTATTATTCCTGATCAAATCGAAGCAGGAACTTATATGGTGGCTGCTGCGGCTTCTCAAGGAGACGTATTAATTAAAAATATTATTCCAAAGCACTTAGAATCAATTACTTCTAAACTTGAAAAAATCGGCGTTACTGTAATTGAATATGATGACAGTATTCGAGTAATCGGTAATCGCCCTTTACTAAAGGCAAATATAAAAACAATGCCACATCCGGGTTTTCCTACTGATATGCAGCCGCAAATCAGCGTATTGCTTTGCCTTTGCGAAGGTACAAGTATTGTTACAGAGGGTATATGGGATAATCGATTCAAATATGTGGATGAGTTAAGGCGCCTTGGCGCAGATATTTCAGTTGACGGAAGAGTGGCAATTATTGAAGGTATTAAGAAATTTACTTCTGCTCCTGTTAAAGCTACCGATTTGCGTGCCGGAGCGGCTCTTGTAATTGCTGCACTTGCAGCAGAAGGCGAAACTGTAATAGAAGATATTTATCACATTGAACGTGGCTATGAAGATATTGTTTTAAAATTAAGACGCCTAGGTGCTGATATAAAAAAGATTGTTACTCCCGATAGTGTATTAGAACAAGTTTTATAAATTAGAGCGTCATATGGGGACACCTCAGTGTTCCCTTTTATTATGAAAAAAGATAAAAGGAAGGGCTGAACCATTTGTCATATGTATATTCACTATGTAGTTCTTCCAAAGGAAATTGTACTTACATAGGAAACAAAAATAGTGGCGTTTTAGTTGATGTGGGTATTGGCATTCGTGATTTTACTCGTTTTTTAGAGATACAATCCATTGCACTCAGCAGTGTGAAAGCGATTTTTATCACACATGAACATACAGATCATATCAAAGGGCTCACCACTGTTTTAAAGAAAATCAATGTACCAATCTATGCATCTAGAGGTACTTTAGAGCAATTGGTTTATAAAAATGCAGTGAATGGTACAGCCGACTTAAACGAAATTAACAAACGAAGCGTTTGTATTGATGATATTGAAATTGCTGCGTTTCAAACGCCTCATGATGCAGCTCATTCTCTCGGTTATCGTATTGAAACAAATCAAGGCAAAAAAATATGTGTATGTACTGACCTTGGACATATGACCGATGAGATTTATGTAAACCTCAAAGCCAGTGACTTTATCTTATTAGAATCCAATTATGATGAAGATATGTTACATAACGGAGATTATCCGTATTTTTTAAAGAATCGTATTTCAGGTAATGATGGGCATTTATCAAATGAAAATTGCAGTAAAACACTTGTTAGCCTTCTTCAAGACGGCACAAGTAAATTTTTGTTAGGTCACTTAAGTGAGAACAATAATCGCCCACATTTAGCATATGATACTGCAATCAACGAATTACAATCCATTGGTGCTCAAGTAAACAAAGATTTTCAGTTATCAGTTGCTGCCGTAAAGTGTAATGGCGACATTTTTGAAGTTTAGCAAAGGAATGAATTAATGCTTACAATCAATATCATATGTATTGGAAAACTAAAGGAGTCCTATTTGCGTGATGCACAAGCAGAATACCAAAAAAGATTGGGTGCTTTTTGCAAGCTAAACATCATTGAATTAAACGAAAGTAAGCTTCCGAACGATCCAAGCGATGCGCAGATTCAAAAAGGGATGGAGATTGAATCACAAGCCATTCTTTCTAAATTAAAAGGATACATTGTGCCAATGTGCATTGAGGGAAAGATATTATCTTCTGAAGATTTAGCCACTAAAATGAATGAAGTTTCGCTTAATGGAACGAGTGAAATCAGCTTTGTTATTGGGGGCTCTTTTGGCTTGAGTAATGAAGTAAAGCAAAAAGCAGACTTCAAGCTTTCTATGTCAAAAATGACATTTCCTCACCAGTTGGCTCGGATTATGTTATTAGAACAAGTTTACCGTGGTTTTCAAATTAACTCCAATGGTAAGTATCATAAATAAAAAACAAACGACATTTCAGATTGACAGGAGAACTCTATATGACACCTATTGTGAAAAAACAATTGCAATTTATTTGTATCATGATGTTTTCAGCTATTCTTTTTTTACTTGTATATACCTTTTTACATGAAATAGGACATGGTATTATTGGCATGCTAACCGGTGGAACGATTGACAATATTACGTTAGGGATAAATGCACATATCTCAATGCACAATACTAATTATAATAATATCACTCTTCCATTGATGAATTGCTTTGGAATGCTATTTCCTTATCTCATTTGTTTTATTTTTGTCTTATTTTACAATAACAAAATAAATAATATCTATTATCACTCGACTCATTTTCTATCTTTAATTATGATAATGGGTTCCGTTTTTCCTTGGGTATTCATTCCGATTATTAGTTTCTTTGCACAACCACCTCAAAAAGATGATGTAACAAAGTTTATGATGAATTCCGGATTTCATCCTTTAGTAGTAAGCGGAATATCTTTACTTCTGATTTTACTTTTGGCTTTTGTTGCGTTGAAAAAGCAAGCGTTCCAAACATATATTATTAAATCAAGAGCACTATCAAATCAATAAAACGTGAAACGGATTGCACCTTGCTATTTGCATGATACAATCCGTTTTGTACATATTATAAATTTAATTTAGATATTTTTTATGATGTCAAGGGATATTCTATCATATTCGCCTGGTTCTTCGCAAACAATTTTCTTATTCACTACACCCACAAACACCATATAACTTTTTTGTTCTTTTTTCACTTGAAAAAAATAATAGCCAAGTTTATCTTCGTTTTTAGTTTGCAATTGATTGTAACGATTAACGAGTATAGATAATTCATTCACATTCTCAACATTGGTTATATATGTAGGACTTTCATAGCCCTTTTTTGTAATCATCTGTTTTGCCTGGTTTAAGGTGGACGGATTAACAATCATACAAAATAAAATTGTTGTCACACATATTCCTAGATATACAAGTGAAAACAATCTTGATAAAAGATTTTTAATACTATCTTTTTCTTTTGGATTCTTGAAACACAATAAAAAAACAACACATTCGATGGAAGCTACTAAAACTATGTATGTTGATAAGTTGTATCTATCTTTATAAAGATAATATCCCAATAAGAAAATCAAGCATATGTAGATGATATTATCAACAATATCTAGAACACTTCTCCATTTACTTTTATGCTGTGGCTTTTCTTCGACATCGCTAATCATAAATAGAGATACAATCCCTAAAATAGGAAGCAGTATAATATATAATAGCCGTATATCAATTGCTTTTCCATAAATATTGTTTTTGACCACTAATAAGAAACTGCAAGTAATAACATATACTACTATTGCAATAATTATACTTCTTTTTCTTTTTATATATGGTATTATATTGTTACCCAAGACAACGCCTCCTACTTGCAATATATCTGTAAGCTAATAGAACAGGACTGTAGTCCTGTTCTATTAGCTTACATTTCTTTTTTCCATAGTCCATGCAAATTACAATATGCATAAACACCAACTACTTTATCATCATCCGTTATTGCAAAACTTAATTCCGGCTTTGTTTCAATGGCTAAACATTTCCGTTGTCCACCATTTTGAATTTCAACATATACCCATTCAATATGATGTTCCTTACTCATGGGATGCTCTATTTCACCGATTTTAACGTTCACTATATTGTTTTCTATAGAAACAACAGGAATATGTTTTTCAACAGCAGCATCGGTTACATTCGCATTCAATTGCTCCATTTCCTCTCCACAACAGATAATAGGAACACCGGAACTATGGATTGTACCTATCAAATTTCCACAGTGCTTACATACAAAAAATTTAGAATCCTGACATTTGTTCATAGTAACATCTCCTAGTATAATAATGTCATAGCTGTTTTAGCTATGCAGATTGTAGACACGCTTGATGTTTCTTGATAGACACCAGACTGATTGTAAAGTATAATTTCGTGGATAGGATAAAAAATGCACATCTCCCTGGGAAGTTGGTTTTTACCGACCCATACCTACAATTAAGTCAATTAATCCATTCAATGAAGATTTATGATTTGGCTGGTTGGGAGCCGTCAAGCGGCTATACCTGTATCACATGCTAGGATGTGTATTCATTGTTTTGGAATGGATGCCTATCGGAAAGGACTCATCAATTATGTCAAATAATTTATTTATCTCTGTTGGTATTGATGTTGGTGCTGATTTTAGCTTTATGTCAATCGCACTACCAAACCAAACCTTTTGGGGGAAACCCTTTAAAATTACCCACTCGAACCTTAATTCTTTGGATAAAGCAATTCTGACAATTAAAGAAGCAGAAGAGCTGAATTCTTTGAAAGCTCGAATCTTTCTAGAATCCACGGGTATTTACCATTACCCACTCTTCTGCTATCTTCGTGACAAGGGATTTGATGTATCCGTCATTAATCCTATCATCACAAAGTCTAGCACGAATATCAACATTCGTAAAGTACATAATGATAAATTTGATTCTAAAAAATTAGCTTTAGTTGCTTTAAAGCCTGATTTGAAAACTTCTGTTATTCCATCAAATTTAGTTCTTGATTTACGTAACCTAACCAGAGAGTACTATAATCTTGTGGATTGTCGTTCCGCTTATGTTAATAAGCTACAAGGTGAACTAAGAGTATCTTTTCCTCAATATATCAGTATCTTTTCAAAGCTCACAGTCGAAACTTCCCTTGTTTTATTAGAAAAATACACTTCACCACAGGCTTTTCTCTCTGCAAGAAAGAGTTCTGTTATTAAACTAATTATGACTACTGCGAGGTTCGGCGTAGCATATGCCGAGGATAAATACAAAAGAATCATTGAGGCTGCTAAATCCGCCACAGCTTTTGGTTATGCTGTTCCAAGTAATTTTACTCTGATTAAGTTGTACATATCTTTCATTAGAAAGTACAATGAAGAAATTGAATCAGTTCTTAATTTAATGTACAAACTTGTTGATAATCATTCCGATGAAACATTTGTTAAACAAATTCATCTGCTTGAATCAATTAAAGGATCTGGATTTCTTTCTGCTGTTACTGTAATGTGCGAGATTGGGGACTTCTCAGTTTTCAAGTCACCTAAGCAACTTTTTGCGTATTTTGGTCTTGATCCTGCTGTAAAGCAATCAGGTAAATTTATAGGTACAGATGTTAAAATGTCTAAACGGGGTTCGCGTATCGCTAGACGAGCTATTCATACGATTGCTCTTGTTAGTATTGGACTTACTCGCAAAGGCGATGCCAACAATCCAGTTTTAAGAGATTACTACCTATCAAAGTGTCAATCAAAGCCTAAAATGGTTGCCCTCGGTGCTGTTATGCATAAGGTGTGTAATATCATATTTGCTGTTCTTCGTGATGAAAAAGAATTTTCAATTATCACACCGCAGCAACATAAACTTAATTTTTTAAATAGTACTTCTCTTGCAGCATAGCTCCATTAATTAACCTCACAAATAGACTTTTTGTTTTCAAAAGGTCTATTCCCTATACCCTTTTTTATTTTTTCAATTTTTTATTTTCTTAATTTCCCCCCTTGACAATTCTTAGCTGGACTTTTTATTGATTATACCTTGATATTACAGTACATATAACTGTTTGTCAATATAGTGTATGGATTTTAACAAATATTAACCAAAAATTTTATATTTATTGCTCATAATTTTTATAACAATATGTTGTGCTTCAGCTTGACTTTATACGCAATATGTGGTATAAATATACTAAAACAGTATATTTTAAGGAGTAATTTATATGACACAAACAATCAACATTATTGGTGGTACATTAGAACAAAACGAAGTAAACGCTTATATTGAATATGTAAAACTAAACAATCCGAATGAAGACATTGAAACACTGAATATTGAACTGGATGGCGAATTCGTAAATCTTACTTATACGTTAAAACCGATTCCATTTGAACGTATTCGCAGAGTAACGGGCTACTTAGTAGGAACGCTTGACCGTTTTAACGATGGTAAACGTGCGGAAGAACGTGATCGAGTAAAACATATGTGATATTTATTAACAGGTATTTTATGGTGAGCATATGTTAATCTTACTTTCAATATAAATAGATATTATAATACATTTTTATATATAATTATAATATATAACTTATATAGTAAAAACAATTGACATTATATTCTCATAATGTTAAACTGATTCTGATTTTAAATAAGTAAATATATAAGAAATAGGTAAACTATTTTGATTTAGGGGACAGATTTTATGGACTTAACACTTTTAATTGGCATCCTGATTGGATTTGCAGCAATCGTTGGTGGATTTATGATAGAGGGCGGTGCTGTAACCTCATTACTTTTAATTAGCCCTGCTATTATTGTTATCGGTGGTACTATTGGCGCAACACTCGCTTCATATCCAATGAACGATATCGTTAAAGCTATGAAAGCATTAGTATATACCTTTTCTAAAAAATCAAAAGGTGATCCCAATGCCGTAATTGAAAAAATGCTTGAAATTTCTGAGACTTGTAGAAAAAGCGGTATACTATCAATAGAAGAAGAGCTAAAAAAGCCTGACTACAGCGAAGAAGAATACTTATTTTTCAAAGAAGGCCTAATCTTAATATTAGAGGGTAGAACCGAAGAAGAAATACAATATGTTTTAGAATCGGATATTAATGCCTTCACATTAAAAAAGCAATTAGAAATTGCCGTTTTTGAAAGTGCTGCCGGATACGCTCCTACAATGGGTGTATTAGGTACAGTTATGGGATTGGTTACCGTATTAGCCGATATGAGCGATGCTAAATCGCTTGCTGCATCTATTGCAACAGCATTCGTTGCTACCTTATATGGTGTTGGTATTGCCAATATCATTTTCCTACCAATCGCAACAAAATTGAAATCAGATTTAAAACGTCAAACAATTCAAAAAGAAATGATTACTGATGGTATTTGTATGATTGCCAAAGGCGAAGCTGCAAGAAATATTGAAAATAAACTATCCCTATATTATCAAGCCTTTCCTGGTGGAGACAAGAAGTATAGAGAAGGTATTGATAATTAGACTTGAGGGGAAATAAATGAAAAAAAAACGTAGGCAAGAAGAAGAAGGACACGCAAATGGTGAACGTTGGCTGTTGACATATTCGGACTTAATTACGCTGTTGCTTGCCCTATTTATTATTATGTATACAATGAGTTCGGTTGACTTAGATAAATTTAAAGAATTATCTAAATATCTAAGCTTGACCTTTCATGCAACAGGTTCCAATGAAACTGCTAGTGGAGAGCTTCCAAATCCACAAGACATAAGTAATGCTATTAAAAATGCAAATTCAAGCAGCAAAGAACAGACTACATCTAGTGAAAATAAGAATTCAAACAATAGTAACAGTAACAACAATACCGCAGTAGCTGTTACTCCACCAAATGCACTTGACGAAATATACCAAGAAATTAACACATATATTCAAGCTAATCAATTAGATTCAAAAATTGGAATTGTTCGCTCTGAGTCTGAGCTAAAAATAACATTAAAAGATACCATTTTATTTATACCGGATAGTCCAACAATGCTGCCTGACAGCAAACCAATTCTTGAAACGATTGATAAATCACTCAATAAGGTTTATGAAAAAATAGATCATATCACAATTAGCGGCCATACTGCTGACTTTTATAACGAAGGCAATAAGAGTAGCGCATTTGCATGGGCACTTTCAACGAATCGTGCAGTAACCGTTTTAAACTTCCTAAAAGATAACGGGTTGCCTGAAAGCAAGTTGTCCATTGAGGGATATTCACATTTCAAACCGATTGCTGAAAACAATACCGAAGCCGGACGAGCTAAAAACAGACGTGTCGAAATAACCATTCGTAAAGAAGGCGTAAAAAATACGAAACCAAATCAAACAGCAACTTCTTCAAGCGAAACAAGCTCAACTAACACAACAAGCTCTTCTAATAAATAACGAACACAAAATAGCTGCTCAATTCTGAGTAGCTATTTTAATTTTTATGGATAAGCTTGTTCACCGTAAATAACTGAAAATTGTCCTTTATTTTCCAAGTAACTGCTTTACATATGATACAATTGATGTATAATGAAGTTATGAATGGAGGTTACAAACATGAAAAAGAATATACTACCACTAGCTTTATTATCATTCTTTTGTGTCGTTATGGTTGCTGTAATTTGTTTACCCACAACGCAATTAAAAGCAAAACACATAGCGCAAACAGCTATTGAAAACATGGCAAAGGCTGAAATCAAAGATCATAACCATCCTTATATTAAAAAAGTGGAAATTCCTAAAGGTTCTGAATACACAGTTGTTTCAGACAACACCAAATGGACAGATATTCAAGGAAAAAAAGTTTGGCAAATAACCTACCATACCACGAATGACGGTTTAAACCCAATAGTTGTATATATAGATTACTATAATGGTAAATTATATGGGTTTGCACCACGATGTTAATAAAAATCCGCTGATATTCAGCGGATTTTTATTATTGTTTCGCTTATTATGAAATAAATAATGACATATCAGATTCTTCTGCATTTGCAAGCATTGCTGCAGCACCACCTGGTTTTACGCCATCAATAAGTTCTTCCATCTTGATGCCCATTACATCCATACTCATAGTGCAAGCAACTAATTCAACGCCATTTTCCATAGATGCTTTGATTAAGCTTTCTAAATCATCAACGTTTTTGTTTTTCATAACATTTCGAATCATTTTTGCACCCATACCACCCATATTCATTTGAGATAGAGATAGCTTTTTAGAGCCTCTTGGCATCATAGCACCAAACATTTTGCTCATGAAATCTTTTTGAACCTTTACCTTTTCAGGTTTTCTTAAAATATTTAAGCCCCAAAAAGTAAAGAACATGGATACTTTTCTTCCCATTGCAGCAGAAGCATTCGCAATAATGAAAGACGCAATTGCTTTATCTAAGTCGCCTGAAAATACGATGATGTTTTTATTATTTGCAACATTATGGTTTAAGCAAGCAGCAGCGCCACCTTTTTTGATAACAGCTTTTGAAATTCCTTTTTCTGCATTCATTCCACCAAATGTGTTACCTGTTCTTCGACACCATGCTTCCACATCAGCAGCGAACGCAGGGTCAGTCGTTTTAATTTCAATTACATCTCCATCTTCCGCATTCTTTACAGCTTCAGATAACTTCATAATTGGACCAGGACACTGTAAACCACACGCATTCACTTCAACTGTTTTTACAGAAGTAGGAACCATAGTCTCACTGTTTAGTTTAACATTGTTGATTACGGGAACAGTCTTGCTATAAATACTGCTGTATAAACGATAACCACCGGAAAGATTGAAGCAATCAAATCCGTTTTGAGTAAGAATTCTGCAAGCGACATATCCTCTCAATCCTACCTGACAAGTTACATAGACTGGTTTTGATTGATCAAGCTCAGATATATGATTGCGTAATCCATCTAATGCAATATTGATAAATCCATCAATATGACCATTTTCATATTCCATAGCAGTACGAACATCAAGAAGCGTTACGTTACCGTCTTTTGGTAACTCGTTTACTTCATGCCAATGAACTAATTTTACTTTTTCAGTTAGGATATTCTCGGCTACAAATCCCGCCATATTTACAGGATCTTTTGCAGAAGAGAATGGGGGAGCGTAAGAAAGTTCAAGTTTGGTTAAATCATATACTGTCATATTTGCACGCATCGCAGTAGAAATAACATCTAAACGCTTGTCAACGCCATCATAGCCTACAATTTGTGCACCAAGGATTTTACCATTCTCTTTATTAAATAGCAGTTTTACAGACATATTTACAGCGCCAGGATAATAAGAAGCATGAGAAGCCGAATAAGTAAATGACTTTTCATAAGGAATAGCTAATTCTTTTGCACGTTTTTCGGTAATACCTGTAGTTGCAACGGTTAAGTCAAAGCATTTCAAGATACCTGTTCCTTGTGTTCCTTGGTAAGTGCTTTCTATTCCGCAAATATTATCAGCTGCAATTCTGCCTTGCTTGTTTGCAGGTCCTGCTAAAGGAATGTATCCTTTTTGGTTGGTTACGAAGTCGGTTATTTCAACAGCGTCACCAACAGCATAAATGTCTTCGTCAGAAGTTCTCATAAATTCATCTACAACTACTCCGCCACGTTCATTTACGGAAAGTCCCGCATCTTTTGCAAGCTTGCTTTCAGGACGAACGCCAACAGCTAGGATAACCATATCAGCAAATAACTCTCCATTACCAAGAGTTACTTTTAAGCCAGTACTACCATTTGCAATTGCTTTTACACCGTCGTTTAAAATAAGGTTGACACCTTTTTGGCGAATATGGTTATGCACATCGCAAGCCATATCATAGTCAAGCGGAGCAATAACATGGTCAGCAAACTCAACAATTGTGACTTCTAATCCAGCTTGATGTAGGTTTTCTGCCATCTCGATACCAATATATCCACCACCGACAACAATCGCTGATTTTGGTTTATTTTGCGTAATGTAATCTTTAATACGATAGGTATCCGGAATATTGCGAAGTGTGAATATTTTGTCATTAGCAATGCCTTCTATATTCGGCTTTACAGGCTCTGCACCTGGGGATAGAATTAATTTATCATAGCTTTCGATATAGGTGTCGCCTGTTTTTGTATTTTTCACGCGTACTTTTTTATCTTTGCGGTCAATTTCAACGACTTCACTAAAATTGCGAACATCTACGTTGAATCTTGCATGGAAGCTTTGTGGGGTTTGCAAAGTCAAAGTTGATTTATCGGTAATATCCCCGCCAATGTAATATGGCAATCCGCAATTGGCAAAGGAAATATATTCGCCACGTTCAAACATAATAATTTGTGCTGTTTCGTCTAATCTACGAAGTCTAGCTGCAGCCGATGCACCACCGGCAACACCGCCAACAATTAGTATTTTACTCATAATTAAGACCATCCTTTTATATTAATACTGTTGTAATATTCTTATGGTTTTAGTGTATCATGAGAAAGAAAAAATATCGGTGACTTAGTCACATTTTATGAAATTATTATTTTGAAATAGCAATAATATAACGCACCAATTATGCGCTGGGTTTCAAAAAAATTATAGGATGTCCTCATTCTGTCTCGGAACGCATACAATGCGTTCCCTACAATATATAACGTAGGTTGTGGTTTTCATGCCGCATCGTTTTCTTTTTATAAAATGAGCAGGCTATTCCTAGCCTGCTCAAAATCCCTATTATAGTTAATTATTATTTATCTCTTTATTATAAAGCAACAAATCCTACTTTTTTGTAAACCTTTTGTAAGGTACGGTTTGCAAAATGGCTTGCCTTTTCAGCACCTTGCTTGTAAATTTGCTCTAAGTAAGCTTTATCGTTACTGATACGGTCAAATTCCTCACGAATTGGGCGAAGATGTTCTGCAACTGATTGACCTACTTGCTCTTTAAAGTAGCCATAACCTTTGCCATCAAATTCACGTTGAATTGCATCGTAATCTGCACCTGTCATAACAGAATAGATTGACATTAAATTGTTAATACCATCTTTTCCGTCCGAATAGCGAATTTCCATATCACTATCGGTCACTGCTCGTTTAAATTTCTTAACAATGGTTTCAGGAGTATCTAAAATAGAAATATATCCGTTTGTATTATCATCTGATTTGGACATTTTCTTGGTTGGATCAGCTAATGACATAACTTTAGCACCCAGTTTTGGAATATATCCGTCTGGAACTTTAAAGGTATTACCATAAACGCCATTAAAACGAGTTGCAATATCACGAGCAAGCTCTAAATGTTGTTTTTGGTCAACACCAACAGGCACTAAATCGGTTTGATATAATAAGATATCAGCAGCCATTAAAACAGGATATGTGAATAATCCGGCGTTGATATTATCGGCATTTTTTGCGCTCTTATCTTTAAATTGAGTCATACGAGATAGCTCACCAAATTGTGTGCAACAAGATAAAACCCAGCTTAATTCAGCATGAGCCTTTACATGGCTTTGAATAAAGGTAATGCTTTTTTCAGGATCAATTCCGCAAGCTAAAATTAAAGCTAGCATATTTAATGTTTGCTTTCTCAATGCTTGAGGATCTTGACGTACTGTAATTGCGTGCATATCTACAACGCAATAAGTGCAGTTATATTCATCTTGAAGTGCTTTCCAGTTTTTAATTGCACCAATATAATTGCCTAGCGTTGGAACACCTGTTGGTTGAATTCCACTAAAAATAATTTTCTTTTTTTCTTGTACTTCAGACATATTTATTACCGAATTGATTCATCCTTTGATGAATCAATTTCCTTTCTCAAAATTTTTACGGTTCTAAACCGTTTTCGGTTTAGAGTTGCAGTCGTGGTTTGACTGCAAAGTGAAAATTTGCAAGTTTGAATTGATTCAAACTGAACTCCTATTAGATTATATCATGAGTCAATTCGCCTAAGATTTCAATACCTTTGATAATTTGTTCATCAGTTGGAGTAGAGAAATTCAAACGGAAAGATTGCGTTTTTTCTGCTTCATCCGGCAAAAAAGCATTTCCGGGAACAACAGCAACTTTATTTAAAACAGCACGTTTACAGAAGTCTGTCATGTTGACACCTTCAGGTAGTGTGCACCAAATGAATAGCCCGCCTTCTGGTTTGGTAAATGTAATTTTGGGATTGATATTTTGCTGTAAGCAATCCAGCATCAAATTGCATTTATTACGATATATCGTTTTCAAGCCTTTTAAGTGCTCTTCAAAGTCGCATTGTTCCATAAAGTTGTAGCAAATCATTTGCGCTAAAATATTAGTATGCACATCACTTACTTGTTTGCAAACAACGATTTTTTGAATAATTTCGCTTGGCGCACAAACATAGCCTACTCTAAGTCCCGGTGATAGTACTTTTGAAAAGCTTCCTGCATAAATTACAATTCCATCTTCATCAAATGATTTGATGGTTGGAATGTCAATGCCACTAAAACGCAGTTCGCCATATGGGTTATCTTCAATGATCATAACGCCGTATTTTTTACAAAGCTCATAACAAGCCTTGCGCTTTTCTAATGTCATTGTAATGCCTGTTGGGTTTTGAAAGTTTGGAATGAGATAAACTAATTTTGTATTCGGATTTTCTTGTAATGCAGCTTCAAGACCTGTAATAGAAATACCATCTGATTCCACTTCAACACCTACTAGATGAACATCATAAGAACGGAATGAGTTTAAGCTTCCAATAAAGCTTGGATTTTCACAAATGATAGTGTCACCCGGATTACATAGTACTTTACAAGAAAGCTCAATCGCCTGCTGTGCACCGGAAGTAATAACAAGCTCATCAGTGTCACGACCAATATTGTGACGTTTTTTTAAATCTTCTTTTACTTTATTGCGTAATGGAGTATAGCCCTCAGAAACACTATATTGTAGTGCTGCAATAGGGTTTTCTTTTAAAATTTTATCGGTGATTTTCTCAATCGCTTCGGTTGGAAAAGCTTCCGGTGCAGGATTTCCAGCAGCAAAAGAGATAACACTAGGATCGGCTGTGAATTTTAATATTTCTCTGATTGCAGAGGCTTTTAATCCCGACATACGGTCTGCAAATGCGTAGCTCATAGTAGTTACTCCTTTATTGTCTTTTTTATTTCAATTTTATATATTCACTTTATCTCTTTAGTGTACCACAGTTTTTGCATTCCGTCTAGTTTAAATCATGAACGAATAGTACAAAGAATGTGAAAGAAATGATAGGTTTTTAATCAATATTGTTGTTTTAAATTTACATCATATACAAAAAATCGTTGCTTATTGATTCCTGTTTTGGTATAATATGAACAACTAATGATTCGTTTAGGGGGATAGGAATGAATACATCATTGCTTAAAAAATTTGCCTGTAAGAATAGTTATTTCAGTGTGTTTTTCATTGGTGTTTTAACTGCTTTTTTTATATTTTTACCTTTTTTAGTTTTCGATAAGGGGCTTTTTTTATACTATGGCGATTATGATGTTCAACAAATTCCATTTTACCGATTAGCACACGATGCAGTTCGTGAAGGAAATATGCTTTGGAATTGGAATACAGATTTAGGCGTAAACTTCATTGGTTCTTATTCTTTTTACTTATTAGGAAGTCCTTTTTTTTGGCTAACGCTTCCGTTTCCAAGTGAGGCTGTACCATATTTAATGGCACCACTTTATATGCTGAAGTTTGGGCTGATTTCTGTTACGGGATTTGCTTTTATTAAGCGTTTTACTTCAACAGAAAAAATGGCAATGCTAGGTGGTTTGCTTTATGCGTTTAGTGGATTTAATATCTATAATATTTTCTTCAACCATTTCCATGAAGCGGTACTTGTATTCCCGTTATTACTGATTGCATTAGAAGAACTGGTGGTAAATAATCAGCGTGGTGGCTTTGCGCTAGCCGTTGCTTTGTGTGCATTTACCAACTATTATTTTTTCTTTGGTCAAGTGTTCTTTGTTATTTTATATTTCTTTATACGATGTACCAGTAAAGACTTTAAACCAAAGCTAAGACACTATTTTATCATTGCGTTGGAAGCAGTTCTCGGTTTGCTGTTATCTGCATTTTTATTACTGCCATCTGTTCTTGCTATTATGGGTAATCCAAGAACAGGTGATATGCTTAATGGCTTTGATTTACTATTTTACAATAATACGCAACGATATGGACTAATTTTCTCAAGCTTTTTCTTCCCACCGGATATTCCGGCAAGACCAAACTTTTTCCCTGATTCCAATGCAAAATGGTCATCAGTTTCCATGTTCTTGCCAATGGTATCTATGACGGGCGTTATTGCCTTCTTTAAAGGGAATAAGAAACATTGGGCAAAGACTTTGCTAATTGCAAGCTATATTATTTGTTTTATTCCAATGCTTAACCAGCTTTTTTCAGGAATGAATTATAACTACTATGCAAGATGGTTCTATATGCCGCTATTGATAATGGCTATGGTTACTTGCATTGCGTTTGAAAAACATATGGAACACATGAAATCGGGAATTATCGCTACTTCTATTATAGTCGGTTCTATTTCGCTGATTGGAATTTTACCGAAAAAGGTTGATGATAAGCTGGTATTCTTCCAACTTCCTAAATATCCCGAACGCTTTTGGGGTTATGTGGCTATTGCTGTAATTGGATTGATGATTGTAGGTATATTGTATCTATTAACGACGAAATACAAGCATTTCTTTCGAGTTGCAGTATCGAGTTTTATGGTAATAACGATATTAACTGCATCTTTTATGATTTTCTTAGGAAAGCTTGCAGGTGAGGGGTATTCCGTTGTAAAAGAGCAAGCAATAGACGGGCGAGAGAATGTAAATTTAGCAGATGACAGCTTTTTCAGAATTGATACTTATGATGAATTGGATAACTTGGGTATGCATATGAACATACCTACAATCAACGCATTTCATTCTATTGTCCCACCATCCGTTATTGATTATTATCAAACAATCGGTCAAGAGCGTGGTGTAGGTTCACGTCCAAAGCCGCAAGCAATTGGAATTCGAGGACTTATGAGTGTAAAATATAGCTTTCAAAAGCTGTCAAAAGGTGAAAAAACAGAGCTAATCGGATTTACGCCGTTTGATAAGCAAAACGGATATCAAATTTTCAAAAATGAGTATTTTATTCCAATGGGATTTACTTATGATTATTTTATCAATAAGCATCAGCTTGATTCTTATTCAGGCGATATGAAAGATCGTTTAATGCTAAAAGGATTACTCTTAGAAGATAAAGACTATCAAAAATACAAAGATTATATGCCAATGCTAGAGGATCGATATTGTTATACAGATACGCTTACCGATGATGATTATTACGCAGCATGTAAAGAGCGAGCAGCTACTGCGGCTTATTTATTTCAACGTGATAACAAAGGCTTTTCCGCAAAGATTAACACTAAGAATAAAGAGTTAGTATTTTTCAGCGTACCTTATGATGAAGGATGGAAAGCTTTTGTAAACGGAAAGCAAGTAGAAATAGTCAAAGCAAATGCAGGATTTATGGCAGTTGCAGTACCAAAAGGGAATACTGATATTCGATTTGACTACCATACACCTGGAGCTGTTATGGGATGGATTATTACGATTGCTTCAGCTGCATTGTTATTTGTATATTGGTTGTTTATTCGTTATTTAAGACATAAATATCCGGATAAATATTATTATGATCGGTTTCGCCATGTGTTAAATAGACAAGAGCCAACAGAATTGTTAAGTGAAGAAGCTTATATGAATCACATAATTGAGTGTATGGATGAATAAAACCAGCCCACGCAAAAGCGTGGGCTAAAGTTTACTTGAAATATTGGTTAATCAACTTGAAATCTGGTATTTGCTTTACAATTGTAACCCTCTTGTTATTGATGAATCCATAATTGCCAGAACTCAATGTACAATGGGCGATTTGCTTGTCACCTTGGTACATTGCAATTTTCATCCAAAACCCATCTTTACCAAATCCCAGTTTACGTTTGCATGTAATCAAATTGAGTGTATCACAAATTTCTTGTATGTCCTTTGAATTTGTGAGTGTAACTTTTTGTCCCGTTCCACCATGCTGCATTTCGATTCGGTCGACCTTTGCATTACTGATATTCATTTTGTGTAAAACCGAATCGGTTTTAAAGAAAAACACATGGAGTAGGAGCATACCAACCAATAAAAAAGATAGGCTAATAATGAACCATATTTTTTTAGTCATATAGCAATTCTCCCTAATTAATGTTTTGGTAATATTATACACTATCGATGTAAAAATGTATAGATACTATAAAATAATAGCCAGCAAGTTACACAGATTTTTTGTGTTACTTGTTGGCGAAAATCATTATTTGATATCCCATTTAAAAGAAAAGCTACCTTCTGCCTTTTTTGCGTTCACTTGAATGCGATAATTACTTGGTTTTTCTAACTGAACCGAAAAGGTAGAAGTCGGAATATTAGTTCCTTTGTAATGAATTTTACCATCATCATCAATAATTGTAATATCAAGTTCACCTTTGGCTGAAGTAACATCAACATCAACAGTAGCGGTTTCCATACCATTAATTTTTAATTTCTTTGTTTCCTTTCCGCTAAAATAGCCATACCTCATAGTCCAAGAAGAATTGTTGTTGTTTGTAAATGCATTCACTTTAATATTATAACTATTGCAAGCGGTAAAAGATAATGTAATGAAAAAGCAGAAGAAGATTAACAGTAGTTTTCGTTTCATAGCAAAGACTCCAATATAGTAATTTATGATAGTATATATCAATGTAAGGTTTTTACGTGTTCAATTAGAGGATAAATATTACTGATTGTGCGATAATCTTGAGGTTCTTCATAGGCTTTTAATAAATCGTTTTCATCTTGAGTGCGGTTTTTGGTTGCTTTTAATTTCATTTTTAACATACCCATCAAAATTTTATATTCTTTTGAAAGTGATTGATAGTTAAATCCGCCTCGTAAATAAAATGTTTTGATATGAGAAAGTTGTTCTTGGGTAAAATTATGTGCCCATAATTGTTGCATTTCTTCCTTGTGCCCAGGACTACAGCCTGTTGCCCACACAATTAAATTCTTTTCTTTTAAAGTTTCAAAGTTTTTCTTAATTAAACCAATTCCACATACACTAACTGCATAAAGTCCACCACCATAGATAATGGTGTCATAATTTATAATATCTTTTACCGTTAAGTTTACATTTTCCTTTAAATCGCAATTGAGCTCTTTTGCTATCCATTCGGCATATGTTTTAGTGAATCCAGTTTTTGACTGATATACAACAACAGTATTCATAGTGCCCTCCAATACGATAATTATTTATAGTATGTCTCAAATCCATTATTGATAATAGCAGCTTTACGAGGTACTTGAAAAGCAATGAGAATGAGGTTTAATATGTCTACACAAGATCCCATTGCATTCAAAATACAAATAAACAGAAAGAGCGGATGATATAGATTAAACAAACTTAATATAACGGGTAGTAAGATAGATAAAGCGAAAAATGGGAACAACGATATTACAATAAATCTTGCTTTCGATAATTTTTCAGTTGTAGCTACAAATCCGCCCAGAAGCGTTATACCCCAAACGGTTTTATCCGATTGAATGAAATGGGGTATCCATATTGCGTGAAAAAATTCATGAACAGTAAGCACAACAACACTGGCAGTACAGTAAACTACAATGTCAAGTATGGATATTGTAAAAGAGAAAGAGGTAATTCGAAATAGTTCTTTTACTTGTGGAAAAAGAATATAAAACAATCCTCCTGTGAGAAACGCATTAACAAGCAAAATAGGAATGGAGATAAGTGTTGCAATCAATACATTTTTAGGTTCTTTTATTCGTTTCCATCCAACTATTTGCAATGCATTGGATAATGTAAAATCTGTTTTAGGAATTTGTTTTACATATTTCAAGAATTGACCTCCTGGTGATAGAATCGTTTATTTGTTATACTATAGTTGATAAAGTTATTCAAGATTTAAGTGCTTGGATAGAATAATATTTGATACAATAAAGTAAGCAACAGAAAGAACCAAACCAATACCGATTTGTGTTAGAAGCAGGGTGGATATTGTTCCTGCTTCTAGTGTGCTACTGGCTTCAAAAAAGCTGTATCCTAGTATTGATAAAACTATAGTTGATATTGCTTGAGAGATAGTGGATAGTACAAAAAATGCACCAAATGATACTAAAATACGATTACTTTTTGCTAAATGGCCTAAACATAAAGAAGCATAAATCATTAAAGTACTTGAAAGGATAGCAATTAGTGCAGCAAAAACGATTTCGATAGCAAAAAACCAAAAGTTAATATGAAGTATGGTTTCAAACTGGGAACGTAGGGTTGAGAATTCACCAAAAAATGTTGATATCCAACTATAATCCGGTATTAACAAAAATACAGAAACCGCACATACTATAAAAGTTACAATAGTCCATATGCAAGAAACCAATAGTTTATTCACAATATGATTTGTTGCAGAAACCGGTAGCGTAAAGCTTAAGTAGCCTTCTTCACCAAGTAGGCTCTTATAGAAACGTTGAATCATAATTATGAAGGAAATGATAAATGCTGCGAATATTAAAAGAACTTGTGCTGATACAGAAATAAAACGAATAGCATTTATGATAGGATTATCTGGTAAGAAAATAAATAGCATTTTATTTATTATTGCTAAGAATAAAATAACAGGAAGCATAGGCAAATAAAATCTTGCTGTTGCTTTCATTTCATATTTAAAAAGTTTACCTAACATCTGAATACCTCCCTAAATAAAACGTCAACTGATTTGCCTTGATTTTCACGAATATCATCAACGGAGGATGATAAAACTAATTGACCGTTTGCAATAAAGTTTACTTCGTCGAGTATTTTTTCAACATCAGCAATTAAATGTGTTGAAATTAAAACAGTTGCGTTTTCGCTGTAGTTTGAAATAATTGTATTTAAGATGTAATCACGAACTGCTGGGTCAACGCCACCAATTGGTTCATCCAATAAATAAAGCTCTGCATTACGGCTCATTACTAATATTAACTGCACCTTTTCTTTGTTACCTTTTGAAAGGTGTTTTAATCGATCTCTTTCGCTGATTCCAAGGCGGCGTAACATATCAAAAGCTTTTGATTTATCAAAGTTTTGATAGAAATCGCCAAAATAATCAATGATATCGGCAACTTTCATCCAATCCGGTAAATAGTTTTTATCAGGAAGATAAGAAACTTGAGTTTTTGTTTGTAGATTTGTTTGTTGACCACAAACAATAATTTCTCCACTTGTTGGAGTTAAAATACCGCTTGCTAATTTCATTAAAGTTGTTTTACCGCTACCGTTGGCGCCAAGCAGTCCAACAATTTTTCCTCTTGGTATGGTTAGGTTAATTGCATTCAGCGCAAGACTTGCACCATAACGTTTTGTTAAGTTGCGGCATTGTAAAATTGGATTTTCTACAGTTTCTAGCATAGTTAGTTCCCCTCCGCTGTATTTTTGATTAAAGTAATAGTTTGTTCTTTTGAAAATCCAAGTTGATTCATTTTCTCAAAGAACATTTGAATTTGCTCAGTAGCTAGTTGTGTTTTAACTTTTTCAAGCATTGCATTGTCCTCCGTTATAAATCTTCCAGCCGTTCGCTGTGTGTAAACTAGACCGTTTCGCTCTAATTCAGCTAATGCTTTTTGCATTGTATTTGGATTAACGGCTGCTTCTTGCGCTAAATCCCTTACAGATGGTAGTTTTTCGCCAGCTCGAAATTCCCCTGAAACTATGCTTTGGGTTATTTGTTCTATTAACTGAGCATAGATTGGACGATCTGAGGTTAAATTCCAATTCATTGATAGTCCTCTTTTCTATTTGTGTTATTGTACTAATGACTTGATACAATAATACAACTGTTTCAAAGTTTTGTCAATAGCTTTTTCAAAAATATTTTTACTTATTTTAGTTTGTTACTTACATTGTATCCATAATCACATTATGCTATAATTAACTGCTGAAGGATACGATATTTTCAACGTATTAAGAATGATTTTAATAAAATAGGAGGGACCTTCTTGAATTATCAAGAATCCGTAAATTATATACACAGCTTTACTCGATTTGGCTCACAATTAGGATTAGAGCGTATGGCAAAGCTATTAGAGTTAATGGGTAACCCACATGAAAAATTAAAATTTGTGCATATAGCAGGAACAAATGGGAAAGGCTCTACTGCTCAGTTTTCTACTCAAATATTGCGAAATGCAGGGCTAAAGGTTGGAACATATATATCACCATTCGTTGTTGACTTTAGAGAACGGTTTCAAATAAACAATGAAATGATTGCAGAAGAAGAATTTCGCTGTTTGGTTGAGATGATTGACCCTATTGTAAAGCAAATGAGCAAGCAGGGAATGCAAGTAACTGAATTCGAAGCGATTACAGCCATCGCAATGCAGTTTTTCTGTCAGAATCAATGTGATATTGTATGTTTAGAAGTTGGTCTTGGCGGTCGTTTTGATGCTACCAACGTAATTGATACACCTGAAGTAGCAATCATTACTTCTATTTCATTGGATCATGTTGATATTTTGGGCGATACCATTGAAAAGATAGCAAGTGAAAAAGCAGGTATCATAAAGGAAAAAACGGATGTAGTCACTTATCCGTTACAAGAAGTTGATGCAGTTGCTGTATTTTTAGAGCGTTGTGCATTAACACAATCTACTTTAATTTTACCAAATGCAAACGCTGTTACTATTATAAAAAGTAATATCTTTGGTTCAGAGTTTATATATGATAAAGAAGCTTATTCCATTCAGCTAGCCGGAACACATCAGATTTACAATGCAGTAGCAGTAATTGAAGCTATGAAAATTTTGCAAAGAAAAGGCTATCCAATTACGCTTGAGTGTATCAAAAAAGGTTTACAGCTTACCACTTTTCCGGCACGATTTGAGCGAATGAGCGAAAAGCCGTTAATCATTGTAGATGGTGCACATAATAAGCAAGCTGTTTTATCACTTGTAGAAACGTTAGACAAGCTGCAAGTGAATAAAAAGATAGCGATTGTTGGCATGATGAAGGACAAAGATTATCAAAGTGCTGTTGAGCAAATTGGCTCACGTTGTGAATGGATAATAACAGTTCCCGTCAACAATCCGCGGGCAGTTGATTTTGTTGCTTTAGCGGAAGTTGCAAAGCAATATTGCAATCAGGTTGAACCAATTGATGATTATGACAAAGCTTTACAAAAAGCACTTACATTTACAGACGACAATTCTGCAATTATCGTGTGTGGTTCATTTTATATGGCAAGTGATATGAGAAAAACAATAAATAATTGGACTAGATACCAATAAATGACAATATTTTCATCCTCTTTCTTTTATAATATTAGATAGAGGGAAAATATTTTAAAATATTATAAATTAGAAAACTCCCTCTGATACTTTTTGTATCAATCAGAGGGAGTTTTTATTTTTATATTCATTTCATCTATACACTTGTTTTGCAATGAAACCTGTGATGATAAATGAAATGAGTATGAGTAAAAAAGAAAGGATAGGAATCAATATGGTTAAACTTGAAACGCAAGACGATCAAATCACAGCTTACATTCAAGGTGATATTGACCATCACACTGCAAGCGAAATTAGGGAAGAAATCGACGCATGTGTGGAACGTGTACGTCCAAGCATATTGCGGTTGGATTTCAAAGATGTCACATTCATGGATAGCAGCGGAATAGGTTTGGTAATGGGCAGATACAAGCTAGTTCGCAGTATGAGTGGTGAAGTGAGAATTACCAATTCCTCTTCTCATATTAAGCGAGTCATGAAATTAGCGGGATTAGATAAATTAGCAGAATTTGAAAATTAACGTAGTAGGAGGTAAAAAAGATGAATGTACATAACGAGGTAAAAATAACGCTCTCTAGCAAATCATCAAATGAAAGCTTTGCCAGAGTTGCAGTATCTGCGTTTTTCGCACAGCTGGATCCAACAGTAGACGAAATAACAGACATTAAAACTGCTGTAAGTGAAGCAGTCACCAATTGTATTGTTCATGCTTATAAAGACACAATTGGCTCAATTTATATTACACTACGCATTTTAAAAGACAATAAAGTCTATATTAAAATTCGAGATGTCGGTTGCGGAATTCCCGATGTTAAGAAAGCAATGGAACCTTTATATACAACGGCTCAAAATGAAGAAAGAGCAGGTCTTGGCTTTGCAGTTATGCAATCCTTTATGGATAATGTGAAAGTATATTCAAAGGAAGGACGAGGAACAACGGTGGTTTTAGTGAAGAAGCTAGAGCCACGGTGTCAAAATGGTTAAAACGGCAATTGAAAAAGAGGAATTTGTGAAAAAGAACTTAGGACTCGTTCATAGCTGTGCCAACCGTTTTAGAGGTAGATTTATTGAATATGATGACTTGTTTAGTGCCGGATGTGTTGGGTTGTTAAAGGCGATTGATGGCTTTGATGAGAATCGGGGTATCATGTTTTCAACATATGCCGTTCCCGCTATTTTAGGCGAAATGAAGCGTTTATTTCGTGATGGCGGTGCACTAAAAGTAAGTCGGAGTTTAAAGGATTTATCTATGAAAACAATACGAGAGCGGGAACGATATATGAAAGAATTTTCACGAGAGCCAACCCTAAGTGAGCTAGCTGAAATTCTTGAAGTATCAATGGAAACTGTTGTTGAAGCGCTTAATGTAAGTATACCGCCTATGTCATTGACGCTGCAAGACGAAGACGGTGAAAGTCAGCTTGATGTTCCAATTGATGTAATAGATGATCGAATAGCCGATACAATTTCCTTGAATGAAGTAATTAACACACTTGATAGTCAAGATAAGCAGCTTATTTTGTTGCGATATTATCAAAATAAAACGCAATCGGAAACTGCTGCAGTTTTAGGAATGACACAAGTGCAAGTCTCGAGAAGAGAAAAAAAGCTCTTGCAAAAACTGCGAATAAAGCTGAGTGGATAAACTGCATTTATGGTCTATATAATCAGGGGGGTTATATCATTATTATTGAAACAAATAAAAATGCGTTCCCAGTTTGAACTGGGAACGCAGTAGCTTGTAGAAAAACTCAAAGCGCAAGAAGAAAATGAATATTAGAGGAATTTTAAGAAACAAAGCATTTTTTATCCATGCTTTTTGGGGCGATTGCCAAAAAGCATGGTCAGGCTTGGGCGGATAGGCCAATATACATAATCGCAAGAATAATACTTATATCTTGCAGATATTAAACTAAAATTCACTTTTTCTTCAGTCAGATGCGTTCCCAGATTGAACTGGGAACGCATCTGACTGAATTTGTCGTTATATCATTTTTTCCATTCGAATATCGTTATGCCATTTGCCATTATAATAGACAAAATTCTTGTTTTCGCCTATTGTTCGGTATCCGACTTTTTTATAAAAAGCGCGAGCCTTGAGATTATATTCAAATACGCCTAATTCGATTCGATTACAATATAATTCTTTGCATTTTTCTTCCAAAAACTGCATTGCGCGTTCACCAATACCCATTCTTTGATAAGCTTTTTCACCAATGCAAATACTAATCCATGCGGATGAATCGTCGGGCTTGAAAAGATAGGGAACATCAGTTTGAATACTGATATAGCCCACTTTTATATTGTCACACAGAATCATATATACTGATTTCTTTTGATTCGCTTTCATACTTTTTATAGTTTCTTCTATGGTGATACGGGGAATATTCTGCTCGTTAAAATTAGGTCTGATGAAATATTGAATTTCCTCATCATTATCCCATTTACACATTAACTCAATATCATCTATTGTATCGGCAGATGTTTTTTGATAGGTGATGTTCATATTGATATCCTTTTTTATTATATTAAGTGATGCAAAATTTACTTTAAACCATCTTCCAAATCAAATGGAGTTTCTTGATATACAAAGTAATTTAACCAGTTGCTGAACAATAAATGTGCATGTGCGCGCCATTTAAATGCTGGAGGAAAGGCTGCATCATCATTTGGAAAATAGTTTTTCGGTACAGCAATTGGCAGCCCTTTATCAATATCCCTAAAGTATTCATTTGCAAGGGTATCACGATCATATTCGGAATGACTGGTAATAAAAAATTGCTTTCCGTTTTTAGCGGCGATAATGTTGGTTCCTGCTTCATTTGAATGAGATAGTACTTCAAGCTCAGGATGGTTTGCAATCTCTTTTTCTATAGAAGCGGTATGTCGAGAATGTGGTGCATAATAGGTTTCGTCAAATCCACGCATTAGCTTATGAGTGGGAGTAATCACTTCATGAGAGAAAACACCGAACATTTTTTCGGGAAGAGGTTTTTTTTGAATTCCATAGTGATAGTATAGTCCGGCTTGTGCACCCCAACAAATATGCATTGTTGAGCATACATTTTTTTTGGACCATTCCATAATACGAGTTAGCTCATCCCAATAATCAACTTCTTCAAAATCAAGTTGTTCAACAGGTGCACCCGTAATTACAAGTCCATCAAATTTTAAGTGCGCAATCTCATCGAATGTTTTATAAAATTTTAATAGATGCTCTGGTGAGGTGTTTTTAGCCGTATATGTTGCCGTTTGCAACAATTCTATTTCTACTTGTAAAGGGGTATTACCTAATAAACGAAGCAGTTGGGTTTCTGTTTCGATTTTTTTAGGCATTAAATTTAATATTGCTATTCTTAATGGTCGTATATCTTGGTGCTCTGCACGATCTTCTGTCATAACGAAAATATTTTCACTTTCCAGAGTGGTTTTAGCAGGCAATGTTTCCATAATTCTGATTGGCATAGTTAAAGTTGTCCTTTCTTGGAATCGGATATAACTCCGGTTAATCCCAATATAGATATATCAATAAAAGTATAGCAAAGTGAGAAAATAAAATCAACGGGTTTTTGAAGTGCGTTTACGTATAGCGTTGTAAAAAGCCCCACTGCGTAAACAATGAGGCTACTATTATGTCTTTTTGATAAATTGCGTTCTACAATTTGGACAGGTAATGTTAACTTTACCTCTGCCTTTTGGAACACGCACTTTTTGCTTGCAATTTGGACATTTGAAATGGCGATGAGTTTTAGTATCACTCATATTCTTCACTGTTGTTTGGGTTTTATATTTTACTGGATTCCAAATACTTAAAAATAGAGTATTTTCTTTATATCGCTTCGTAATATTTTTTGAAAACATACGAAACAATGCCCAACCAATAATAAGGTAAGACAAAATCATGATGAAAAACAATCCAGTAATAGTGCCTATCATAGAAACGACTAAACCAATAATAGTCAATGCAATTCCCAATGTATCAGGTCCATATCTACCTGTCATTAACTTACGAAACCAATCCATGTAAAACGCTCCTTTTGTCATTATAATGTTAGCTTATCATATAAAAATGAAGGATTAGTGAATAGTTCGTGAGATATAAAATAATTGTTTCAATTCAAATACTTTTTATTCATGTAGGATTTATTTGTTAGATTCAATCAAGATACCATATGTAATAAGCTATGATACAATTTGATAAAGTAAGTAATGCAAGACAACATATTTTAACTCAATAAACAAAAAGTAACCGATGAACAAGTGAGGATGTTCATCGGTTACTTTTTTATTTAAGGTTTGAGAAGTTGGTTAATATTATTTTGCATGTTTTTCATCTATATAGTCTTCTAATTCACTTTTGATAACTGTAACACGTGGCCCATAAATTACTTGAACGCCATCACCTTTTTTGATTACTCCGGAAGCTCCACTTTGCTTTAATAAGCTGTCGTCAACAATGGAAGAATCCAAAACAGTAATTCTTAATCTTGTAGCACAGCAATCAAGGTTTTTAATATTATCCATGCCGCCAAGACCATCTAAAATCAGTTGCGATACATTACCACGCTCTTTTACTTCATTTAAATCTTTTCTTGTATATAGTTTTGACTCTTCCATATCATCTTCTTTACCAGGAGTGATGAAATTAAACTTTTTAATTAAGAACTTGAATAGGAAGTAGTAAATGATGAAGTAAGCGATACCAACAGGAATTGCAACCAACCAATTGGTTTTATCGCTTCCTTGTAGAATACCAAACAAGAAGAAATCAATGAATCCGCCTGAGAAGGTCATACCGATTGTAACGTTTAATAAGTGCATTAACATAAAGGAAAGACCGGCAAATACGCAGTGAATTCCATATAATACAGGGGCAACAAACAAGAATGTAAATTCAATTGGTTCTGTAATACCTGTTAAGAAAGAGGTAAGTGCTGCTGAAAGAAGCAAACCACCAACAATTTTTTTCTTGTTTGATTTTGCACTATGATACATTGCAAGAGCTGCACCAGGTAAGCCAAACATCATTATAGGGAATTTACCTGTCATAAAGCGAGCAGCCTCTACGCTGAAGTGAGTTGTACTTGGAGAAGCAAGTTGAGCAAAGAAGATGTTTTGTGCGCCAAATATCGTTGTTCCATCGATTACCATTGTACCGCCAACACCTGTTTGCCAGAATGGTAAATAGAATACGTGATGTAAGCCGAATGGAATCAATGCTCTTTCAATAATACCATATATAAATGTACCAGCATATCCTGCGTTTACAACAAGAGAGCCAAGTGCATATATTCCGTTTTGAATAATAGGCCAAATGAAGTACATTAACACGCCTACTAAAATGTAAACAACTGTTGAGATAATTGGAATGAAACGTGTTCCACCAAAGAAAGAGATAACGGTAGGAAGTTTGATTTTATAAAAGCGGTTGTGAAGCGCTGCTACGCCAAGACCAACAATAATACCGCCGAATACACCCATTTGCATGGATAGGATACCGTTTGTTTCAGCAATACTACCTTGTACTACGTTTGGAGAAATAGAACCATCTGCTAATATTTTACCTGATAATCTTAGCATTTGAGAAATGGTAGCATGCATTACTAAATATGCAATACCAGCAGAAAGTGTAGCAACTGCTTTTTCTTTTTCTGCCATACCTAGTGCAACACCCATAGCAAATATGATAGGAAGATTTGCAAAAATAATGTTACCGGTTGAGCTCATGATTGATAAAACTACATGTAAAAATGTGCCTTCGCCTAGAATAGATTGAAGGTTATATGCTGCTATCATAGTCGGATTTGTAAAAGATGCACCGATTCCGAGCAACAAACCTGCTATTGGTAATAATGCAATCGGAAACATGAATGCTCTTCCGACTCTTTGCAAAACGCTGAATGTTTTATTATTTTTCATATTTGTCAACCACCTTATTTTTTATAAGTCATAACAACTGTTTTGGCTTGTTGTGTTTGAACTAAATTTGTTTTCATTTCTTTGATATCTTGCATGTTTGTAATGATGATAGGAGTATGTGTTTGATAGCCTTTGCTCTTAATAAAATCAAGATCCACAGTAGCTAATTTATCGCCCACTTTAACCTTATCGTTTGCCTTAACGAAGCTTTCAAAGCCTTCGCCTTTTAATTCAACCGTATCAACACCGATATGAATTAAAATTTCCAGTCCATCATCTGTTGCAATACAATACGCGTGAAGTGTTTCCGTTACATCGATGATTGTTCCGTTAACGGGTGAAACCACTTCGTTACTGGTTGGAATGATTGCAATTCCGTCGCCCAACATCTTTTCGGAAAACACTTCATCAGGTACATCGGTCAATGCAATTGCTGTACCGTTTTGTGTTGCGAAAATCTCGCTGGCTTCATTTTCTTTTTTCTTAAATAAGCCAAACATAATCTAACCTTCTTTTTTTTGATTTAATTGTTTAATACGTTCTACTTCAACCGTAATAAATCCGATTGCATGTTCGTCCAAAATAATTTGGAGCTCTTGATTAATGATATCTACTATTTGCTTTGTAATTTTATAGCTGTCGGCCATGTTTGATTGAATGGATTCTAAAAGGGAATGGTCTAGTTGAAAGGCATTTGGTTTTCCGTTCACTATTCGGTTTAGTGACATCAAAAAAATACGAATATCGGTTTCCTCATACATAGAATGCGTATGCAATAAGGATTCCACATGATTTGCTATTTTACTATAAATGCGAACCTGATCCAGTGAAGTACTAATGGAGTGCTTGTTGAGAGAGGAGTTTAAGTGTAGGGTAATAAAAGCAATTTCAGCTTCGCCAACGTCGATTCCCATTTTTGTGTTTAACAATTCCACGCCTAGTTTTGCTACTTCATATTCTTTTGCATAAAGAATTGAAATTTCGTTTTGGAATGGATTATCAATTGTTAATCCAAACTGAATTCGATCTACAAGAAACTGTATATGATCAAATAGGGATTTATAGATATTATCCTTGTGAATGCCTAGCTTCTCTTGTGCGATAGTGCAAATTTCAGCTACTACGCTTTCAAGTTCTTTTTCGTCATAGCTTACATTCTTCATTTTTGTATTTGTATTCCATAGGATGAATACTTGATTTTCTTCTCCAACATCAGAAACAATATCATTTCTTTTGCGATTAAAGCCAATTCCTTTTGACATTAAAATGACTTGTTCATTGCTTTTTTTGTTCTTTGCCAAAACAACATTATTGTTAATCGATTTTTCAACTACATATTCCATTGTTATGACCATTCCTTTCGTCAAGCGTAAAAATTGGTTACGGATAAACGTATGGTTGTTGGCAGCTATATAAAATCCAAAATAGTTATAAAACGTTAGTTAAAGCTTGATCTTTGATAGAAGAAACATTCGTTTCCCTTACTATTTTTCTAATGCTTAAAACTTTATTTGGAGAAACCGATAATTCATCAATGCCCATTGCTAAAAATGTTTCTGTTAATGATTCATCAGCACCAAGCTCACCACAAATACCTACCCAAATTCCGTTTTTATGAGCATTATCAGCGACCATTTTAATCAGTCGTAAGATTGCTTTATGATGTGCATTGTATAAAGTTTCTAATTTACAATTTTGACGGTCAATCGCTAAAGTATATTGGCTTAAATCGTTTGTACCGATGCTGAAAAAGTCCACCATTTTTGCAAGATCATCACTGATGAGTGCGGCAGCAGGGGTTTCTATCATAATACCTAATGCGATATTTTCATCAAAAGAAATACCATCTCGCTTTAATTCACTTTTGACTTCTTCAACGATTCTTTTAATAGATTGAACCTCTTCCACAGAAATAATCATAGGAAACATGATTGCAATTTTTCCATATGCAGAAGCACGATATAATGCTCTGAGCTGTGTTTTGAATATCTCTATTCTGTCTAAGCAGATTCGGATTGCACGATAGCCCATTGCAGGATTTTCTTCGTGCTCCATGTTGAAATAATCCACTTGTTTGTCTGCTCCAATATCAAGTGTACGAATAACTACGGTTTTTCCGGACATGATTTCGGCTACAGATTTATATGCAGTAAACTGTTCTTCTTCTGTAGGATAATCATTTTTTTCAAGAAATAAAAATTCGCTACGGAAAAGTCCTATACCACCGGCATCATTTTTTAAAACTTCGCCGACATCAGAAGGGCTTCCGATATTAGCATATATTTTAATCTTTTTACCGTCTAATGTTATATTTTCTTTATCTTTTAACTCATTTAAAAGAAGCTTATGTTGCAAATTTTGTTGCTTTTTGGTTTCATATAAACGAAGTGTTTCTTCATCCGGTTCAATAAAGATATCGCCAGTTTGTCCATCAATAACCGCCAGTTTTCCATCATATTCTTCTTGTAAAGCAGTTCCGACACCGATTACAGCAGGAATGTTCATCGTACGAGCAATGATTGCTGTATGGGAGTATGTGGACCCTTCCATAGTAACAAATCCTAATAACTTGGCTTTATCCATTTGAACCGTTTCGCTTGGAGCTAAATCATTTGCAGCGATAATCATCGGCTCATTGTCGGTATTTGCTGCTTGTTTGTTATTCATAAGAATGTCAATCAAACGGTCTGATACGTCTTTGACATCTGCTGCACGGCCTTGCATATATTCATCATCCATTTGGCTAAACATGTTTGAAAAATTATCTGCGGTTGTTGCTACAGCATATTCTGTATTCACTTGCTGCATTTTTATAATGTTAACAACGGAATCAACATAATCTAAATCTTCCAACATCATTTGATGAATTTGAAAAATAGCAGCATTGGCTTCTCCAACTTCGGGAAGAGCTTTTTCATAAAGTGCTTGAAGTTGTGTGATTGCTTTTTCTTTTGCTTGTTCAAACCGAACAATTTGAGATTGGCTGTCTTCTGTGTGAATACGTTTGATAACGTGTTGTTTACGTTGACAAAAGTGAATCTTGCCAATTGCAATTCCTGAAGACACACCTTTTCCCTTTAAGATTATCACCTTAACGCCCCCTAATTATAAGTTTTCATCACAAAATTGTTGTAGAGCGGATAAAGCTTGTTCTTCATCTTCACCATCAATTGTAAAAGTCAACTCATCATTTTTCTTAGCAGCTAAGCCCATAACAGCGAATAGTCTTTTTGCATCAGCTGATTTTTCGCCTTTTTGAATCATAACGCTAGAACTGAATTCACCAGCTTTTTTAACAAGTAATCCTGCTGGACGTGCATGAATTCCGTTTTCATCTTTAATAACAAATTTAAATTGTTTCATAAAAAAACCTCCAAAATATTAAACCAAATAAAAAAAGGCATAAACACACTAAGTAACCGAGCTACTTAAATACGTTTATGCCTGATTGAATCAGTAACACACTATAATTTATTTGTCATATGAATTGTATACTATTACATATTTTTTGTCAACATTTTTTTAATAAATTATAACATTTTTAATGTGTAAATTGTTTCCTGAACCAATATACTAAAGTGATTTCTTCTAATGCAAAGCATGGTTACTATTTTAAATGCATTGAATTGTTCCATTAGTATTTGATTTTTATAAAGTTTCTATTCACGGGCGATTAATAAGCAATGTGGAAGTATTAGATTGTACTTTTTAAAATTAGAAAAACAATATTTTTCATTATAAAATTTAACAAAAGCAAACAGCAGGGAAAGTCCCTGCTGTTTGCTCAGCTTGTAGAAAAAGTCCCCTAAATTTGATGATTTAGGGGACTTTTGACGCGAAAAATGGTATAATTAAATAGGGTGATTAAATGTTAGTTAAAGCTAAAAAAGACCGAACACAAGTAGAGTTTTTGTGCTTAGAAGAATTTATTCCAGCAGAACATTTGCTTAGAAAAATAGATAGTGCAGTGGATTTCTGTCATATATATGATTTCGTAGAGGATTTGTATTGTAAAGATAATGGAAGACCAAGCATAGACCCAGTAGTACTAATCAAAATGGTCTTAATACAACATTTGTATGGAATAAGTTCGTTGCGCAAATTGGTAGAAGAAGTACAAATGAACTGTGCATATCGTTGGTTTTTAGGATATTTAATGACAGAACAAATACCTCACTTTACAACAATAAGTTATGCCTTTAAACATAGATTTAACGAGAATACTATTGCATGCATTTTCAACTGGATATTGAATGAAATCAATGATATGGGATATCTTGACCCAGAGGTGGTATTTGTAGATGGAACCCATATAAAAGCAAATGCAAATATAAAAAAGGTTGTAAAGAAATCAATCCCCGTAGCAGCAAAACATTATGAGAAACAACTAATGGACGAAATCAATAAAGATAGAGAAGAACATAAAAAAAAGCCATTTGACGATACAAAGCCACCTAAAATAGAAGAAAAAATCATCAATGAATCAACCACTGACCCTGAAAGCGGTGTATTTCATAAAGGAGAGCATAAGAAATGCCTTGCTTATGAAGCACATACAGCTTGTGACAAAAAAGGCTACATTGTAGATGTTCATGTAACAGCAGGCAATGTACATGACAGCGTAGCATTCGATGATTTGTATGATAAATTAAAAGAAAACCACCCCGAAATCCAAACAATAGTGGCAGATAGTGCCTACAATACTCCCTATATTGCAAAAAGACTTATAGATGATGGAAAAGATTTATTAGTACCATATCGTAGACCAATGACAAAACAAGGCTTTTTTAAGAAATATGATTTTTCATATGATGAATATTTTGACTGTGTAGTATGTCCAAACAATAAAGTTTTACACTATTCCACCACGAATAGAGAAGGATACAAAGAATTTAAAAGCAATCCAAACGACTGTAAAATCTGTGGGTTTCGTTACAAATGCACTGAAAGTAAAGAATTCCAGAAACAATACACAGTTCATGTTTGGCATGAGTACTTAGAGCAAGTTTCAGATATTCGTTATGCAATAAAATACAAAGATCTTTATGCACAGCGAAAAGAAACGATTGAGCGAGTTTTTGCTGATGCGAAAGAAAAATACGCAATGCGTTATACACCTTATCGAAGTCTTGCCCAAGTAACAAACTGGGTTAGGCTTAAATTTGCGTGCATGAACCTTAAAAAGCTGGCAATACATAAGTGGAGGGTGAACTCTCCTTTTTGTATCCTTTCCACTTTTTTTAAATTTTCAACCATATATTCAAAAGCCCGACTTTGGTTACGCCAAAATCGGGCTTTTTCTTCAGACTGAGCAAACAGCAGGGAAAGTCCCTGCTGTTTGCTTTATGCTTATTTCATTCTAAATAAATCAATAAATGTCATTGAAAACAAACTAGGAGTTTCCTCTGATATATTTAATGACTTGTGTACCGGCTTTTGCACCATCGGAAACCGCTTTCGATATTTGCAGCAATCCACCAACACAGTCGCCGGCTGCATATAAACCGGGAATGTTAGTTGCCATGTTCTCGTTTACAGTAATTGTAACACCTTCGGTTTGTGCACCCAATTTTTTTGCTAAATCGCTGCTAGAAGCAACTCCTACAGCAATAAAAATACCGGAAGTAGCTAAAGTTTCACCATCTTCAAATAAAACATTTTGAATGGTTTGTTCACCTTCAAAAGCCTTTATTTTCTTTTTGTTTACTTGAATATTGCATGGAATTGTAGTAGCAAGCTCTTCACCATTCGTAAGAATAGTAACTGAATTTGCAACAGCCACTAATTCTTGTGCTTCATGTAATGCATAATCACCATTGCCTAGTACACATACATCTTTCCCACGATAAAAGAATGCGTCGCACACTGCACAATAGCTAATACCTTTGCCCTCATATTCTTTGATGCCTTGTATTTTAGGTGCACTACGTGAAGTGCCTGTTGCGAGTATAATTGCATCAGCAGGATATTGCTTGTTTTTTGTTATAACAGTTAGTTTTTCTTCAAATCCAATGGATACAACCTCATCAGTAATCATTTCGCATCCTAAGCGTTTTGCAGCAGCAATACCCGCATTTACAAGCTCTTTACCGCTGATAGGTTCTGCAAAACCATAATAATTCTCGATTTTGTCTGCTTTTTGTAATGCGCCTAAATCACGGCCAATAACAGTAGTCTTTATATTTGCACGCATCGTATAAAGCGCTGCGGAAATTCCAGCAGGTCCATTTCCAATTATGATAACGTTTTTCATCTCATCACTCCTTGTTAGGTTATGTATTGCTTTATATTTTACAATGTATTAATTTTAATTTCAACATACAGGCTTGACTTTTTTCAAAGATTCGGTCATAGTTAAAATATATTATATTAATAAGTGAGGGAACAGTATGAGTAATTTAAAAGGAACAAAGACAGAAGCAAATTTATTAACAGCCTTTGCTGGAGAATCACAAGCTAGAAATAAGTATACTTATTATGCTTCTAAGGCAAAAAAGGAAGGCTTTGAACAAATTGCAGCTTTATTCTTAGAGACTGCAAACAATGAAAAAGAACATGCGAAAATTTGGTATAAATTATTGCATGATGGTGTTGCTGATACTGCAACGAATTTGAAGGATGCAGCAGATGGCGAAAACTATGAGTGGACCGACATGTATGCTACTTTCGCTAAAGAAGCAAAAGAAGAAGGCTTTGAAAAAATCGCTTATTTGTTTGAAGCAGTAGGTAAGATTGAGAAAGAACATGAAGAAAGATATCGTACACTTCTTAAAAACTTAGAAGAAGAAAAGGTATTTAAAAAAGAAGAAAAGCAAGTTTGGCAATGTGCAAATTGCGGATATACATACGAAGGAACAAGTGCTCCTGAAAAGTGCCCTGTATGTGACCATCCACAAGCATATTTCCAAGTAGTAGCAAAAAACTATTAAAACGCTATAATATCATTCATATGAAACTCCAAAGGATTTTATCTTTTGGAGTTTTCTAAAAAAATATAATAAACCAGATAATAAATTGTTATAACCTACACAATACATTATTTTGTTTACTATAGTAGTGTTACATATTTTTGATACGATTATTAAAAAAAGATATAACCATCATAAAAAAGCAAAAGTGTCATTCATAAAAGTATTTTTTTTAAATGGCATTTTTGCTTTGATTTATGATATTACTTGAAAAATAAGGGTATCTGATATATAATTTATGATTGATGATTCTTATTTGTAACAATAATATGGTAAGAAATCTAAATAGACAAAAATAAAGGTAGTGAAAATATGTTGAATTTGTTTTTAGATAGCACATGGGCTAATGGGGTTGCGTTAGCCGGTATACTTGTGGCTTTTCTTGTAACATTTCTAGTGCTAAAAAAAGGAAATGGTTTCTTGCCAAAAGATCAAGGCAGAGAATTTGCCCATGATGGAAAATTATCTGAAGGTAAACCTCGTGGTGCCGGATTTGTTTTTATCATTGTATTTGCTGTGGTAACAATATTGTTTGGCAAGTTTAGTATAGAAACAATTATTTATATGTTATTGGTTGTTGCCGCAATGATAACCGGTTATTTGGATGATTGCGCAAAAACGCCATGGGGAGAGTATATTAAAGGCTTTCTAGACTTTGTAATCGCAGTTGTAACGGCAATTACGTTTATTAATTTTAATGGTAGCGATGTTACGTTTGCCTTCTTTGGAACAACAATAACGTTTAACCCTATTGTATATGGTATTCTGGCTGTTGTGTTAATTTGGGTATCTATTAACGTTACAAACTGTACAGATGGGGTAGACGGGTTATCTGGAACGATTGCTATTATATCTTTAGCAACGATTTCAGTTGTAAACTCTATTCAAGGAAACGGGCAATCCTTTAATTATGTTATCTTTATCTTATGTGCAGCTATATTAGCTTATCTATGGTTTAATGCAAACCCAAGTAAGCTTATGATGGGCGACGCAGGTTCACGTGCAATCGGTTTGTTTATTGCTATCGCAATATTAAAGACAGGTAGCCCTTTCTTATATATTCCAATTTGTATTGTGTTTATCATTGATGGAGGATTAGGCTTAATTAAGGTTGCTTTGTTACGTTTTTTAAAGATTCATATTTTAAAAAATACACGTACGCCAATTCATGACCATGTGCGAAAAACGATTGGTTGGTCAAACACGCAAACCGTTTCAAGATTTGCTATTTTGCAATTAGTCGCTTCAGTTATCGTAGTATATTTATTGCTAGTATAGAGAATATAAAAAGGTGTCCTTGATGGACACCTTTTTATATTTATAGCTTCTTCAATAGTTTCATGTACTGTCCGTACTCATCTTCGCCTTCAAAAATAATATCAGTAAAGCCTTTTTTCTGATAAAGATGGATTGCTGGAAGGTTATCCGTATCAACGCCTAAGGCAATCTCTGAAAGACCAAACTCACGAGCTTTCTGAGTCAAAAAGTCCACAATTTTACTACCAATTCCTTGATTTCGGTATTCATCTTTCACTACTAATCGTGATAGATAAATTCTTCGGTTGGGAATCGTATAGTCACTATCGCCTGTATCAAATACTAATGCACCTTCACCTATAAACTCACCATTTATTTTATAGATAAATATGATACGATTACCGTCAATCATTTGTTTCATCCATTTTTGTGCGTGAGGCTGCTTGCTCATATCCCATATATTTTGACATTTATAATAGTCCTTAGGAGTAAGCTGCTCAATCGTATGCATTGAATCTTTTCCTTTCTAGCAAATTTACAACGGTAAATCTCTTTTATGAAATACCCACATACCAGCACCATATAATACAACTGCTATACTACCAAGTATCGTAAAGCAGATTCCAACTCCATCTGCACCAGCAATAATGTCATTTGGATTAAACAGCGTAAAAATAGAGGCATATTTAAAGTTTTCCAGCTTTTCACCCGTATTTGCCAACATCTGAATGATATAAAAAGCTATGGGTAATCTTGCACCAATTGCAAGTGAGTTTTTCGTATCATTGAATAAGCATGATGCAAAGAAACCAATTCCGGTTAACGCAAAATGCAGTAGTAAGACACCAAAGTTCATATAGACAAAAGTAGGAATGTCTAATTTACCGGGGAAGGTAGCTTCACTGCAAATAATACCTAAAACAGTTGCGTATGATACCATTATTGTAACACTCGCTAAAAGAAAAGCTGCTTGTGTAACGGCAATTTTGATACGTGTATTTGGTGTGGATAAGAAATAAGCCATAGAACCACGATCAACATGCTTTGCGATTAAACGATTTGATACGATAATTCCATATACCATAACGAAAATAAGCATAATAAAACCATATAAGTAAGATGCTAAAAATCCGATTAGCGTGGTCGCTTGAAAATCAAAGCCAAATGCAGACATCATTTCTTTGGGCATAGTAGCCATCAATTTTTGCATTGTTTCTTGTGTTTCAGGGCTATACATTCCGACAATAAGAGTAAAATACATTGTAATTACTGCAGCAAAAATTAAAAATACTATGTAATTAGATCGAATCGTACGTTTCAATAAAGGCAAACTAAACATTTTTTTGTCCTCCATTTCCATAGTAATTCATAAAGACTTCTTCTAGGCTTTGGCTAGCAACATCCAAATTGGTAACTTGATATTTTGTCATTGCTTGTAAAAAAGGAGACATATCACCTTGTAATGATACTGTTACAATATTATTATGAATTGATATTATATTAAGCGGTTCTTGTGAAAATGCTTGTGCTTCTTGTTGAGTAGATAGAGAAACAACATAGTTTTTGCGTTTGCTTGCTTTTAAGGTGTCAATATCATCAATAGCAACAAGCTTGCCTTCACGAATAATACCAACACGGTCACAAGTTCGTTCAACCTCTTCAAACATATGGGAAGACATTAAAATGGTTTTGCCTTTTTGCTTTTCTTCTAATATAAGTTCAACAAAGCGATTTTGCATCAATGGATCTAACCCACTGGTTGGTTCATCAAGAATTAGAATATCAGGATCATGCATAAAGGAGCATACAATGCCGATTTTTTGCTTCATGCCTTTTGACATTTTTTTGATTCTTCCTTTTGGATTTAGCTCAAAGCGTTCCATTAACTCATTTGCTTTCTTGAGATCATTCAATCCACGAAGCTCTGCAATAAATTTTACAAGTTGTGTACCTGTCATATCATCTACAGTAGGCATTTCTCCTGGTAGATATCCAAGACTTTTTTGGATTGTATGCGCACTTGTTCTGCAATTCAATCCGTTAATGGTGCAACTTCCGGAATCAGCATTTAAAAATCCGAGCAGGTGGCGAATGGTTGTTGTTTTTCCCGCACCGTTTGGCCCTAGAAATCCGAATACTTCGCCTTTTTCAATTGAAAAGGATACATCAAAAACGCCCTTATTGTTGCCGTAGTCTTTAGTTAGGTTATAAATTTCAATCATGCTCATGATAGATATTCCTCCTTATAAAAATTAGCCATTAATATATCAAGAATGACATTGTAATCATCCATTATCTTTTGCATATCTGTTTCTCCTCGTTGAAAGACCTCTTGCATATAGCCATATGATGTCCAGTTGATAATTTTCATCAAAATATCAGGAGAAATATTGTCTTTTAATTTACTATAGTCAATATTACTATAACTTTTCGCGATTGCTTCAGGGCTTATGCTGTTGTTTATTCGGTCAATGTCTGCTTTTACATCAGTATGGGTTTCAAAATATGCTTTCATTAAAAACTGAAAGAAGAATGGATATTGCTGCAACAGTTCCAATTTAATTTGCTCGGCATTTTTAATACGATGAAAAAAATCGGTGTTAGTAGTATCTAGCTTATCAAAAAAGTAGGTCGCCATCATATCATAACAATATTGATATAAAGATAAGTATAATTTCTTTTTGTTTCCAAAGTAGTGAAAAATAAGTCCTTTTGAAACCTCTGCTTTTGCGACAATTTCATCAATTGCAGTTTTTTTATAACCATTTATTGAGAATTCTTCTAAAGCCGCATTGATTATGCGTTCTCGCTTATCATTTTGCTTATTATTTTCGTTCAATTGCTCACTTCCTAATTTTGATTGACTGTTTTGGTCAATACTAATATAGCCCTATTGACTAAATTAGTCAATAGGGTTTGAAAAATAATTGTTTTATCTTGGAATTAATGCTATACTAAATAAAAAGGTAATTTAGAAAAGGGAAGATACTATGGAAATTGAACGTTTACAAAAAGAAGATATTCTATTATATAAAGACTTAATAGATGGATGTTTTGGACAAAGCACAGATATTGAGCAATACCAAAAATATGAGTTGAATGGTAATTATGATATTCTTGTAGCAAAGGAAAATAACGAGATAATGGGTAGTGTTACTTTGTATAAGATTGATCTTTTTACATTTGATTTTCAACCATGTTTGATGCTTTTTAATGTTGCAGTAAAGCAAACACATAGGCGCAAAAAAGTTGCAGAAACACTTTTGAACCATGTCAAAAAGTTTGCAAAAGATAATGGTTATCGCTCTATTTCGCTAACGTGTCTTGATGATGCATACCCTGCACATAAATTATATGAAAGTGTAGGATTCAAAAAAGCAAGTAGTATAAAATACAATTTGAGTATTGAATAAAGAGGAGTGTTTCTATGGATGACAAAATCATAGTCACCAATAAAGAAGCGATTATCCCGACGCATAAAGCAGATCATGACCTTTACGAATATCGAAAATATAAGGTGACCTCTAGTGAAGATAGCGGACAATGTTATGTTGCTTTTTATGAAATTCCACCACATAAATATAACTACCCTTATCATTATCATATTAGCAATACAGAAGTATTCTATATTATTAGTGGAATAGGTGTATTAGAAACTCCAGAAGGAAATCGCAATATTACAACTGGAGATGTAATTGTATGTCCTCCAACGAAGCAAAGTGCTCATCGTATTCAAAACGTATCGGATACGCAACCTTTAGTCTATATTGATGTGGATACTACCCGTTTCCCTGACATTGTGCATTATCCTCATTCAGGTAAAACAGGGATTATCATGTCAAGTGAACCAAGTGTATTCTTTCAAGATAATTCAAACGTAGATTATTATGATGGAGAATAAAAAAAGAGAAGCGAAAGCTTCTCTTTTTTCTATACAATTTTAGTTGTCCAATCTTCAACATTCCAAATTGCAGTTGCAACATCTTCATAAAATTCAGGTTCATGGCTAACTAATAAAACGGTTCCTTTAAATTCTTTTACCGCTTTTTTTAGTTCTTCTTTCGCCTCTACATCAAGATGGTTTGTCGGTTCATCGAGTACCAATAGGTTTGCTTCTTTCATCATCAGTTTACATAAACGTACTTTTGCATTTTCTCCGCCCGAAAGAACACGCATTTGGCTTGTGATGTGTTCATTGGTTAAACCGCAGCGAGCGAGTGCTGCACGTACTTCACCGGCATTCATAGAGGGAAACTCGTCCCATAATTCATCTAAAGCAGTTTTAGATGAGGCGCTTTCCTCTTGCTCGAAATAGCCGACTTCCATAAATTGATCGTGGGCAACGGTTCCACTGATTGGGGGAATAATTTGCAACAAGGTTTTAAGCAATGTGGATTTTCCAAGTCCATTTACACCTTTAATTGCAATCTTCTGGTTTCTTTCAACATGAAAATTCAATGCCCTTGTAAGCGGTTCATTATATCCGATAACTAAATCTTTTACTTCAATTACATATTTACCGGGAGTTCTTGCCTCTTTAAAAGAAAAGGTTGGCTTAATCTTTGTTTTGCCAAGCTCTATAACATCCATTTTGTCAAGCTTTTTCTGACGGCTTTTTGCCATATTTGCAGTAGCTGCTCTCGCTTTATTTCTTGCAACGAAATCTTCAAGCTGTGCAATTTCCTTTTGCTGTTTTTCATAAGCTTGCTCTAATTGTCTGCGTTTTAATTCATGCATTTCAAGAAAATAATTGTAATCTCCGGAATAACGAGTTAATGTTGCATTTTCTACATGATAAATTACATTGATTACATTATTCATAAAGGTAGTGTCATGGGATACTAAGATAAAGGCATTATCGTAGTTCTTTAAGAAGTTTGTGAGCCAATAAACATGGTTTTCATCTAAGAAGTTCGTAGGTTCATCGAGAATTAAAATCATAGGGTTTTCAAGCAGCAGCTTTGCAAGCAATACCTTTGCACGTTGTCCACCACTCAATTCATTTACTAAGCGATCAAGACCGATTTCTCCTAAACCTAAACCATTTGCATACTCTTCTATTTTAGAGTCTATCGTATAAAACCCATTATGCTCTAGGCTTTCTTGTATTTCACCTACATCTTCCATCAAAACAGCCATCTCTTCGTCAGTACAGTCTGTCATTTTATCATACATAGCAAGCATTTCTTGCTCTAATTCGAACATATGTGAAAAGGCATCACGTAATACTTCACGGATTGTTTTTCCTTGTGTTAAAACTGTGTTTTGGTCTAAATAACCTGTTGTAATTCGTTTACACCAGCTGATATTTCCCTCATCAGGCATTAGCTTGCCAGTTATGATATTTAAAAAGGTGGTTTTACCTTCACCATTTGCACCAACTAATCCAATATGTTCGCCTTTTAATAGTCGAAACGATGCATCCTCTAATATTTGACGTCCACCAAACCCATGGCTAACGTGTTCAACATTTAATATACTCATTCGTTACCTCTTTACAATAGTTTTGATTTTTGCAATCTTGAAGATTATTATATCATGAATTAGAATGTACTTGCAAATAGATTTCTTGATTAAAGTAGTGATTATTCTCCCACAAAATGTAGGGAGCGATGCCCTCATCGCTCCACTCCGTTTTATTTCCATTTTATTCTTGATATCCATCCATCATATTGTTTGATATTATCAACAACTTTCATCGCTTCTTCTCTCGTTGTGGCAGGGGCAGAAATGATAATACCATCATCTTCACTCCACTCCCTTCTACCTTCCAATTCTTTATAAACACATATTAAAGTTTTGTCCCAGTTGGGATTGCGATAGATAGTACCAAGAGATTTAAAGTAAAATGTTTTTTTGTCCATATATTGTAGATGAGCATCATTATTAAAAAAGGTAAAAGGCCTGAGTTCATGGGTTCCGTCAGATGTATAGTCGTATCCATCAATACAAATAGTTCCTTTAAAGGTATCTCTACGAAATAGATAATCTTTGTAAATACCCTTTATTTTGATTTGCGTTTGTTTTTGATAATTTGCATTTCCATTTTGCCATTCAAAAGCTGGAACTATTTTATCAATCTTTCTTGGAATAGGAAAAATACACACTAAAACGATAATGAAAAATAAAATAGCTACAATTTGTATTGCTTTTTTATTTGTTTTCATAAATTTCTCCTTTACCAAACAATAGTTCCACATTTATTGTATCATATAATTACAGCGGAAACAATATATTACATTCATACAAATGGTAAATACTAATATTACAATACTAAATATGCAAAATATAAAATAAAATGCAATATTTATAGACATCATCAGCCGAATCCGTTATAATTAATCTATATATAAATAAATGGAATAGGGGAGATAGAATGAAGAAATGGTTTGCAATTATTATTGTAATGATACTTTGTTTAGGCTGCGTACAAGCAGTTTATGCAAATGCGACACCAATGATGACCAAGCAAAGCAAAAAAACAATTATGATTAGTATTTATGATAATATCAAACAAAACCATGTTGTTGAGAATACAAAAATCTCCTTGGATAACGAAACCAGTATATTAAGTACAATGCAGCAATTGAAGGACAAAAATTTAATAAAAGACTATGCAATGAAAAATGGCAAAATTTCCGAAGTGCGGCTTTTAGATGATACAGTGTGTAAAATTCAAACAGAACCATATCCAACTGAATTTACAGTAAAACAAAACGGAATTTATGTTCTTCAAAATTTAGATACGACTATGGTAAAGGATGGCGATATTATAGAGTGGATTTATTCCAAGCAGACCACTCAAGTCGAATCAGCTAACCCCAATACAACATCAAGTTATCAAATAAAAGATACCGGTAGATATTGGAATGATAAAACAAATGAATCTTTAAATCAATCAACGAATTGGTTGCACTTAAATAATAAAAGCAATAGTTCCTCCTATCTAATTAGTATGGGTGTTGCCGGAAGAACAGCTGATATTAAAGCAGTTAATGATTTCGTGGATAGTGTTAAAATAAAGCATGACTATGAGACTCCAATGGCTATTGCTAAAAACATAATGGCACTCACATTTTGCGGATATGATGCAAGTTTAAATGAATATGGAAGCTTAGTAAAACTACTTAGTAATTATCCAAACATTATGAATGCAGGTATTTTGGGAGCTGTTGATACGTTAATTGCATTAGATTCTAATCACTATACTTTACCAAAAGACGCTATCAATACTCGAGATAAATTGATTTCCAATATTCTTGAATTTCAGCAACAAGACGGCGGCTTTTCCATTATGAAAAGCTCTGCATCTGATATTGATACAACTGCAATAACACTTACAGCGTTAGCAAATTATAAAGAGCAGATACTAGTACAAAGCGCAATAGATAAAGGGTTAATTTATTTATCAAAAAGTCAAACTGGAAAAGGTGGATTTGAATTTTCAGGTCAGGAAAATAGTGAGAGTTTAAGCGCAGTTATTATTATGTTAAATACTTTGGATATTTCATTAGATGATATTCGGTTTCGTAAAAATTCGCAATCCTTAGTAGATCAATTGCTATCCTATCAAAATAGTGATGGCGGTTTTGCACATATTAAAGGTGAAAAGAGTTTAAACAATGCAACAGAGCAAGCAATTGTTGCTTTAACCTCTATCAAGAAAAGCAGCAATCCTTATTCTTTATCACTTCCTATTAAATCAAGTAAGCTTACTCCGACGCCACAAGCAGCTGTTAGTAAAGATAACGCTTTTTTATTTTTACTACTTGGAATTGTGTTGATTATCATTTCTGTTAGTGCAATTGTAATTGCAAAAAGCCGTTTAATAAAAGGGAATAAATAGTATTTTTTAGAGTAAAAATATTCATTTTAAAAAACAGGTTTGATTTTTTTGTTACCTTTTGATATAATGGGTAAACATGACAGTACTATAAGCGAAAAGCGTTGGAGGCTTTGCTATGGCAATAAAAAAAATGATTCGCAGTCTTAAGAAGACAACAATATTTATTATTAAGTCGTTATTGTTTATTAGTTTATTTGTGGTTTTCTTTGGATTATTTTCTATAGACCATCCGCAAATTATTGATCAAACCAGAACAGCCGCAATAACAATGACTACTTTTGTTATTATTGGTATTAGTATGACGGCAGTTTATGGTGGCTTTGCAATTGGAAAGAAAAAAAGCAAGGATATTATATCTTCATTGGGAATTGCCGCTTTTATAACCGATGCGGTTACTTATTTGCAATTATGCATTATGAATACCCACTCGTTAGACCAAAGAATGTTTACTTTAAAAAGTATTGGAATTTTGTTAGTTATTTTCATATTGCATTTATTGATAGTTACCATATTTGTTTATTTCGGTAATTACGTTTATTTTAGAATTAACCCACCTGAAAAATGTGTGTTAATATGTTTTGATGAAGCAAGTGCTTCCGAGATTTTACCTAAAATCGGAAAGTATAAAAAGCAATATAAAGTGACTGATGTTATTTCCTTTAAGGATCCTAATTTACGTAAGCTGATTCGCCATAGTGATTCTATATTCATTTATAATGTTCCTGCACAGGATAAAAGTGATATTATCGACTATGCGTATAAACACTATGTGAATGTTTATTTGAATGCGGAATTAAGTGATATCGTAGTAAATTATTCAAAACACAATGTTTTAGATGATATGCCAATGTTAGTCTCTAATATTAAAGGACTATCTTTTGAACAAAAATTCTTAAAGCGAACGATTGATATTATTATTTCAAGTGTAGCGTTAATTGTATTCAGCCCGATTATGTTAATTGAAGCGTTATGCATTAAGTTATATGATAAAGGCCCTGTTTTCTTTAAACAAGAACGTGCAACTTTAAACGGTAAAATTTTCAATGTGCTGAAATTTAGAACGATGATTGTCGATGCGGATAAAAAAGAAGGTTATCGACCTGCTAGTGATCATGATGATCGTATCACTCCTGTTGGTAATATTCTAAGAAAGTTACGTATTGATGAATTACCACAGCTTATTAACATTTTAATTGGCGATATGAGTGTTGTTGGACCTCGTCCGGAACGTATTGAACACGTTGAAAAATACGAAAATGATTTACCTGAATTTCGATATCGTCTTCGTGCGAAGGCCGGATTAACCGGTTTAGCACAAATTGCTGGTAAATATAATACTACGCCGAAGGACAAGCTGATTCTTGACTTAATGTATATTGAAAAATACAGCGTATGGCAAGATATCGTAATTATGTTCCAAACAGTAAAAGTGTTCTTTAAATCTGATAGCACAGAAGGCTTTACAGAAGAAAGTATTGTTGAATTTGTGAAGCATCAAGAACAAGAACATCAAAGTACAGATAAATAATAAAATTAACAGGTGAGAGCAAGTTGCTTTCACCTGTTTTACTATCTAATTGACAAAATATTCATATAATGATATAATACCAAATAACTTAAGATGATTGGAGTTGGAAAGATGCGTAATTTTTCTTGCTAGTAAATTTAAAAGCATAATAGATGATGTTAAGCGGATTCGATCGCTTTTGTTTGTTGTGCTTCATGCAAGAAAGTTACAATTTTTCGAACTCATTTTATATATGACATTCTAATAGCATATCTTTGTGTGCTATGTGTCCTTCTGTATATTTTGAGCTGCAAGAAATAGCTTTCTTGCAGCTATTTTATTTGTATTAGGAGGATTTTTATATGTCACTTATTAATATTTCAGATTTAACATTTGCTTACGATGGAAGCTATGATAACATCTTTGAAAATGTATCGTTTCAAATAGATACTGATTGGAAACTAGGCTTTTCAGGCAGAAACGGTAGAGGAAAAACAACTTTCTTAAACTTGCTATTGGGTAAGTATGAGTATAGCGGAACAATTGCAACCAATATGCAATTTGAGTATTTTCCATACGAAATAGAGGATTATTCAAAGTTAACGATTGATGTTATTCATTCTATCCACTTTGATTTTCAAGAATGGGAGCTTATTCGGGAGTTATCGTTACTGGATGTATCGGAAGACGTTTTAGATCGCCCTTTTTCTACGCTTAGCAACGGTGAACAAACAAAGGTATTATTAGCAACATTATTCTTAAAAGAAAATAGTTATTTGCTCATTGATGAGCCAACTAACCATCTGGATAGTAAGGCAAGACGAATTGTGAGTGATTATTTAAAGGCTAAACATGGTTATATTTTAGTTTCTCATGACCGTAAGTTTTTAGATCATTGCGTAGATCATATTTTATCAATTAACAAAACTAACATTGAAATTCAAAAAGGTAACTTTTCTTCTTGGTGGGAGAATAAACAAATGCAGGATAACTATGAAATGGAAGAGAATGAAAAGCTGCAAAAGGATATCAAACGCTTAACCAAAGCAGCAAAACGTACATCTGACTGGTCAAATCAAGTGGAAGCAAGGAAAATAGGGTTTGACCCTACAAAAACTGAGAAAAGTTTAACTCGAAGAGCTGTTGAAGGTGCAAAATCAAAAAAAATGATGAAACGTTCGAAAGCAATTGAATTTCGCCAATGTCAAGCAATTGAAGAAAAATCGAAATTGCTTAAAAATATAGAAAATGCGGAACAGCTTAAGATATCTCCACTTTCATTTTACACTAAAACTTTGGTTAATCTTGAAGATGTATCTATTTTTTATGGAGAAAAACAAGCCTGTTCCAACGTTAGCTTTACAATAGAGCAAGGCGATCGTATTGCGCTTTGTGGGAAAAACGGTACAGGAAAATCCAGTATTATAAAGTTAATTTGTGGAGAACAACTCACCTATACCGGAAAGCTTGAGAAAAGTAGCCGACTTGTTATTTCGTATGTTTCCCAGGACACTTCTTATTTGAAAGGGAATTTGTCCGAGTTTGCAGTTTTACACAATATTGACGAGAGTTTGTTTAAAACAATATTGAGAAAATTAGATTTTACAAGAACAATGTTTGATAAAAATATGGAATCATTCAGTGGAGGACAAAAGAAAAAGGTACTCATAGCAAAAAGTCTATGTGAAAAGGCACATCTTTATATCTGGGATGAACCATTGAATTTTATTGATGTTTTATCCCGTATGCAAATTGAAGAGTTATTATTGCAATATCAGCCAACTATTCTTTTTGTGGAGCATGATACTTCATTTTGTGAAACAATCACAACTAAACGAATCAATTTGTAAACCATAGTTTGAAAACCAATATGAGTATGCTATAATTTATTTATTATTTCAGAAAACAGGGAGAGAGGATAGAAATGATTCGATTTGAATGTGATTATGCGGAAGGTGCACATGAACGCATTATAAAAAGACTAGTGGAAACCAATTTAGAGCAAACACCGGGCTATGGAAAAGATGAGTATTGCGAAAAAGCAAGAAAGGTAATTCTTGATTTATGTAAGAATGAAAGTGCTGAGGTCCATTTTTTAGTTGGCGGAACACAGACGAATGCAACGGTGATTTCGGCAACTCTTCGCCCACATCAAGGCGTTATTTCTGCAGATACAGGACATATTAACGGACATGAATCTGGTGCGATTGAGGCAACCGGTCATAAAGTACTTGCAATTGACAATGTTGACGGCAAGATTTCCGCAGAGCAAGTAGAGAGAGTTTATCAACAACATTGGAATGACTCCGCTCATGAACATCTTGTGCAACCCGGAATGGTATATATTTCTCATCCAACTGAAACAGGAATGCTATATTCAAAACAAGAATTAGAAGCATTAAGTAAAGTATGCAGAAAATATAGCTTGCCATTATTTTTAGATGGCGCACGTTTAGGATATGCGTTAGCATCTGAAAAGAGCGATGTTACGCTTTCTGATTTGGCAAATTTATGTGATGTATTTTATATTGGCGGAACAAAAGTAGGCGCTTTGTTTGGTGAAGCGGTAGTAATAACTCACCCAATGATAAAAAAGGATTTCCGTTATTTTATAAAGCAAAAAGGCGGGATGTTGGCGAAAGGAAGATTATTAGGTATTCAGTTTGAAACATTATTTGAAGATGGATTATATCTAAGTATTGCAAAACATGCAGTGGATTTGGCTTTGGAAATCAAAAAGGCATTTCAAGAAAAAGGCTGTACGTTTTTGTATGATTCCAATACCAACCAACAGTTTCCTATTTTAAATAATAACATTATAGTAAAGTTATCAGCAAAATACTCATTTCAAGAATGGGAAAAAATCGATAATCATTATACTGCAGTACGTTTTTGCACAAGTTGGGCAACAAAAGAGGAAGATGTAAAAATGCTAACTCAAGATATTATCAATTTGTAGTTAATAAAAGGTATTCACAAGAGATTGTGGGTACCTTATGCTTTTTTAGTTTACCTATTGAATTTTTTATCTTTAAGGATTATAATGCAGACAGAATAAAGACGGAGGGGATTTTTATGGGTATAATACTAGATGCTAATAAGATGCCGATGTTGTGCGGAATTAGCTTTGGTTACGATTTGAAACGTGATGACTATTTAACCGATGCTCCATTACACTCGCTGGAGGCTATGGTAAGTGAAACAAATGCAAATACAGTTATCTTTGCATTTCATGCCATGCAAGATGATGCGCAATCCACTCAAATTGACTATCAGGGGGAGGAAACGCCAACAAAAGAGGGGCTAAAGCGTGTAGTTGATAAAGCCAGAGAACTTGGCCTTTATGTAATTCTAAAGCCAATGCTTGATTGCAGAAACGGAACTTGGAGAGCACACATTAACTTTTTTGATCATGATGTTCCTTGTGAACCAAAATGGAGTGAATGGTTTACATCTTATACTGAATATCAAGTACATTTTGCGAAAATTGCCCAAGAGCTTAATGTTGACATGGTTTGCATTGCATGCGAAATGGTGCAAACGCAGAGAAGAGAGCAAGATTGGCGGAATTGTATCAACGAAATACGTAAATACTATGATGGCCCGTTAACATGGAATTGCGATAAATATCAAGAAGAACATGTTCCATTTTGGGATGCTTTAGATGTCATTTCAGCAAGTGGATACTATCCAATTGATAATTGGGATATGCAGTTATCTCGCATTGAGCAAGTAGTTCAAAAGTATCAAAAGCCGTTTTTCTTTATAGAGTGTGGCTGTATGACTTGCAAATCATCGCCAATGGTACCAAACAACTGGATGCGGTTTGAAAACGAATTGAAACAAGCAGCAAAAGAAGCAAATATTGAATATGATAGAAATGCATTTCAAATTAACAATTTATCAGATTCTGTACATAAAGATATTTTAAAATCTGTTGTAGACTTTGATTCTCAGTCCAGTTTCTATGAAACTGTATTATCAACTTGTGAAAAGTATTCCTTTGTAAGAGGCTTTGGTCTATGGGATTGGGAAGGAAAATTGCAATTTGATGAGAATACAGTGAAATATGATGGAGGATATGGCATACATCTAAAGCAATCAGCCAATGTCGTAAATAGGTATTACACCAAATGGCGAAAAATGTACTAACGGTAAGGGCAGGTAATTATCAATAATATAGCAGTCGCATTCTTATTAACAGCAATTGCAAGACTTTCAACAAGAATAGGAAGTATGGCAATAATGGCTGTTAATTTAATAATGTATATTAAATTGGTTCTACATATTTCTCATTCATTATGAAACACTACTTTTGAGGTGAGGATTATGTCAGATAAAAATAAAAAGGTATCAAAGAAGCAATCAAAGCAAGAGCAAGCAATGAACAATTTTACGAATTCCGTTGTAACGGATTCCTATCAAAATCAACCTCATAACACAAAAAAAGAGGCACTAGGACCAAATACCAAACGATGAAAGAAAGCTGCAGATTTCTGTAGCTTTTGTTTTTGAATAAGCAGTACCTTTTTAATGAAATTACCATACAATAGAATAACAATATGATAAGCGAAACACTGATTGATACAATAATAGGAGGTATATTTATGAATTTAAAACAAAACCAAATAACGGTAGAAGAGCTATTACGTAACCCACAAGCAAAAGCAATCTTACAAAAGGAATTACCTGAAATAATGAAACTGTCGCTCGTTAAAATGGCTGGTAAAATGACATTGCAACAAGTTTTGGAAATGAATAAAGGCTATGTTCCATCCAATCAAGTAAATCGGATATTAAAGCAATTAGAGCAAATTTAATAAGGTATAATCAGCGGCTCATTCATAACTTATCCCTATATTTCTATTGCTTTTTATGTTAGTATAAAAATAAAGTTTTTATTACTTTTAGAAAAGGAATGATGATTAAAGTGAATGTGAATGAAGTTGCTGAAAGTATAAACACGATTGCTAAGTTTTGTGGGTTGCGTGATATTGATGTTCTTAGTCAAAGTAATCTACAGAGTAAATACGGCTTTCAACGTGCAGATGTTCTGATTTTATTTGGTGGAAGCATACCATATGGTTGTGATATTGCTGCGCAAGCTATTTTGAACGGTGTTGCAAATCACTTTATGATTGTAGGGGGTGTAGGTCACACCACAGAAAGTTTACGTCAAAAGCTGAAGCAATCCTATCCTCAAATTGAAACAGATGGACGAACAGAATCTGAAATTATGGCTGAATACATAAAAATAAGATATAAAATAGAGCCTGATTGGTTGGAATGTGAATCCACTAACTGTGGGAATAACGTTACAAATGCGTTAGCCATTTTAAAGCAAAATCATATTCCACATGACAGCATAATTGTGATTCAGGATTCTACGATGCAGCGTCGCATGGTGGCTGGGTTTAAAAAACATTGCAATTCTAAAATAATCAGTTATGCAGCTTATACAAATCCTGTAGTTGTAAATAGTAATTGCCTTGCATTCGAACATGATGATATTTGGGGAATGTGGGATATAGAGCATTATATTACATTGTTAATGGGTGAGATCCCTCGTTTGACTGATAATGCGGATGGGTATGGACCAAATGGAAAACAATTTATAGCACATGTTGACATTCCTCAAGAAGTTTGCAAGGCATTTGATGCTTTGCAAACTCAATATGTGGACTCTATTCGAATTGCAAATCCAAAATATGCTACGAATTCTTCGGCAGTTGATTCCAAAGAAATATCAAATAGAGATGATTTGGAAAATCAATTACTTATACATAAAGCCATTGAATTTGCAACATTGGCACATGACGGACAAAAGAGAAAGGGTAGTAATGTGCCTTATATCGTACACCCATTTGAAGTAGCACAGATATTAACTTTGCAAGGTGCTTCAGAACAGGTAATTGTCGCAGGGTTGCTGCATGATACCATTGAAGATACGCATGTAACAATAGAAGAAATACAAACTCTATTTGGTAAAGAAATTGCACATCTTGTAGCTGGAAATTCTGAAAATAAAACACTACCTTGGGAAGAACGAAAACAACATACCATTAACTATATGAAAGAAAACGCAACTTTTGAGGAAATGATGATTTGTTGTGCAGATAAATTATCAAATCTAAGAAGCTTAAAATCAGATTACATGATTTTAGGAGAGGGCTTATGGAAACGCTTTCACAGAGGAAAAGAACATCAAAAGTGGTATTATGACAGCTTGCTAAATGCGCTAAGTTCATTATGTGATTATTCTATGTATGAAGAGTATATTACGATTTTTCATAATGTTTTTGATGAATAGTTCAGTTATCTAAATAGAAAAAGTCTCCCGAAAGGGAGACTTTTTCTATTTAGAGGATGGCTTTAGTGTTTCATAATAGGTTGTAATGTTATCTTTCAGTACTTCAATAAATTTTGTTGCGGTTGTAGATAAGTATTTGTTTTTATTATAAATTAAGCTGTATGGATAGAATTCATTTTGATATTCGAATGGAAGTTTTGTTAATAACCCAATCTCTAATTCTAATTGAACAGCTGCAAGCGGCATTAATGAAACGCCTAGATTAGCAATAACTGCACGCTTAATCGCATCAATACTGCCAAGATACATACTGATATTTTCGGATATATGTATATCATCAATGAATTTTTCGTAATAAGCATAAAGTTGAGAATCTGTTTTATGTACAATAAAGCTCATTTTTTTAAGATCAGTTAAAGTAATTTTATCTTTTTTTGCGAATGGGTTATTTGGTGAAGCTGCAATAATTAGCTTATCATCCATTAACTTGTCTACAAAAATATGATTGTTGTATAGACTGTTTCCACCATTCACAGCGATATCAAGAGTTCCATTGTTAATGAGATGTCCTATTTCGGATGTGTTTCCAATATGTAAGTTTATATTTACATTTGGGTATATTTTTTTGAACTCACCAATAATAGAGGGCAAAATATAAGTTCCGGGAGTATTGCTTCCACCAAGATTGAGAGTTCCGCCAACATATTCTTTTTTGTTGGAAATATTGTTTTCTACTTCTTCAATAATGGCAAATATCTTTTGTGTATAATCATAAAGCATTGTGCCGTTTTCACTTAAATAGATTTTGTTTCCAATTTTATTAAACAGTTTAAGCTCAATTTGTTCTTCAAGTTTTTTCATTTGGATAGAAAGAGCAGGTTGGCTTATGTGTAGAATTTCAGAAGCTTTTGTAAAGCTTTGTTGCTGGGCAACGGTATTGAATATTTCCAAATAATGCAAATCCATAGTTTCACTCATTTCTTTTATTATCCAGTTAATTACATAGAATAAATTTAGTATATAATATGAATATATTTCTTATATTTGAATTATACCACATATCTTCATATAATGGAACAGGTGAATTGTATTGTATATAATTCATACCGCACCAAGAAATGTTTTCTTGGTGTTTATTTAAGAGGGAGTGAAGTGTGAAAATAGAAATTCGGTTAATATGAGACGATAATAAATGAAGATAAATAGCTGATACTTTCAACAAAGATAGTAAAATAGCAAGTTTATCCTGGAAGGGAGTTTATAATGCCTACTGCAATTCTCTTACCTATGCAAATTTTTGCGATAGGGTTTGTTATTTCTTTAACAATCGCATTGCTAATAAAAGTAATGTTAGATATCATTACTTTTATCAGCAAAAAAAAAGAAGCTAAAAAATAGTATAGCAACAGTATATTTTGAAAGACGGTGGACTTTATTAATATTTTAGATTTATTTCAAGGTATCAGTACAATGTTTGCACAAAAACCTGAAATTGTTATTGCAAGAATTGTGTTGATACTATTGGGTATTTTATTAGTTTATTTAGGCGCAAAGCAAACTTTGGAGCCTCTTATTATGATTCCTATGGGATTAGGAATGTCTGCGGTAAATGCAGGCTCATTATTTTTATCAGCAACCAAAATAGGTAACTTATTTATTGATCCAATGGTTTCAAAAACAGATGATTTAATGAATATTATGCAAATTGACTGGTTACAACCAATCTATACCTTTACTTTTAGTAATGGATTAATAGCATGTTTGGTATTTATGGGTATTGGTGTTTTAACCGATATTGGCTTTGTATTGGCTCATCCATTCATTAGTATGATTATTGCTATGTTTGCTGAATTTGGTACCGTTGCAACATTCCCAATTGCTAAGTTAATGGGATTTTCAAACGGCGAATCAGCAGCTATTTCTCTAATCGGTGGCGCAGATGGCCCTATGGTATTGTTTGGAGCGCTTACATTAGCAAAAGATTTGTTTGTTCCAATTACCATTGTTGCTTACTTATATTTAAGCTTAACCTATGGTGGCTATCCATACTTAATTCGATTAATGGTTCCGAAAAAGATTCGTGCTACTGTAATAACAGAAACCAAAAAGCCGGCACATAATATTACTTCAAAAGAGAAGTTGATTTTTGCGGTTGTAGCAAATACAGTTTTATGTTTGTTATTCCCAGTAGCTGCTCCATTGTTCTTAAGTTTCTTTATTGGAATAGCGATTCGTGAATCCGGATTAGATAAATATGCAAAGCTTGTTGAAAATGTATTTTTATATGGTGCAACGTTCTTCTTAGGATTGATGCTTGGTGTATTATGTGATGCAACAACAATTCTTGATCCAAGAATATTCAAATTACTTGTTTTAGGTATGCTTGCATTACTGCTATCAGGTATCGGCGGTATCGCTGGTGGATACATAGTATATCTATTTAAAAAGAAAAACTTCAACCCGGTTATTGGTATTGCAGGCGTATCTTGTGTTCCAACTACCGCTAAAGTAGCTCAAAAAGAAGTAACGAAAGCAAATAAATATTCATTTGTTATGCAATATGCATTAGGTGCAAATGTTTGCGGCGTTATTACAACCGCAATACTGACAGGCTTATATGTTACATTCTTACGATAATTAAATTAGCAAATGTGACGCCCCCTAAATGAATTCTTTCTCTCATTTAGGGGGCGTGTTTTATGCTTTGTTTTGCGTTATTATCTTCCTCTTCTACAGCAGGTTCGATTACAACAGTTTCTATTATTACAACTCCAACTGCAATTATTATAATAGCAGCAAGGAGCGCACCGAAATGGAAAACAACAGCAGCCATAGCTTGTTAAGTAATAGAGTTGAAGCAGTTGATTGATTGTACAAATGGTGTTATTAAAATGCATTTTTTATCCTCCTAGCTTTTATTAGTTTTATTACTATATAATATGCTGAAAAGGATATAACGGTAACAATGTAACAGTATGATAAAAGAGCGTTCACTATTTATGTGAACGCTCTTTAATATGTTTTATTGAATCTAGTTTGGCAATGCGTTGAGTGTTGGCCTTACTGTGTTTGCAAAATTATAGTTGTTCGATGCATCCCAGTTAATTGACCAAGTCATTGCACCTCTGATAGAAGGATATGTTCTTGGCGGTACATAGCTTCCTCCCGGTGTTCCTGTTGCAAGGCAATTTAATGCGGTGTTTACCATCGTTGGGTTAATATAACCGCTACCAGCTCCTGAAGGAGAAGCGGGTAGGCCAAGACCAATTTGATCCGGACGAAGTCCGTTTTCTAATTGAATAGTTGCAAGTGCAGTTAAGAAATTAACGGAGCCTTGGCTATATACGTTACCATCTTGACCAAGCATAGAGCCTGAATTATAGTATTGCGTATTGACAACGGTTAGAATATCTTTGATATCCAGTGCAAGTCTGAAATAGCCCATATTAGTATTTTGCATATCAATTGTTTGAGGTGCCATAGCAATGATTAAGCTAGGACCGACATTTACAGATAGTTGTCGAAGAGCTGCGCCCATGTAAGTTGGGTTAATTCCATTTTCTAAATCAATATCAACACCGTCAAATCCGTATTCTTGCATTAATGCATAAACACTGTTTGCAAAATTTGCAGCCGAAGTTGCGTCAGCAACAGATACTGTTCCTCTTTCTCCACCAACGGAAAGTATTACTTTTTGTCCCCTTGCTTTTGCGGCGGCAATATCGTTAATAAAGGCTTGCTTAGTATATCCCCCTAATCTGGATGATAAGGTGGAATCTAAATTAAAGGTTACTGCTCCCGGAGTAGATGTAGCGTCAGCAAATGCAACAGCAATCAAGTTATATGTGGTTGGAACATCACTAATCTTTAAGCATGTTGCCCCATTGTCGAAATTTTGCCAATAACCAGTTAAAATATGAGTCGGCAAATTTGTAATCGGAGTCGAGCTGATTGTGTAAACTGCTGTAGTGATTGCGGAATCATTCATTTCCGTTTTTATTGCTTTTGCTTTTAAAGTGGTAGTAGAGCTAATTGTTATTGGGTTACTATAAACTGATGAGGATGTTGTTGGTTCAGCGCCGTTTATAGTATAGTAAATAGTAGCATTAGCAGTATCACAAGAAATAGTAACGTTTAGGCTCCCTGCGTATGTTCCACCTTGTGGGTTAAAGGAAGGATTAGCTACTGTGTTGACTGGAATTGTGTTAATGGTATATATAGCGGTCGCTGTAGTAGAATCATTCATACCTGATTTGAATGCTTTCGCTTTGATGGTGGTGGTGTTCGTTACATTGATCGGTGCTGAATAAATAGTAGATGTGACAGTGGGCTCGGTTCCATTTGTGGTATATCGAATTATTGCATTGGCAGTTTCGCAAGTAATTGTTACATTTTGAGCAGATGTAAATGTGCCTCCAATAGGATTGAAAATCGGTGTAGCAACTGTTTCTACTGGATTCACAGGTCCGGTATACTCTAGCCATAGTGCAAGTACATTCGGTGGTTCCCAACTAGGAATAGAAGTATGAGGTTGACGACATTGATAATATTTGCCGTTGTAAGAAACAATGTCGCCGGTTTTATATGCAGTGTTTGGTGCCCATGGTTTTACTGAGGTACCGCTTTGGATTGTGTAAGTTGCAGAAGCAGTAGAAGAGGCATTCATACCAGATTTAAATGCTTTTGCTTTTAAATTAGTGGTAGCTGATATACTGATAGAACTAGTGTATGCTGTGGATGCTGCAGTTGGTTCAGTACCATCAATTGTATAGCAAATTGTAGTGCCAGCAGTAGCACAGTTAATTGTTACATTTTGAGTGGATGAATAAGTGCCGGCGGTAGGAAAGAATGTAGGTGTAGCAACAGTTTGAATTGGAGTTGTTCCAATGGTGTAAGTAACAGAAGCAGTAGAAGAGGCATTCATACCGGATTTAAATGCCTTTGCTTTTACTGTAGTAGTTGTTGATACGTTAATTGCACTAGTATAAGTAGCAGATGCTGTTGTTGGCTCTGTACCGTCAGTTGTATAACGGATAGTAGCCCCAGAAGTAGAGCAAGAGATAGAAACACTTAAACTGTTGGCATAAGTGCCTCCTTGCGGATTGAATGTAGGAGTGGTAACTGTTTCAATAGGTCCTACTGAGCCATTGATCACATTTGATGTAGTTGTATTGCTTGTTGTTTTTCCAAAGTGGTTAGAAACCTCAACTTTATAAGCATAGGTTCCTTTTGACTTGTTTGTAAAATGCCATGTATAAGACTGTGAATTTGGAGAATTTGCCGTTAATGAACCTGTTTCAATTGCAACATCATTTTCAAATAAAGTATAAGCAGTTGCATTATTGCCCCACCATATATTAAAGGTAATATCATATGATGCGTTGTTATTCCAATTGTTGTGGGATAAAGATGGAACGGCAGGAACACCGGTAGGATTTCCGCTATCTGTTCCGCTTGAATTGCTGATAGTAAATGAAGCAGAAGCAGTAGTGGAATCAGTTAGACCTGATTTGAATGCTTTGGCTTTTACTGTAGTAGTTGCTGATACGTTAATTGCACTAGTATAAGCAGTAGATGTCGCTGTTGGCTCTGTACCGTCAGTTGTATAACGGATAGTAGCGCCAGCAGTAGCACAGGTAATTGTAACATTTTGAGCAGTATTAAATGAACCACCATTTGGTGAGATTATTGGAGTAGCAACAGTTTCAATAGGAGTAATGCTGATAGTAAATGAAGCTATAGCGGTAGTGGAATCATTCATACCGGATTTAATTGCTTTTGCCTTTATAGTAGTAGTTGCTGATACGTTAATTGCACTAGTATAAGCAGTAGAAGTTGCCGTTGGCTCTGTACCGTTAGTTGTATAACGGATAGTAGCGCCAGCAGTAGCACAGGTAATTGTAACGTTTTGAGCAGTATTAAATGTACCTCCGCTTGGCGAGAATATAGGTGTTGCTACTGTTTCAATTGGTGTTGTGTTAATGGTAAAGGTAGCAGAAGCAGTTGGTGAATCATACATACCAGTAGCAATTGATTTTGCCTTTATAGTTGTTGTTTTTGCTACGTTGATAGGTGCTGTATAAACAGATGAAGTTGCAGTAGGTTCAGTACCATCTGTTGTATAGCGAATAGTGGCATTGGGAGTAGCACAAGAAATTGTAACATTTTGAGCAGTATTAAATGTACCACCGTTTGGCGATAATATAGGTGTTGCAACTGTTTGAGTGGAGCCATTCAGTACTTCGTTTACTTTGGTAGCTAATGGGCATTTAACATCAGACCATTTTTTTAGCTTAGATCCGTAATTCGTAACGGTTCCTCCGAATTCCAAATCATGATAAACATCCCAAATAATAACGCCGGCTAAATTTTTATCTTTTGCGAATTGCGCCTTATAGCCAACAGATGTTTCATCATCATAACTCAAAAAGTAGCTGCCTTTTGTAGCGTAAGGAACTTTAGCTTCGTTATCCCAGTTCACTGTCCAACCACTATTGGGAGCTAAAACTGTTTTTTTTATGTAGGAATAAGATGGTTGACCGTCAAGCACATCTTTAGGCCAGTTAGTAAAGTCCACACAGGTAGTAATATTACCATCCGGTTGAATGAATTCACTTCGTTTTACAGTTGGTGCATTAAGAGCAGCATTACCTTGCGTGATAACACCACGCCCATAAAAAGGTACACCCATAGTAACTTTACTCATATTAATATTAGTGGTTGATAAATATTGATATAAGTCATTAAGAGTAGAAGTTGGTTCTTCTGCATTGCTATAGGTATAGAGAGGGGAATTATGACCGGCTTTGTTAGACCAACCGCCATTAAAATCATATGACATAAAGTTATAATAATTTATGTATTGGTCAATTTCAGTCCAGTTAAAATTATTCAGTTTGTTTGTGTTAGCAGAAAAGCAAGAAGTGATTAGTTTATCTGAGCCGATTGCTTGACGAATCTCTCTGATTAGCGTAATAAAATTGTT